>JBKJVN010000105.1:0-2785 GCA_046717345.1 Candidatus Limnocylindria bacterium | reverse complement strand
ATTCCGTTCACCGCCATCCCAGCCAGGCCGGGATTCGAGCAGTTAGGGGCGAGCGACGCACAGGAGCAGTATGGGGGCGTCGCGGGTCCAGCCGCCCACGTGCTCGACCAGATCGAGGAAGGTGGGTGTCGCCCAATGCAGGTCCTCAATAGCGAAGACGAGCGGCCGACGTCGCGCCATCCCCTCCAACAGTCGCCGGACGGCCCAGAACGCCTCGCTACCTGGACCCGCGTTCCCCACACCGATGAGGCCGGCGACCCGCTCGACAATTGTCTCCGCATCCGGCTGCCCGGCGCTAAGCGCCGTGAGCCCGGCGTGCCAAGACTCGCCCGAGTTGTCCTCGTCGACCCCAGCTGGATCGCGCAGTGCATCGGCCAGCGGCCAGTACGTGAGCCCCTCCCCATACGAGAGGCAGCGGCCCAGCATGAAGGTGGCCTGCGCCTCGATCCGCTGGTGAAACTCGTGAACGAGTCGCGACTTCCCGATCCCGGCCACACCGACCACCGTGACGAGTCGAGCGGTCCGGTCAGCGACGGTGAGCTCGAAGGCATCGATCAGTAGGCGAAGTTCGCGGTCGCGGCCGACCATCGGCGCGTCGAGGCGCAGCGTGTGGCCCGCGGCGCCATGGGTGACCGAAACAAGGCGGTAGGCGGGCACCGGCTCGGCCTTGCCCTTGGCATCAACGGGTTCGCTGGGCTCGGCGACCACCGCGTCGCGCACGAGGCGGTAGGTGGCCTGGCCGAGCAGGATCTCCCCCGGCTGGGCGGCCTGCTCCAGGCGGGCGGCGGTGTTGACTGTGTCGCCAGTGACGAGTGTCTGGCCGGCTGACGGATCGCCCGCCACCACCTCACCCGTATTCACGCCCGTCCGAAAGACGACAGCCATACTGCGGCTCTGCTCCAGCTCCGCGTTGAGCCCCGCCAGCATGTCGCGGATCTCGGCTGCCGCTCGCACCGCGCGGAGAGCGTCGTCTTCATGGCGGGTCGGGAGGCCGAACACGGCCATCGCCGCGTCGCCAATGAACTTCTCGACCATTCCCCCATGCCGCTCCACGATCTCCTTGATGGCTGCGAAATAACGGCCCATCAGGGTTCGCAGCGATTCCGGGTCGAGCTGCTCGCCGAGGGCCGTGCTGCCAGTCACGTCGGCGAAGAGGACCGTCACAGTTCGACGGACTTGCTCGGGATCTGCCCTTGGCCCCAGCAAATTCCCGCCGCACCCGGCGCAGAACTTGACACCATCCGCGTTCTGATGGCCGCATTTTGGACAGGCGCTCATGGGCGTGATGAGTCTAGGCCAGCCTGATGCCGGTGCCCACCCGCGATCCGAGCAGGACGAGCGCTGTGGCACGCGAACCCGTGTCGCGGCAGGGCCATATCCTGTGCCGTTTCGTGCTCAGAATGAGGTCTTGGGGCGGGAGACGGGGCTCGAACCCGCGACATCCTGCTTGGGAAGCAGACACTCTACCGGCTGAGTTACTCCCGCCCGGTGTTGCGCCCGAGGCGCCCGCGAATCCTACCTAGTGGACGGCGGCGGTGTCGAGCGTCCGCACCCGCTTGGCCAGCGTCTCGAGGACGCGCATCTTCAGCGCCGGGAATTCGTCCATCAGGCTGTGGAAATCGCGGTGGCCCAGGACGAGCAGCCGGCACGCGGTCACGCAGGTCGCGGTTGCCGTCCGCGGACCTTCGGCGACGAGCGCGATCTCACCGAAGAACTCGCCCGGACCGCGGTTGGCGAGGACCCTGCCGTCACGCTCGACGCGCACCTGGCCGCTGACGACAATGAACAGCTCCTGGGCCGTATCACCCTGCTTGAAGAGGACGCGACCGGCCGGGATGTCGACTTCCTCGACCAACATTCCCAGCCGCTCAACCTCCCGGTCGGCGCACATGGCAAACAACGGGACCGTCTTCAACAGCTTCAGCTTCTCGTCGGTGGCCACGGCGCCATTCTCCATCCGTACCGATTGGACCCGCAGCATAGCAACCGAGGAGCGTGAATCGAACCCCTCCCCGAACCCCGCCGGTATGTTTGCTGGGATGACTCGACGCCGGTCACGCACGCGCCTCGCGCGTGGCCTGCTGGCAGCACTCCTGCTGGTTGCCGCCTGCCAGGCCGATACCGCCTCACCGCGGCCCAGCCTCTCGTCCGGCGGTTCGCCCTCGGCCAGCCCCGGCGAACCCGCCGCCGACCTGACGATCAGTGAAGCGCTCCGAGCCGCCGTCGAGCCGGCGGGCATCCGGCAGCACCTCGACGAGCTGCTGGCGATAGCCGAAGCGAATGACGGAATTCGCGCCGCCGGCACAGCGGGCTACATCGGGTCCGTGTCGTACGTTGCGGAGGAGCTGCGCGCCGCCGGCTACGCGGTGACCGTGGATGAGTTCACGTTCCCGTTCTTCACCGAGACGGCCTCCGCCGAGCTCACCGCCAACGACCAGACGTTCGTTGGCGCCGACCACCTCCACGCGCTCATCTTCTCCGCCTCGGGCGACATTACGGCCCCGGTCGTGGCGGTGGCTGTCAGCGATGATGGCCAGCCCATCGGCTCCGGAGGATGTGACTCAGACGACTGGGTCGACTTCCCCGCCGGCGCCATAGCTGTGGTCGGCGCAGGGCCGTGCGGCCGGCGGCAGATGGTGGACTACGCTCAGACCGCGGACGCCGCGGCGCTGATCGTGAGCTCACCGGCGTATGAACCGGGCAGCCTGCGGCGTCCAACCCTGCTGAGGCCGGATGGGATCGACATTCCGGCGGTGTACGCCTCCGGTCCCGCCGGAGCCGCCCT
>JBKJVN010000104.1:0-6963 GCA_046717345.1 Candidatus Limnocylindria bacterium | reverse complement strand
GCGTCGGACAGTACGGTGCGCAGGCGCCCCTTCTCGAGCTCGTAGATGGCGGCCGCGCTCGTCCCGCCGGGGGACGTCACCGCGTTGCGCAGCTGGGCGGGGTGCAGATTCGAGGCGGCGGCATACTGGCTGGAGCCGACCAGCGTCTCCGCCACCAGGTCGTGCGCCAGCTCACGGGGAAAGCCCAGGTGCACGCCGGCGTCCACCAGCGCCTCCATGACGGCGAACAGGTAGGTCGGCCCCGTCCCCGACAGGGCGGTGGCCATGGCCACGAAGTTCTCGTCCTCGACCTGCCGTTCGTCGCCCAGGGCGCGCAGAACGGCACGCGCCAGGTCGCGCTGGGCGGCGCTGCAGGCCGGCGCCGCGGCCCAGACCGCGATGCCCTTCCGGATCTGGGCCGGGGTGTTGGGCATGGCCCGCACCACCGCCGCATGGCGCAGGCCTGTGCTCAATGTCCGCAGCGTGGCGCCGGCCACGATGGACAGCACCACCTGGCCGTCGCGGAGCGCGTCCGCCAGCTCGCGCATCACGGCGCGCAGCATCTGGGGCTTCACCGCCAGGACCACGATGTCCGCGTCCGTCACGGCGTCACGGTTGCGGGCCACGACCTGGATGTGATGCTCCGCGGCGAGGGCCGTGCGGCGCTCCCGCCGCGGATGGGACGCCACCAGGGACGACGGGCGCACCGCCCGGTCGGCCAACAGGCCGGTGATCATCGCCTCCGCCATCACCCCGGCTCCAACGATCCCGACCTGCATCTGGCGGCTCGTGGTGGCCTGACGAACCTGACGGCTCGGCTGGCGAACGCTCACGCGTCCTCCGGGCCCGGTGCAGCGCCCACCGGCTGTTCGGTGCCGCGCAGCTCGCGGGCGGCGGCGATTTCATCGGTCGGGGCACCGCAGCGCTCCAACAGCTCCAATGCGATGCGCGCCAGTTTTCGAGCGGCTGTCACGTTCCCCAGCTCCAGTTCCGCGTGGCCCATGCCGTTGGCCGCCAGGCCTTCCTCGCGCTCGGCGCCGAGGTCGCGGGCCTCGCTGATCGCCTCGGCATAGTAGCGCCGGGCGCTGGCCGGATCGCCACCCGCCACGCGCAGGTCACCGATGCGGCGCGCCGCCCGGGCGGCCTGCAGGCCCAGCTCGGCCCGCTCGAAGTGCCACAGGGCGCGGTGGGCCCACAGGTCGGCGGCCCACCAGGCGGCGGCAGCGATCCCAGCTTCGGCGGCGGCCATTGCCGCGGCCCCAGCTCTGCGGTGGTCGCCCTCGCGCTCCGCCTCGCGGTACGGGACAGCCAGCGGGCCGCTCCGAAGGGCGACCGGGAGCTCCCCGAGCCGCTCCACAGGTGCAGTGGGCGCGCCCGCCAGTCCCCGGACCCAGGCCGCCAGACGGGCCAGCGGACCGGGCGGGGGCGGGCCCCACCGAACGGGAAGTTGGGTCCCCGTCACGCCGGGGCCCCCGCCAGACCGGCTGCATGACGCAGCTCGTCGGCGAGGTCGGCGCGCTCCCAGCTGAGGTCGAGGTCGGACCGGCCGAAATGGCCGTAGGCCGCGATGGGCCGGTAGATCGGTCGGCGGAGATCGAGTCGCTCGATGATGGCTCCCGGACGGAGGTCCACCACGCTCCCGATGGCGGCCCCGATCACCGAATCGGGAACCCGTCCCGTCCCGAAGGTGTCGACGTTGAGGGCCAGCGGGTGGGCCACCCCGATGGCGTAGGCGACCTGGATCTCGCAGCGGGACGCCAGCCCGGCCGCGACGACATTCTTCGCGACCCATCGCGCCGCATACGCCCCACTGCGGTCGACCTTGGTGGGGTCCTTGCCGGAGAAGCTTCCACCCCCGTGTCGGGCCATGCCCCCGTACGTGTCAACAATGATCTTGCGGCCGCTGAGTCCCGAATCGCCAGCCGGTCCGCCAAGCACGAACCGGCCAGTGGGATTCACGAGCAGCCGGATCTCGCCATCGCGCTGCGCGGGTGAGATGACCACGTCCACGACCTCCTTGCGGACCGCGTCTGTCAACTCGGTGGCGACATCGATGATGGCGTCATGCTGAGTGCTGATGAGCACGGTCCGCACGCCTATCGGCCGCCGATCGGGCCCGTATGCGACCGTGACCTGGCTCTTGCCGTCCGGCCTCAGGAACGGGAGCAGCCCGTTTCGACGGACGGTTGCCAGCCGGCGGCACAGCTCATGGGCGAGCTGGATTGGCATCGGCATCAGATCGGCGGTCTCATCTGTGGCGTAGCCGAACATCATCCCCTGGTCGCCCGCGCCCAGCTCCGCTGGGTCGTCCCCAGACCGCTCCTCGTACGCATGGTCGACGCCCATGGCGATGTCCGGAGACTGCCCCTTGATGAGCGACGTGATCGACAGGGTGTTGGCGTCGAAGCCCAGGCTCGGGTCGTCGTACCCGATCTCCCGGACGGTGCGCCGCACGATGGCCTCGACGTCCACCAGGTGCGAGGTCGTCAGCTCGCCGAGCACGATGACCGTCTCGGTCGTGGTCGCGACCTCGACCGCCACCCGTGCCGAGGGATCCGCCGCCAGGACGTCGTCGAGGATGGCGTCCGCGATCGCGTCGCAGACCTTGTCCGGATGGCCTTCGGTCACCGATTCCGAGGTGAACAGATGCCGTTCAGCGTCGATCAAGGGTCCGAGTGTAGCGCCAGACCGATCACGGCGGACTCGTGAGGCGGCTACCATGCGGACCTCGGGCGAGGTCCGCCCACGACCCCCAGAGGAGAGCTCCACTCATGCGCCGCCCGCACTACCTATTGGCCATCACGGTCGTCGTCGGGCTTGTCCTGGCGGCATGCGCCTCGCCCGCGGGGAGTGGGGAGCCGGGTGCGTCAAGCGGATCCGAGCCATCCGCAGCGGCGGAAGCCAGCCAGGGCGGTGGGGGCGGCGGCACCGGAGGCATCGGTGTGACCCTGTCCGATGGGGCCTGGACCGGCGGGGAACTGCACATCACGATCTCCGGAGATGCCGACGTGACGGGGGACGCGCCGCTGCTGTCGTCGAACAGCTATACGACCGGCGATAGCACCGTATTGACGTACATATCGGCGGATGCCCAATTGTCGATTGGTGTGGCCATCCATTCGGACTCGTTCGCGATCTCCGTGACCACCCCCGACGTGGTGGCCGGTGGTGGGACCACGATGAACTGCTCCGTCGAGTACGACTCTGCCGAGGACAACAACATCGACGCCGATTTCAGCTGCCCGGACTCGCCGTCGTTCACCACGAGCGGCACCGCGGGCGGCTCGGTGGATATCGAGGGATCCCTGACCGCAACCCGTTAGGGCCTGCTTACGTCCCTTGCTGCCAGGAGGCGGCATAGGCCTCCTGCTCGGGCGTAGGCCGATCGATCGCAATGCCCATGCTGGCCAGCTTGAGCCGGGCCACCGCGTGGTCGATATCGATCGGGATCTCGTAGACCTGCGGCTCCAGCTCTTCGTGGTGGCCGCTCAGCCACTCGGCGCCCAAGGCCTGGTTCGCGAATGACATGTCCATGACCAGGCTCGGGTGGCCCTCGGCGGCGGCCAGGTTGATGAGACGGCCCTCGGCCAGAAGGTAAAGTCGCCGCCCATCGGCCAGGCGGTACTCTCGGGTGGACGGGCGCACATCGCGCTGCTCCGCGGCCTGGGCCTCCAGGGCGGGCAGGTCGAACTCGTCGTTGAAATGGCCGGCGTTGGCCAGGATGGCGCCGTCACGCATGAGTCGGAAGTGCTCCGCGCCGAACACGTGGAGCGACCCGGTGGCGGTGATGAACAGGTCCCCGGCCTTGGCCGCGTCCATGCTGGGCATGACCCTGAAGCCGTCCATCGCTGCCTCCAGGGCGCGGATGGGATCGATCTCGACGACCACCACGTTGGCGCCCATGCCGTGGATCCGGCTCGCGATTCCTCGCCCCACCCAGCCGTAGCCGCCCACCACCGCGGTCTTGCCCGCCAGCAGGACATTGGTGGCGCGCAGGATGCCGTCGAGGGCGCTCTGGCCGGTGCCATAGCGGTTGTCGAACAGGTGCTTGGTGGCCGCCTCATTGACGGCCAGGATCGGGTAGCGCAAAGCCCCCTCAGCCGCCATGGCCCGGAGCCGAATGACGCCCGTAGTCGTCTCTTCCGTCCCGCCCCGGACCTCGTCCAGCAGGTCGGCCCGGTGGGTATGCAGCTCCCCCACCAGGTCGGCCCCGTCGTCCATCGTCAGTTGGGGCCGATGGTCCAGGGCGGCGTTGATATGGGCGTAGTACGTGTCGCGGTCCTCGCCCCGGATGGCGAACACCTCGATCCCATGCTCCACGACCAGCGCCGCCGCTACGTCGTCCTGCGTGGACAGCGGATTGGAGGCGCAAAGGACCACGTCGGCTCCTCCGGCCGCCAGGCTGCGCACCAGGTTCGCCGTCTCGGCGGTGACGTGGAGGCAGGCACTCACCCGCCAGCCGTCAAGCGGCCGCTCCGCGGCCAACCGTTCGCGGATGCCGGCCAGGACCGGCATCTGACGGTCGGCCCATTCGATGCGCCGTGCGCCCTCGACGGCCAGCTCAGGGTTACGAATGTCGCTCACGATTCCTCCCTATCGGTCGGCCCGGGGCCAGCTCCAGCGCAACGCGGCGCGCAATGGTCGAATAAGGTCCCAGCCGCCTGCTCGCCGGTAGGCGACCCATTCTCCCAGCCGACAGTACTCGCGGTAGCCCAGGCGCAGGTAGGCGGCGATGGCCGAGTCGTTGTCGGCGTACACGTTCAGAGCCACGTCCGGCACCCGAGCCAGCAGCTCCGCGGTCACCCCCGACGTCGCCGCCTTGGCATGTCCCTGCCCGCGGTGGTCGACGTGGGTCAGCACGTTGCCGACCACCGCGACACCCTCGGACGGGTTGATGACGTGGGTCCCGGCGGCGGCGACCAGCCGCCCACCGACCCGCACGCCGTAATAGACGCCGTCTTCCAGGACGGATGCCGGGAAGCCCCCTCCCAGCCCGAGCTGGTACAGCCGATTGAGGTCGCCGATGTCGGCGGGGCCCAGCCGCACGGCGCCTCCGCCGGCGAAGGGCCGGAAGGAATCCCGGTCCACCGCCATCCGGAGCAGGCTGGCGGGCAGGTCGACCCGATAAAGGTCGTCGAAGGCGGTGGCCAGATCGTGCCGGGCCTGGACGAAGGCGTAGCGGGGCCGCACCTCGGTGGCCAGCACCTCGCGACAGGCCTCCGGGTCGCCCATCAGGAACAGGGGCTGCGGGGGAAGCCCCAGGTGCTGCATGGCCAGTCCGCGCGGACGGCCGTCCTGGTCGTAGGCCATGCCCCACGCCGCGCGGCGCCGGACCGACGCATCCAGGTCGCCGAGGGGGTACGCGGCGTACAGTCGATCGGTTCGGAGGAAGGCGGCCACCTCCGCCCGGTCGGTGACCGCGCGGGTGTGCCAGCCCGTCGCCGGGGCTACCGTCATCGGTCGGCTGCCCGCGTATCGGTCAATACGTCAGGAGGGCGTGAATCGCGAATTGGCCCAGGCGCTCACGACCGCCGAGCGCCCCGAGCTCGACCATGAACGACAGGCCCGCCACCTCGCCGCCCAGGCGCTGCACCAGCTCGATGGTGCCCATCACCGTCCCGCCGGTGGCCAGCAGGTCGTCCACGATGAGCACCCGCTGGCCGGGCTGGATGGCGTCGCGATGGATCTCCAGGGTGGCTGTCCCGTACTCGAGGGCGTACTCGACCTCGATCGTCTCGGCTGGCAGCTTCCCGAGCTTCCGAACCGGGACGAACCCGGCGCCCAGCTGGTAGGCAATGGGCGCGCTGAAGATGAACCCGCGCGACTCCATGCCCACCACCACGTCAATCGGTGTATCGCGGACCTGGCCGACCATGCGGTCGATGACCTCCTTGAAGGCGGTCGGGTCCTTCAACAGGGTCGTGATGTCGTAAAACAGGATGCCCGGCTTCGGGAAGTCGGGGACCTCGCGGATGAGCTTCCGCAGGTCGTCGGCCGAAGTCACGGTCACCGGGCGAGTCTAGTCGGCGCGACGGCGCGCCTGCAACGCGGCCGGACCATTGGCCCATCGTCCGGTCGGCTGGACCGGACTACCGTCGGCTCAATGTCGATCCGAACGGTGCGTCGCCGGACTGAGCGCGCGCTGCCCGGCCTGATCCTCGCATCCGCGGTCGGGGTCGCTCTCCTGGTGATCGCGTCGAGCTGGAACGAGCGCGACCAGTTCACGCTGACAACCGCCATCGTGGCGGTCCTCGTGGTGCTGGCATCGGCGCAGGGCGTAATGCTCTGGCAGCGGGTCACCGCCGCCAACCGCGCCGGAGCACGCCTGGACGGGCTCGAGTCCGAAGAAGGCACGTTCCGGGCCCTCGTCGAGCGCCTGCCCGCGGCGCTGTACATCGCCGGCTTTGGTCCCGAGGCCAAGTGGAACTACGTCAGTCCCCGGATCGAGGACCTGCTCGGCTTCAGGGCCGCGGAATGGATGGCCGATTCGTCGCTCTGGATGCGCCAGGTCCATCCCGATGATCGAGAGCGGGTCACGCGGGAGGAGGCGGAGCAATGGAGTCGCAAGCCGGGCGTGATCAGCTCCAGCGAGTACCGGATGCTATCCCGCGACGGCAGGGCGCTCTGGATTCGGGACGAGGCGGTGATCGTCACCGATGAGCAAGGGAACCCATCATTCTTTCGCGGCTACATCATCGACATCACTGCCCAAAAAGAGGCCGAGCAGGCGCTCCGCCAGAGCGAGGAGCAGACCCGGCGGATCATCGACACCGCCAGCTACGCGTACATCGGGATGGATGCCGACGGCATGATCGCCGACTGGAACCAGGCCGCGGAGCAGACCTTCGGCTGGGCCCGCGAGGAGGTCGTCGGCCAGCCGCTGGCCGACCGCATCATCCCGGCCGAGCAGCGAGATGCTCACCGCATCGGCCTGGCCCGGTTCCTGGAGACAGGGCAGGGCCCGATCCTGGGCACCCGGATGGA
>JBKJVN010000103.1:0-12730 GCA_046717345.1 Candidatus Limnocylindria bacterium | reverse complement strand
GGAGGGCGGCGAGCCGCAGGTGATCACCAACGCGGAGGGCGGCCGCATCACGCCATCGGTCGTCGCCTTCGCCAAGAGCGGTGAGCGGCTGGTCGGCCAGGTCGCCAAGCGCCAGGCGATCACGAATCCTGAGAACACCATCTTCAGCATCAAGCGCTTCATGGGGCGCCGCTACGAGGATCCCGAGGTCGCTCACTCCAAGGACCTGGTGCCGTACCAGGTGGAGAAGGATCCCAAGTCCGATGGCGTGGTCGTGACGCTGGCCAATGGCAAGACCTTCAGCCCGCCCGAGATCAGCGCCATGATCCTGCAGAAGCTGAAGTCCGATGCCGAGGCCTACCTGGGCGAGAAGGTGACCGAGGCGGTCATCACCGTGCCGGCCTACTTCGATGACACCCAGCGCCAGGCGACCAAGGACGCGGGTCGGATCGCGGGCCTGGACGTCAAGCGGATCGTCAACGAGCCCACCGCATCGGCCCTGGCCTACGGCCTGGACAAGGACAAGGAGGAGAAGATCGCCGTCTACGACCTGGGCGGCGGGACGTTCGACATCTCCATCCTCGAGCTGTCCGAGGGCGTGTTCGAGGTCCGCAGCACGAACGGCGACACCCGCCTGGGTGGCGACGACTTCGACCAGCGGGTCATCGAGTGGCTTACTGTGGAGTTCAAGAAGGACCAGGGGATCGACCTGTCCAAGGACCGGATCGCCCTGCAGCGCCTCAAGGAAGCGGCCGAGAAGGCCAAGATCGAGCTGTCCACCACGACCTCGACCGAGGTCAACCTGCCCTTCATTAGCGCCGATGCCTCGGGCCCCAAGCACCTGGTCATGACCCTGACTCGAGCCAAGCTGGAGGACCTGGTGGCGGACCTGGTGGCCCGCGCCGAGGGCCCGGTGCGCCAGGCCCTGACCGATGCCGGCATCAAGCCGACGGAGATCGACGAGGTCATCCTGGTCGGCGGCCAGACCCGCATGCCCGCGGTGGTCGAGGCGGTCAAGAAGATGTTCGCCGGCCGCGAGCCGCACAAGGGGGTCAACCCCGATGAAGTCGTCGCGGTGGGCGCCGCCATCCAGGCCGGAGTCCTGGCCGGCGAGGTCAAGGACGTGCTCCTGCTGGACGTCACCCCGCTGTCGCTGGGGATCGAGACCCTGGGCGGCGTAGCGACCAAGATGATCAACCGCAACACCACCATCCCCACCAGCCACACCCAGATCTTCTCGACCGCGTCGGACAACCAGCCCAGCGTCGACATCGTGGTCCTGCAGGGGGAGCGGGAGATGGCCGCCGACAACAAGAAGCTGGCCACCTTCCGCCTGGATGGCATCCCCCCGGCTCCGCGCGGCGTGCCGCAGATCGAGGTCACCTTCGACATCGACGCCAACGGCATCCTCAACGTGACGGCCAAGGACAAGGCCACCAACAAGGAGCAGAAGGTCGCCATCACGGCGTCCTCGATGCTGGCCAAGGAGGACGTGGACCAGATGGTCCGCGACGCGGCCGAGCACGCCGAGGAGGACCGCCAGCGACGGCACGAGGCCGAGTCCCGCAACGAAGCGGACGCGCTGACCTACCAGGCCGAGCGGCTGGTCAAGGATCTCGAGGGCAAGATGTCCGACGAGGACAAGACCGAGATCGAATCCCGGGTTGCCGCCGTCCGCGAGGCCCTGGCCGGGACCGATGCTGGCGTCATCGACTCCACCAAGCAGCAGCTGACCGAGGTCCTTCAGCGGGTCGGTTCCAAGGCTTATGCCGAGGCTCCGGCCTCAGAAGGCCCGACCGATGGGGCCGGCGCCAACGGGGCCGCGCCCGAAGGTGAGGGTGAAGGCGAGGGGGAGGGGGAGACGATCGAGGGCGAGTACAAGGAGGTCTGACACTCCTTCTCTGGCGACCCGGGATAGGGCCGGGCGCCCGCCCCCTCGCCGACTGACGCAACGGGCTCGGGGACGGTCGCCCGGCCCTTACGCACCTCGGGAAGCAGAGCTAGATCTCCGTCCCGAGTGGACAGCGACCGCATCCGGCTCGTCACGCATACTCCGCGCCGTGCGGCCTGCGTTTCTGTTCGATGTCGATAACACGCTGCTCGACAACGACCGGGTGAAGGTGGAACTGGCGGCGGGCATCGAGACCCTGGTCGGAGAAGCGCTCGGCGGTAGGTTCTGGGAGATCTACGAGGAAGTCAGGCGCATGCGGGATTACGTGGACTATCCGCACACCCTTCAGCGGTTTCGGGAGGTATTTCCCAACGAGCCTCGCTTCCCGGCGGTCGTTGACCTGGTGCTGTCGTATCCGTACCAAGCGGTCCTCTACCCCGGCGCGCTGGAGGCGATCGCGCGGGTCCAATCCATGGGCCCCGCGGCGATCGTGACGGACGGTGATCCGGTCTATCAGCCCGCCAAGATCGCGCGTGCCGGGTTGGCGGATGCGGTTGAGCGGAGGGTGTTCCTGTTCACCCACAAGGAGGCGCACCTGGCCGAGGTCCAACAGTCTGTCCCGGCCGATCGGTACGTGATCTTCGACGACAAGCTAAGCGTGCTGGCAGGCGTTGAGCGGATGGACGACCGAGTTTTCACGGTGCATGTGCGCCAAGGCCACTACGGCCATGCGGCTGCAACCGACAACGGCCCGCGGCCGGATCGGTCCATCGACCGGATCGGCGACCTCCTCGACCTGGACCTTGAGTCCTTTCTGGCGGACCCTGAATAGACCCGGTTCCCGCCGGCTGAGGCCACGGACGCGGGCCCTTCGATCGTCTGCTAGTCTCGGACTAGAGGCTCATGAGAGGCACACGAGTGGGACACGCATCTTCCAGATCGCCAGCAACGGCGTTCATCACCGGCTCATTGCTGCTGATCTTGCTCGCTGCGTGCGCGCCGAGCGCATCTGGTTCCGCATCTTCGACGCCGCTCGCCGATGCTTCAGCTTCGGCATCCTCGTTGCCGACGGACGGGCCAACCGAGGCCGGGGCGGTCGTGTGCGATGCGCCGGACGGATCGGTAAACGATGTCGCGACCGAGCCGGACTGGCGGGGGTTCGGCGAATACCGCGAGTGGACGACTGCCGACGGGTGCCTCTTGCGAATTGACGTCCTGGGCGACCGGCCCGGGCCGGAGCATTGCGGTTTCGAGTCGGCTCGCGTGATCGTTACCGGAGTCCCGGTTGGCGCCCGTTACACCGATGCCAGCGATGACGCCGAGTACATTCGAGACCCGGACAACGTCTTTGCGGATCCCGACACCGCTGTAGCGTTCGACCCGGACGCCGAGTTGCCTGCGAGTGCCGAAGATACCGGCTTCCGGCAAGACGGTACTGAGCTGTGGGTCGATCCCAGCGACGAATCGGCGATCTATCTCGTGACCGGGACGTCCACCGAGAGCTGGCCCCTCGATCCCGAACCGACGGGCTGCACCTAGTGCCGGCGGAGCAGGGGGAGCGACATACAGGTAGGGCCGCCGGAGCCGTTGAGGCCGATCTCCGTCGCGGGGTAGGTGTGGACCTCGCAGCCGGCTGATTCGAGGAGGCCGCGGGTATGCGGGTTGCCTTCGGCCATGACCAGGACGCCGGGCCGGACGGACAGGACGTTGCAGCCGAGGGTCTCGTATTCGTCGTCGGGGACGGCGATGGTGCCGACGGCCAGTTCGGCGAGCAGGTCCCAGAGGCCGGCGGGGAGAAGCGGGGGATAGACCATGGCCAGCTCGCCGGTCACTGGGGAGATGACCGACAGGAGGTGGACGAGCTCGTCTGGGCCGCGCCAATACGGCAAGTCGAAGATGCGGACGTCGCCGCCGATGAGGTCGTCGAGCTGGCGAGCACCGGCGTCGTTGGTGCGGAAGGAGCGGCCGATGCAGAACAGATCGGGCCGCAGCCACAGCGTGTCTCCGCCCTCTACCGCGCCGGGTGACTCGATGCGGCCGTGAAGCGGGATGCCGCGGTCTGTCGTCCAGGCCTCGACCAGAGCCGGCTCTCCGGCGCGGTTGGGCTTGCCCGGCCGGAGCGCGATGGAACCGGCATCGGTCACCAGAAGTGGGTCGAAGGTGTAGACCAGGTCGGGGTCATCGTTCTCGGCGTCGAGGTGGTGTACCCGGACGCCCAATCGGGTGAGCAGGTCGACGTACGCGTCGTGTTCGTGCTGGGCGGTGGCAAGGTCCACCGGGTGGCGGAAGCCGTGTGCCGGGTTGTCGAACGCGGCGCCGAATGCGGCGTCCGACCGGTGGACGAGCACCTCGCGGAGCGGCGCGGTCATGGATCGGGTGCCCCAGACCGGGGCGCCCGCATCGGTCATTTGGTCTCCGTCAGGTCGCTCGTGCAGTTGGGACAGCGCGTGGCCGCGTCGGAAATATCGGTCACGCAATAGGGGCAGGGCTTGGTGGTCTCCACGGTGGCCGGCTTCAGCCGGGCGATCATGTGGTTCATCGGCTTCACGACGAAGAAGAACAGCGCCGCCGCGACCAGGGTGAAGGTGATCAACGCGTTCAAAAAGAGGCCATAGCTGACGGTCGCTGAACCCGCGCTGAAGGTCAGCTCGACGAGGTTCGGCACGCCCACCAGGCCAAGCAACGGGGTGAGGATGTTGGTCACGAAGGAGGTGACCAGGGCGCCAAAGGCCGCGCCGATGACGATGCCGACGGCCAGGTCGACGACGCTGCCGCGCAGGATGAAGTCGCGGAATTCCTTGATCATGCTGCCCTCCTCCGGTGTGTCGGGGTGCGCGTTGGTGGCTGGGGCGAGTCTAGAGTTCCAGGGGTAGGCTTGGGCCATGCGACTGGCGACCTGGAACGTGAACTCGCTGAAAGCCCGTCTCGAGCGGGTGCTGGCCTGGACCGAGCGTCATCAGCCCGACGTGCTGTGCATGCAGGAGACGAAGCTGACCGACGACGCGGTCCCGCTGATCGACTTCGCGGCGCTGGGGTATGAGGTGGCGCACCACGGTCGCGGGACGTGGAACGGGGTGGCGATTGCGTCGAAGGTCGGGCTCGAGGTAGTCCAGGCCGGGCTGCCGGAGATGGATGGCTGGACCGATGAGGGCGGCCGCTTTCTGGCTGCGTCCTGTGCGGGCGTCCGCGTGGCGAGCGTCTACGTCCCGAACGGTCGGGTGGTGGGATCCGAGTTCTACGACGCGAAGCTGGTGTGGCTGGACGCGCTGTACGTGTGGCTTCGCGCTTCCAACGAGCCAGCCGGGCAATTGGCGCTGTGCGGCGACTTCAACGTCGCCCCCACCGACGCCGACGTGTGGGATCCATCCGCCGTGCACGGTGCCACCCACGTGTCGGAGCCGGAGCGCGACCGAGTGGCGCGGCTGATGCGCTGGGGGCTGTTGGACGTCGTTCGCAAGTTTCACCCCGAACCGGACTTCTTCACGTGGTGGGACTACCGGGCGGGCAACTTCCACAAGAACTTCGGGATGCGCATCGACCACGTGTTCGTCACCGAAACCCTGGCCGCGCGGGCCGTGGCCGCGGAGCGCGACCGCGACGCCCGCAAGCCGAGCACCTACCCCGGCATTCCTTCCGACCACGCCCCGTTGGTGGTGGACTTCGACTAACGGCGGAGGGCGCCGGCGAGGTCGCGCCCCGGACGGGTCCGGGGCCAGGTGATTGTCTTGGCGCCGACGAAGGACCGATACGCGCGCAGTGCCGCCGCCAGGGCCGGAACGAGGTGGGGCTCCTCCATCGGGCTGAAGCCGTCCTCGAACCAGACCCCGGCAATCCTCAAGGTGCGCGTCGCGCGTTCGAATCGCGGCTCGATTCGACCCACCAGCCGGTCGCCAAACAGGATGGGAAGCACGTAGTAGCCATGTCGGCGCTTGGGGCCGGGGACGTACACCTCCCAGATGTAGTCGAAGCCGAACAGGCTCTTTACCAGGCGCCGGTCCCACATCAGCGGATCGAGGGGCGCGAGGAACGCGACCGAGGGTATGGCGGCTGCGTCGGGGCTGGCCGTCGCCTCGACGATGGGCAACTCGTCAGCCAGGACGTGCCGCGTCTCCCGGATGCCCTCGATCTGGACCGGGATCAGGACGCCGTCCTCGATGAGAGCCGCGGTCATCCGCGCCCGGTCGGCGGCGGATCCTGTACCCAAGACCAGTTCCCCTGCTCCCCCCACGGCCATGAGGCCCACGCCCTGGTGGCGCGACAGGAGCCGATGACGAGATTGTTCGGCCTCCGGCGCATGGACATCCAGCAGGCTCGCGGGGACCAGCCGTTCGACGAGGTCGTAGTACCGGCGACTGCCCTCGCGGCGGGAGATGCCGAGCTCACCCACCACGAACAGAGCCTCCATGACGGCCTTGGCCGCCCTCGTGCTCGTCGAGGCGTCGTTGTCCCACCACCACTGGATCCTGTGTTCCACGTCGCGGAACGCCGCCGTCGAGACCGGGCCGCTGTCGCGGATATGGTTCCGGATGCGGTCCGCCAGATTGGCGTGTTCGACCAGGAATTCCCCGTACCTGTGGGCGCTGCGGCTCCATGCCAGCCGGTAGAACGGCAGCTCCTCGATGGGCAGGACGTTGAGGCTCTTGTTGTACAGCTCGATCAGCCGGCGCTTTCGGCGCGGCGCGTAGAGCCACTGCTCGCACCAGGTGCGCTGGTAGTCGCGGATCCGCGCATGGAGGACGAGGTCGTGGCTGCGCGCGCCGGGGACCTCGAGCGGATCGAATTGGACGCTACCCAGCCGATCGATCACGCGCAGGACCGAGGCCGGGCGAGCTGCCAAATTGCGGGGTGGGTCCAGGAGGTGGCGGCGGACAAGGAAGCGGCGGGCATGATCGGCGGAAATCTGGCGGTGCGCGCTCGACATCGGTGACCCGATGCTAGACGAACGACGGCGAAGGGCGGCACACTCTGCCCATGACTACCGAGCACCTACCCCCGGGACAACCGGCCCCAGGTGCCAGCGACGTCGCCGAGGGAGACGCCGCCCGTCGAGCCTTACGCGTCCAACTCCTGACGACCGAGCACTGGAGTCTTCTCGCGACCCGTTCCCTATCGTGGAATGAGTCCTTCGCGCGGGCCGGCATGTTTCTCACGCTGCTGACCGGCACCGTCGTGGCGCTGGCTCTGGTCGCGCAGGCGACGGCCTTTGGGCGGGGGTTCGTCATCTTCGCCCTGCTCCTGCTGCCGCTGGTGCTTTTCGTCGGATGCGCGACCTTCGTCCGTTTGGGCGAGATCAACGAAGAGGACGTCGTCTGGGTACAGGGCATGAACCGACTGCGGCGTGCATACCTCGAGCTGGATCCGGGCATCGAGCCATATCTCATCTCCGGTTGGACCGAAGACCTCGCCGGGGTCATGCGGACCTACGGCTCAACGCTTGGACCGCAGGGTCTCCGCGAAGGCTTTACCCACGGCCTCGTCACGACGCCGGCGATGATCGGCTTCGTGGACTGTGCGGTCGCGGCGGTGCTCGTCGGTCTTGTGGTCGCTCAGGTCGGGGCCGGGATGGAGCTCGCCGCGGTCAGTGCGGCGCTCGGCTTCGTCGTGACATTCGCCGTCCTTGCCCTGTATAGCGGGCGAAAGGCGATGGCGTTCTGGGGAGCGGACACGACGAAAGAAGACGGCGAGTAACCCCTCGCCGCGAGCTGGCACTCTGGGTTCGAGAGTGCCAATCGGTATAATCCGCCGGCAATGGCCGTCAAGCGCGACTACTACGACATCCTGGGCGTCGAGCGCGATGCGTCGGATGGGGACATCAAGCGTGCCTTCCGCCGCGCAGCGCAGAAGCACCACCCGGACGTGGATGCCAGCTCAGGCTCCGAGGAGCGGTTCAAGGAGCTGAACGAGGCGTATCGGGTCCTGTCGGATCGGCAGCGACGCGCGGCGTACGACATGTTCGGCCACGCCGGCGTGGATGGGTCGAGCGCCACCGGGGAGCCGTTCGGCGGCGGGTTCGGGCCTTTCGGCGACATCTTCGACGCGTTCTTCGGCGGCGCGCCGGCTGGGACGCGAAGGCGCCAGCGGGTGGTAGCCGGTTCCGACCTGCGCTACGACCTGACCATCACCCTGGCCGAGGCGCTGACCGGGATCAACCGCGAGATTCGCTTCCCAACCCTGGTGCGGTGCCCCACTTGTGACGGCAGCGGCGCCGAACCGGGGAGCGAGCCGGAGCGCTGTCCGGAGTGCAACGGCACCGGGGAGCGGCGCCGGGTCAGCCAGACGATCCTGGGCCAGATGGTGAATATCACCGCCTGCCCGCGCTGCGGCGGCGAGGGACGTGTCGTGTCCACCCCGTGCCACACCTGCAAGGGCGACGGCCGCCTGCGCGAGGAACGGCGGCTCCAGGTCAGCATCCCGCCGGGGATTGAAAGCGGACAACGGATCGCGATCGAGAGTCAGGGTGAGGCCGGTCCGCGGGGAGGCCCTGCCGGCGACCTGTACGTGATGGTCACCGTCCGCGAGGACCCGGACCTGGTCCGGCGAGGGACCGAGCTGTACACCGAGGTGGCGGTCACCTTCACCCAGGCCGCGCTGGGGGCCAAGATGCCGGTCCGCACGGTGGAGGGCAGCGAGGAGGTCGACATCCCGGCCGGGATCCAGAGCGGGGAAGAGATCAGGCTTCGCGGCCGCGGCCTGCCACGCCTGCGTGGGGCGGGACGCGGCGATCTCCACGTCATCGCCACCGTCGTCGTGCCGGCCAAGCTGACCAAGCGCGAGCGCGAGCTGCTCCAGCAACTGGGCGAGGTTAGCGGCCCGGCCGTCCTGCCCAAGAGCGGTCCCTCGTTGGGCGATCGGTTGCGCGATCTCTTCGGCTAGCCGCCTGACTGCCCGATCGAGATCGATGCGCTGGCTGGCCCTTAGCGTGGAGGCCGACGTCGAGGCCGTGGAGGCCGTCAGCGAGATTTTCGGCCGGCTCGGCCAGGGGAGCGCGGTGGAGCCCCTCGAGCTTGTGGCCGAGGGGGCCGATGAGCAGGCGTTGCGCGCCGACCCGGCGGCCGGGTACCGGGTCACGGCCTGGATCCCCGACGATGCGGAGGCCACGGACGCGATCGACCGCACCCGGAGGGCTCTCTGGCACCTGCGCGCCTTCGACCTGAGGCCTATGAGCCAGCTATCGGTCACGACGACCGACGACGCCGCCTGGGCGACCGCGTGGCGCGACGGCTACGAGCCGATTCGGAGCGGCCGGCTGACCATCGTCCCGTCGTGGCTGGAACCCCCGAAGGGTTCCGACCTCGTCATTCGGTTGGATCCGGGGATGGCCTTCGGGACCGGGTTGCACCCGACGACGAGGGCGTGCCTCGAGCTTCTCCAGACCGTTGAGCCGATGCAGACGGCGGTGCTCGACGTGGGGACCGGGTCGGGCATCCTGGCCCTGGCCGCCCTCCGGCTGGGCGCCTCGCGGGCCGTCGGGTACGACACTGATGAGCTCGCGGTCCAGGCGAGCACAGCGAATGCCCGGGCGAACGACCTGAGCGACCGGTTCGAGGCCCACCACGGAACACTGCCCGAGCTGGCGGCCGAGTTGTTCGCCCTGGTGGTCGCCAACCTGGTCGCTGCGGTACTCGTCGAGCTGGCCCCACGGCTCGCGGCCCACACCGCGCCGGGTGGGACGCTGATCGCGTCAGGGATCATCGAGAGCCGTTCTGATGAGGTGGAGGCGGCGCTCACCGCCGCGGGGTACGAGGTCATGGACTGGATCACGGAAGGCGATTGGGTGACCGTCCGCTTGGTGCGGACGCCATGACCACGCATCGGTTCTTTGTTGAGCCCGGAATGGCCGCGGGTGAGCGTTTCGCGGTTCCGGATGCCATCGCGCACCAGGTCACGCACGTGCTGCGCCTGCGGGATGGTGACGAGATCGTGCTCTTGGAGGGGGATGGGCTGGAGGTCCGCTGCCGCCTTGCCGGCGCCTGGCTGGACGTCGTGTCGCGTGCCCCGGCTCTCGGGGAGCCGCGCCATCGGCTGACTGTGGCGCAGGCACTGCTCAAGGGGGATCATCTGGAGCCCGTGGTCCGCCACGGAACCGAGGTGGGCATCTCCCGGTTCGAGCTGTTGGTGTCGGACCGGTGCGTCGTCCGCGAAATCTCGGACGCGCGCCTGACGCGCCTGCGCGCGATGGCCCGCGAAGCGGCCGAGCAAGCCGAGCGTGGCATCGTGCCCGAGGTCGTTGCGCCGGTCTCGCTGGCCGCCCTCATCGGTCCGGGATCGGTGCTGCTATTGGAGCGATCCGATGGTCCGCGACTTTCGGAGGTGTCGGCTCCGGAGCGCCTGGTCATCGGTCCCGAAGGGGGATTCACCCCTGACGAGGTGACGGCTGCGGAACGGGCGGGAGCGACGATCGCCGGGCTGGGGCCGCGCATCCTGCGCAGCGAGTCGGTGGCGGTTGCGGCCGCCGCGGTGGTGTTGTCGCGGACCGGGGACTTCGCCTAGGTCCCGGCGGACTACCCAATCTGGCGGGGCGGGTCCATACTCGCCCAATCTCACGTCGGCGCCTCTGCCCAGTCGCCGGCGGAGTAGGGAGGGGCGTCCCCATGCGTGCCGGTACGTCAGTTCAGTTCCGCCTCCTTGCAGCCGCCCTAACGGCGATCCTGGCGACATCGGCACCTGTTCCTCCACCGCTTGCCGCGGGCGGGAGCGCCTCGGCGGCCACCTTGCTGCGATCAGCCGAGCAGGGCGGCAGGACCTTCTCCCCGACGGTCGGCTCTAGGGCGCCGGTGAACGTGCGCGCGCTGGCAGCCCGAGCGCCGACCGACGCGCCGAACGGTGGCACGGTGCCATTCCTCCCGCGGACCAGCCCGGATGAGCCCCGCCCATCAACACCAAACCCGCAGGTGTACAGCGGTCCTGCACCAGTTCAGGCGACGGTCACCTCCAACCCGGCCGCTGCGCAGCCCGGCTTCCACGGCCTCGCGAGATTGTCCGGAGCCTCCACGAACGTCGAGCCTCCCGATCCATGGGTCGCCGTTGGGCCGGATCATGTCGTCCAGGCGGTGAACAGGAGCCTGAGGTTCACGGACCGGTCTGGGAATTCCGCGGTGGCTGTCTCTCTGGGCGACTTCTTTGGCACGAGCGGGCTGTCGGTCACTACGTTTAACGCCGACCCGCGCGTCACCTATGACTCCCTGCATGGCCGGTGGATCGCCACGGAGCTCTCTTGGGACTGCGACACCAGCGACGTGAATTTCGGCCACGGCTACATCGACGTGATGATCTCGAACACATCCGATCCGACGGGTTCGTGGTCGGGCTTCTTTGTCTACTTCAACGACTTCCTGCCCGACTATCCCGCTCTGGGGACGTCGAGCGACAAGGTCGCGCTCACCGCAAACATCTTCGCGTTCGTTGGCGGTGGCGGGAACTGCGCGGCCAACCTCGGCTTCGCTGGAACGGACACCCTCGTGCTGGACTGGACCGCCATTCTCAACATCACCACCCTGCCCACAGCGGAATACGCAACGGGGGCTGACTACTTCACTCCCCGCGTGGCGGTCCAAACTCCAGCTACGTCCGCGCCACTTCGGTTGGTCATCCAGAAGCTGGTCTCTGGCAGCCTTGACGTTGCGTATCGGACGATCACCGGACTGGTCGGCCCGTCGGGGACCGGGACCGCGGCGACCGAGGTCGACCTGACGGCCGCGAATGTCATCCAGGACTTCCTGGACCCCATTCCCCCGCGGCAGCCCTCTGGCTCATTTCCCTCCACGATGATCGACTCGCGCCCAACCGACGCGGTGTGGCAGAACAACCTCCTGACGTTCGTTTCGACCCAGGCGTGCACCCCGACCGGCGACAGCGCGGCGCGCGATTGCGTCCGCGTCTCGCAGCTGAACACCTCCACGGCGACGCCCACCCTGGCTCAGGACTTCCTCGTCGCCCAGAACGGCGCGGACAGCTACATGGGCGGCGTTGGCATGAGCGCGAATGGCGGGCTGTTCGTGGTGTGGACACGGTCGTCAGGGACCGCCGGCGCCTATCCGTCCTCGTATGCGGCCTACCACCTGCCCACCGATTCTCCGAATTCGATCAGCTCCGCTGAGCTTCTTGCCGCGGGGCTGACCACCTATTCCGGCGTTCGATGGGGCGACTACGTTGGGGTTGCGCAGGATCCGCAGGATCGGAACGCGGTGTGGCAGGGCAACGAATTCACATGGTCCGATGGAGCCTGGGCGACGTTCATCTCGCAGCTCAAGACGCCCGCCATCGAAGCCACCTTCGTCCCGCTGAGCCCGGCCCGCCTGCTCGACAGCCGGTTCGGTAATGGGCTGTCCGGGAAGTTCAACGCGGGCATCCCGCGCACGTTCCAGGTCACCGGCCTGGGCGGAGTGCCCCTCAGCGCGACCGCGGTCACCGGCAACCTGACCGCCACCAACCAGACCCAGGCCGGCTTCGTGTTCCTCGGTCCCGATCCGGTCGCCAACCCGACCAGCTCGACGTTGAACTTCCCGTTGGGGGACACCCGGGCCAATGGGGTGACGGTGGCCCTCAGTCTGACCGGGACCCTGAGTGCGACCTTCGGCTACGCGGGTCAGACCGACCTCATCTTCGACGTGACCGGTTACTTCGTGGAGTGATCCAGGTCGCGCACCTGCACGGAGGGTCCGTGGCGGTGACAGCCGCACCCGTGGTGTTGCCGAGGACCGGCTACTTCGTGGAGTGATCTAGGCTCCGCCCCTCGCTCCGTCAGCTCGCCGAGGGGACATCGACCACCAGGTCATCGCCTTGCACCCTCACCGCGTAAACCTGGACGGGCCGCTTGGCTGGCCCACGCTGGACCTCCCCCGTCGAGACGTCGAAGCGGCT
>JBKJVN010000102.1:0-5511 GCA_046717345.1 Candidatus Limnocylindria bacterium | reverse complement strand
ATGGCCAAGCCCTCCGCCGCGTTCCCGCGCGGCGAGCAGACGATCTACGACACGACCCTGGGCTGGCGCTTCACGAACCCCCGCCTGGCTGACGTCCATTACCCGTACTCCATGGGGGAGACCGCCGAAAACGTGGTCGAGCGGGTGGGCGTCAGCCGCGAGGACCAGGACCGATTCGCCCTGACATCGCACCAGCGGTGGGCGGCGGCGTTTGAGGCGGATCGGTTCGCGGATGAGGTGATACCGATATCCGTGCCGGGGCCGAAGCGGGGCGAGTCGGTGGTCGTGGACCGCGACGAGCACCCCCGACCCGAAACGACCCTGGAGCAGCTGGCCGGCCTGAAGCCGGCGTTCCGGAAGGACGAGTCGGGTTCGGTGACCGCGGGGAACAGCAGCGGGATCAACGACGGGGCGGCGGCGGTCGTGGTCATGTCCGAGGCCCGCGCGCGGGAGGCAGGCCTGCGCCCTCTAGTTCGTATGCGCTCGTCCGCCGTGGCCGGCGTGGATCCGGCAACCATGGGCCTGGGCCCCGTCCCGGCGACCCGCCTCGCCCTGTCGCGTGCCGGCCTGTCGGTGAGCGACCTTGACCTCGTTGAGCTGAACGAGGCCTTCGCCGCGCAATCGCTCCCGTGCATCCGGGAGCTGGAGCTGGATCCGGAGAAGGTCAACGTCAATGGGGGTGCGATCGCCATCGGTCATCCTCTGGGCGCCTCCGGCGCCCGCCTGGTGGCGACCCTGGCCCACGAGATGCGCCGTCGCGGGGCGCGCTACGGGCTGGCGACCATGTGCATCGGCGTGGGGCAGGGGATTGCCACCATCTGGGAATCGGTGGAGTAGCTCAGTTCAGCGCGCGGCCGTCCGGGGTGGGAAGGAAGGTCGGTTCAGTCATCGGCTCAGCGAGCACACGGCCGACCATAGTGAATGCTCACAAGCATTCGTGACATCGTGCAGCACGATACCGCGATAGCACGAATGACTGTGACACCGCGCTCAGCCCCCGCCTACCCGCGCTCAGCCCCGCCCGCCCCGCCCGTGTCAGCCGAAACCACTGTCAGCCGAGCTTGAGCTGGGGCAGCACCCGCTCCCCGTAGGCGCGGATGAACTCCGCCTGATTGCGGCCGACGTTGTGGACGTGGACCTCCCAGAACCCCTTGTCCACGAAGCGCTGCAACGCGGCGGCGTGCTCGTCGAGATCGGCGCTGATGAGCATCCGGTTGGCGTAGTCCTCCAGGCGGACCAGCTTCGCCATGCTGGCGAAGTCCTCCGGATTTCGGATGTCCTGCTTGGGGAAGGGCATGCCCCCGTTCGGCCACTCTCGGAGGGCCTGGGCCTCCGCCTCGGCCTGGGTGTCCGCCCACGACACGTGGACCTGGAGCAGCTTGGGCATGGTTTCGGGGTCCTTGCCCGCCCCCTTGGCGCCCTCGGCGAACTTGGCCCACAGCATCTCGAGCTTTTCGTCCGCCGCGCCCACGGTAATCATCCCGTCCGCCCATCGGCCGGTTCGCTTGGCGTTGTATGGCCCGGAGGTCGCGACGTAGATGGGCACCGGAACCTCCGGCCGCGTGTAGAGGCGCGCGGACTCGAGGGTGAAGTACTCCCCGTCGTGCTTCACCACGTCGCCGCTGAAGAGCTTCGAGATGACCTCGATGGCCTCGAACAGCATGCTGCCCCGCACGCCAGCCTCCGGCCACTCGCCGCCCAGGATGTGCTCGTTCAACGCCTCTCCGGAGCCCAGCCCCAGCCAGAATCGACCGGGGTACATGGCGCCCATGGTGGCGGCCGCGTGCGCGATGACGGCGGGGTGGTACCTGAACCCGGGGGTTGTGACCGCCGTCCCGAACGGCAGCGACGTCCGCTGCCCCAGCGCCCCCATGAAGGCCCACGCGAACGCGGCCTGACCCTGTTGCGGCGTCCACGGATGGAAGTGCTCGCTGACCATGAAGCCGGCGCTGAACCCGGCCGCCTCCGCCTGCTCGCACCACCCCAACAGCTCGGTCGGATGGAACTGCTCGAGCATGGCCGCGTAGCCGATCTTCGTCATGCGCGCAGCCTACCTGAGCACCGCGTCGTGCAGGCGACATGGTCGTCTGGCACCCTGTACCCATGGCGCAGGTCCTCACCCAGATCACGGAGGTGCCCGGCCGCCGCGCCGGCGCGCCCGCCCCGGCCCACGCCCACGGGGAGGGGCCGTTGGTCGACGGCTTCGGGCGGACCCTCCGCGCGCTGCGCGTGTCAGTCACCGACGCCTGCCAGTTCCGCTGCCTGTATTGCATGCCCTCGGAGAACATGACGTTCCTGCCCCACGGGGAGCTGCTCACCCCCGACGAGATCGAGCGTCTGGTGGGCCTGCTCGTCCGGCTGGGGATCACCAACGTGCGGCTCACCGGCGGGGAGCCACTCGTCCGCCGTGAGCTGCCCGACATCGTGCGTCGCCTGGCCGCCATGGAACCCCACGGCCTGACTGACCTGTCGCTCACCACCAACGGGTTCCTGCTCGAGCGCCACGTCGCGGCCCTTGCTGACGCGGGCCTCCAGCGCCTGAACGTCAGCGTCGACTCGCTGGTGGCCGAGACCTTCCGCGACATCACCCGCCGCGACGCGCTCGCGCAGGTTCTGGCCGGTCTCCGCGCGGCGGAGGCGTACCCCCAGCTCCGACCGATCAAGGTCAACGCCGTGGCCCTCCGAGACACCACCGATCGGGAGGTCAGGGCCTTCGCCGACCTGGCCCGCACGCGCGGCTACGTGGTCCGCTTCATCGAGTTCATGCCCCTGGACGGGGGCGGCCGCTGGTCGCCGGACTCGGTCCTAACCGGAGCCGAGCTCAAGGCAGCCCTGGAGGCATCGGTCCCGTCGGAGTGGCTTCCGCTGGAGCCGATGCCCATGGCCGACCCGGCCCAGACCAGCCGGGTGTATCGGTTTGCGGATGGGGTGGGCGAGATCGGCTTCATCAACCCGGTCAGTGAGCCGTTCTGCGACGCGTGCGACCGGCTGCGGCTGACCGCTGAGGGGACGCTGCGGACCTGCCTGTTCAGCATCGACGAGACCGATCTGCGTGGACCGATGCGCGCCGGCGCCTCCGACGCTGCCCTGGAGGAGCTCGTCCGCGAGGCGGCGTGGAACAAGGAGCTGAAGCACCACATTGGCGACCCGGGGTTCCGGCCTCCGCCCCGCAACATGTCGCAGATCGGCGGCTGAGCCCGGCCACGCTGACCCCCGCTGCGCTCGCCCCGGCCGCGTCGACCGAGCCAAGATTGAACAGATAGGCTGCCCCGAATCATCTGAACTGTGATCGGCCCGCCCTGGGCCGACAGCCATGGAACGGAGAGATGGGTGAAGCAAGCACTGGTCGAGCAGGCGCAACGGGGCGACGCGGAAGCGTTCGACTCCCTGGTCCGCCTGGTCGGCGACACATGCCTGGCCATCGCGGTGCGGATCCTCCGCGACATCGACCTGGCCGAGGACGCCGTGCAGGGCGCGCTGATCGCTCGCCGCGCTCCTGATCCTGCCTTCTGCCGAAACCAACCCAGGCCGTATCACAGTCCTTCGTGACATCGTGTAGCGCGATAGCACGAAAGGCTGCGACACCGTGACCAGCACCCAGCCGATGCCTGCGAGGAGTCTTTTGCAGCGCGCGTTCGAGGTCTATCGGGTCAACTCCTCGGCAGCCGCCGCTGTGCTGCTGGTGGTGTTCAACCTCGTCCCCCTGGCGGGCGTTCTGTGGCTGCGCTGGGACCTGCTCCTGATCCTGGCCCTGTACTGGGTCGAGAACGGCGTCGTGGGCGTCATCAACATCCTCAAGATCCTGCGCGCCGAAGGCACTGCCCCGGCAACCCATTGGAGGGAAAACGGCCGACCGATCAGCTCGATGAGCCACGGGGCGGTGGCTGGGTTCTTCGCCATGCACTACGGCCTGTTCTGGGTGGTCCATGGCGTGTTCGTCTTCACCTTGATCCCGGCGATCGCCAGCGACCCGTCCATCCGACCCGACGGAACGATTCCGGCGCCGCTGACCGGACCCAATATCGATCTCGGGGTCTTGGCTCTGGGCGCCATCGGTCTGTCCATCAGCCATGGCGTCTCGTTCTGGACGAACTACATTGGGCGAGGAGAGTACCGAACGCTGTCTCCAGCCCAGGTCATGACCCAGCCCTACGGCCGGTTGGTGATCATGCACCTCACCATCCTGCTGGGCGCGGTCGTCAGCATCTTCCTGGGCACGCCGGTCGGGTCGTTGTTGGTGCTGATCGTGGGGAAGACGGCGCTGGACCTGGCCTTCCACCTGCGCCAGCACCAGCCTGGGACGGCGGTCCCCGTCGGGACCGCCTAGGGCCGCGGCGCAGCCACCGTCTCGGCGTCCTGGCGACCGAACAGGCGCCGCTGTCCGAACCGGCTGTTGACGAGCGCCACGCCGCCGATCACGAACGCCGTCCCGAGCAGGATCCGGGCATCCATCTGCTCGCTCAACACCAGGACGCCCAGCACGATGCCGACCACCGGCAGCAGGTAGGCGACCAGAGACGTCCGCGTCGCGCCCCACCGACCCAGAAGGCGGAAGAACGCGAGGTACGCCAGGCCCGAGCCGAGGATCCCCAGCCACAGGACGGAGATCACGGTGTCGGGGCGCACGACGGTTGCGAACGGCCGCTCCAGCAGCAGCGCCAAGACGGCGCTGATGGCGAACGCGAAACCCACCTGGAAGACGGCCGCGATCATCGGTCGCAGCTCGCGAACGTTTCGCCGGGTGTACACGGCACCCACGGCATACGAGATGGACGAACCGATGAGCGCGATCGCACCGTACGGGCTCGAGCCGGGCACGGCCGCTGCGAAGCTTGGGCTGACGATGATGATCACCCCGGCGAAGCCGATGGCCAGGCCGGCCAGCCGGCCTGGGGTGATCGGTTCATCGCGCAGGAAGAACGCGGCGATGACGATGACGAAAAGCGGGACGGTGGCGGCGAAGATGGCGGCCAGCGCCGAGTCGGTCGATTGCTCGGCAGTCGTGATCAGGAAGAACGGCAGCGCGATGTTGATGATCGACATGACGACCAAATGGCCGTACATCCGACGGTTGCGCGGCAGCGGCTCGCGAGCCACCACCACGACCGCCGCCAACACGCTCAACCCGATCCCGAGCCGGAGCGCGATCAGCGTGAACGGCTCGAGCGTCTCGACGCCGATCTTGATGAACAGGTAGCTGCTCCCCCACATGAACCCCAGGGCCAGGAAGATCAGCCAGTCGATGCGCGAGGTCGCCATTCCACCTGTCATGACGACGGAATGATGCCCGATGTGAGGTCAGGGCTTAGCCTAGCCGCCCTTCCTTAACGGCTGTGTCGTCGCGGTACGCCGCTCCGCCGCACTCAGGGTCGGGCGAAAGCCCGCTTCCCGGATCCGTTCCGGCTTTCCGAGCAGGAACCCCTGGCCCATGTGCACGCGGAGGACCCGCAACGCCCTGAGATCGGCCTTCGATTCCACGCCCTCCGCGATGAGCGTGAAGCCCGCTTCGGC
>JBKJVN010000101.1:0-3513 GCA_046717345.1 Candidatus Limnocylindria bacterium | reverse complement strand
GCCCTGGAGGCCGCCACGGGTCTGCCCGAAGAGACCGCCGCAGACGCGGGCGTGGCTCCGGACGAGCTGGCGTCGCCGGAGGGCTCGCGGGGACAGACCGGCGCCATGGCAACCGATACCCCTCGCGTCGCAGACGCGACCGCGGCCCCCGCCGAGAGCATGGCCGAGGTGACCGGGGGAACAGACACCGGTCGCGACGGTGACCTGGTCGGGTTGGAGGACCGCATGGGCTGGATCCTGGCCGCGGTGGCCGGGATTGGTCTGCTGGCCCTGGCCCTGGCCCTTCGCCGATCGGCCGCCCCTATCGACCGGGGATCTTCCGGCCGCTAGGCGGCCGTCGCCCGATCACTCACGCCGCTCAGGCGCCGATCAGCCGCCCCGCTACGATCGCGGCGGTCAGGATCGCCAATCCCACGACGCCGGCGATCACGGCCGCCCACGGCCCCTCGAGGAATCCTTTGGGTGGAGCTTCCTCTCGAGGTGGCCGAGGCCGGACGCGGAGCGTCCCGCGGCGGGCGCTGCGCGGATCACCGGAGGCCGTGCGCCAGCGCGTCGACACCTGGGCTCGGACCGCGGCGCTGGCCGTGACCGGCTGGCGCCCCCCGCTCCAGTGGCTGCCCCCGGCCGGCGTGCCACTCCAGGGGTGCTCCAGGTCCCACGCGGCGCGGCGTGCGGGCGAGGAGAGCACCTCCCACGCCTCGTTGATCTCGCGCATCCGGGCCACGGCATCGGCTCCACCCGCGTGGAGGTCAGGATGGTGCGACTTGGCCAGCCGCCGATGCGCCGATGCCACCTGCGACGACGTCGCCTCACGCGGCAGGCCGAGGACCGCGTACGGGTCTCGGAGGGCGGGCGGGGGCATCACCGGATTCTAGCGGCCGCCCGCCCCGAAGCAGCGGTCTAGACTCAACTCATGCCGGATCGTCGCCCGATCCTGATGCTGATCGACGGGCCCAGCCTGGTCTACCGGGGCTATTTCGCCCTGCCGCCGCTGACGACCTCGGATGGGACGCTGGTCAATGCCGTGTTCGGCTTCCTCCAGATCGTACTGCGCGGGATGGCCGATCTGAAGCCGGACTACGCCATGGTCGCCTTCGACCTCGGCAAGCCTGCCTTCCGGTTCGTGGCCTACCCCGACTACAAGGCCGGCCGGCCGTCGATGCCCGACGACCTGCGCAGCCAGTTCCCGATCGTGCGGGAGGTCGTGACTCGTCTCGGGATGCCAATCCTGGAGGTGGAGGGCTACGAGGCCGATGACGTGATCGGTACCCTGACCAAGCACGCCACCGCGGCTGACGTGGACACGGTGATGGTCTCCGGCGACCTCGACGGCCTCCAGCTGGTGGACGACCACGTTCGACTGCTCACCACGCGGATGGGGGTGGCCGCCACCGTGGTGTACGACCCTACCCGGGTGATGGAGCGCTACGGCCTGCGACCCGATCAGATGCTCGATTACAAGGCCCTCAAGGGCGATACCTCCGACAACCTGCCCGGCGTGCCGGGGGTGGGGGAGAAGACCGCCATCAGCCTGCTCCAGGAGTTCGGCACGCTCGACAGCCTGTACGAGCGCCTGGACGAGGTGAAGGGCAAACTGCGCGAGCGGCTGGCCGAGCACCGCGACGATGCGTTCACCAGCCGCGAGGTCGGCCGCATCGTGACCGATCTGCCCATCGGCCTCGACCTGGAGGCGGCACATACCGGACGCTACGACCGCCGTGCCATGGCGCAGCGCTTCCGCGAGCTCGAGTTCCGGTCGCTGATCGACCGCCTGCCACCGACGATCGGCGGGCCGGCGGGTCCGGATGACGATGACGGATCGGGTGGGGGCCTCCAGCTGTCGCTCGACCTGCTGGGCGGCAGCCGCCCTGTGCGAGCCGGCGCCCCGGACGCCGCGGTCAGGCAGACGGCGCGCGCGCCGACCGAGGGGCGCGTGGCGCCCGACGCCCAGGCCGATCCCAAGGGCGCCATCGAGCACGCCGACCCCCGGATGGTGGGTGATGACGCCGATCGCCTGGAGCTCGAGGCATGGCTGGCGGCGCACGGCGACAGGGTTGGGCTGGGCTGGGCGGCGGGCAGCGGCCGCCCGTTCGGGCGCTCGCTGTTGGGGATCGCCATGGCCGGCGCGGATGGGTCGAGCTGGTACCTGCGTTGGGACGGCGACCGGGAAACCCTGCCGCGCTGGTTCGCCCGCACCGACCGCCCCCTCATCGGTCACGACCTGAAGCCACTGGTGACCACGCTCCTGCAGCAGGGGATCGAGCTTGCCGGCCCGGCCGTGGACACCTCGGTGGCCGGCTACATGCTGAATCCCGCCCTCCGCGCCCAGTCAGTCGACGACCTGGCGGCCCAGCGCTTCGGCGCCGAGCTGCCGGCGCGGGCCGTATCCGGCGAAAGTGGCGCCGAGGAGGTGACGCTTGGCCGGCGAGCGGCGGCCGAGGCCCTCACCGCCATCCTGGTCGCCCCGACCCTGCTGACGGAGTTCGACGAGGTGGGCCTCGGTGACCTGTTCCGCGAGGTCGAGATGCCGCTCCTGCCGGTCCTGGCCCGGATGGAGGTCGCCGGCGTCCTCATCGATGGTGAGGCGCTGACGGGGATGGCCGAGGAGTTCGCGGCCCACCTGACCGATCTGGAGGCACGCATCACCGAGGCGGTCGGGCATCCGTTCAACATCGGCTCACCCCGCCAGCTGGAGCAGGTGCTGTTCGATGAGCTGGGGCTGCCGTCCACCAAGCGAACCAAGACCGCCCGCTCGACCGTTGCGTCGGTCCTGGAGGAGCTGCGCAGCCAGCACCCCGTGGTGGCGCAGATCCTGGAGCACCGCCAGCTGGCCAAGATGAAATCGACCTACGCCGATACGCTGCCGATCCTGGTGGATGCCGATGGGCGCCTGCACACGACCTACTCGCAGGCGGTGGCGGCGACCGGGCGGCTGTCGAGCACCGACCCCAACCTCCAGAACATCCCGATCCGGACCGCACTGGGCCGTCGCATCCGGCGCGTGTTCGTGGCGCCTCCCGGGAAGCTCCTCCTCGCCGCCGACTACTCCCAGGTCGAGCTTCGGATCCTGGCCCACGTGTCGGGAGACCCGGGGCTCAAGGCCGCCTTCGCGGCCGGCGAGGACATCCATCGCTCGACTGCGGCCCGCGTGCTGGGCATTCCCCCGGAGGAGGTCACCGCCGCGCAACGATCGATCGCCAAGATGGTGAATTACGGGGTCGCCTACGGGATGAGCGACTTCGGCCTGGCCGACCGGCTCCACATCGACCGCGAGACGGCGCGCACGTTCATCACCGACTACTTTTCCGCCTACGAGGGCATCCGGCGATACACGGTGGAGATTCGGATCCTGGCTCGCGACCAGGGGTACGTCTCGACGCTGCTGGGGCGGCGCCGCTACCTGCCCGAGCTGAGCGCCCGCAACAGCGCGCTGCGCGCGGCGGGGGAGCGGATGGCCATCAACATGCCCATCCAGGGCACCGCGGCCGACGGCATCAAGATCGCCATGGTGCG
>JBKJVN010000100.1:0-2605 GCA_046717345.1 Candidatus Limnocylindria bacterium | reverse complement strand
CGACTAGGCAGCAACGCGGGCCGCGTCTCATGACCAACGTCCCGCGGTTAGGGGCCATTCGGACCCTGCGACTGAGTCGCGTTCCGCGCTTCACTGGTCACGGCACACACACGAGCGCGCCTCGTCGAGCTGCGCCTGGATTCGCCCAGAGGTACCTGTCATGAGCACAATTCCCGCCAAAGCAGCCGCGGTCCTTGTCGGTGGACTCCTCCTCGCTGCCTGTTCAAGCCCCGACGCCGGCGGAGGCAGCGTGCCCCCGGCGAGTCAGCCGCCGCAGAGCCAGGCGCCTGCCGCCGAGCAATACGTCGTCAACGCTGCCGAATTCGTCGATGCGGCCGAATGGGACACCGCGGAGACGGTGACGATAGAGCTCTCCGAGTTCGCCTTCACCCCGAGCGAGATCACCCTCGAGGCGGGGCAGCCGTACATCCTGGAGCTCGTGAACGTCGGCGATGTCAAGCACGAGTTCACGGCCGGGGACTTCTTCCGGACGGTCGCGACGCGCAAGGCCGAGACCGCCGAGAGCGAGGTGAAGGTCCCGTTCTTCACCGAGATCGAGGTCTTCGCGGGGAAGTCAGCCGAGCTGTTCCTGATCCCGCTCATTCCGGGCACCTATGACCTCGTCTGCGAGATCGAGGGCCATTTCGAGGCCGGGATGTTCGGGACGATCACCGTGACCGGTGCCGCGCCCACCTCACCTGCTGTGGAAATGGCCGATGTGGCGGATGGCCCGTGGGTCCAGGATGCCGCGGCGCTCGTCGAGGCGGCCGACTGGGATGCCAGCCAGGAGCTTACGATCGAGCTCTCGGAGTACGCCTTCACGCCGAAGGACTTCGAGCTCGTGGCCGGTCAGCCATACGTGATCACCGTGGTCAACGTGGGCGAGATCAAGCACGAGTTCACGGCCGAGGACTTCTTCGCGTCGATCGCCTTCCGCAAGGCCGAGGACGCCTCGGGTGAGTTCAAAGGACCCGCCCCGCGCGAGGTGGAGGTGTTCGCCGGCGCGGAGATCGAGCTGTTCCTGATCCCGACCCAGCCGGGCACGTATGACCTGGTCTGCGAGATCGAGGGCCATTTCGAGGCCGGGATGTTCGGGACGATCACGGTGGTGGCCGCTCCGTGATCTGACTCCTGCGGAACCGCAACGACGGGGCCTCTCCACGATTGGAGGGGCCTCGTCGAGTGCCGGCTGAGTCGGGTGGCCGAGCTGGGCCCGGCCCTTAGACGTCCGCTATCGCCCGCGGGCCGCGGAGCGCGGGTAAAGGCGAGGCGAGGGACGCCGCCAGCTGCAATGGCCAGTCACACATGACTGGCAACGTGCGCAGATGGCGCACGCGGCACTCTGTGAGTCACTGGTGACTGGCGGGGCGCCGATTCCGGGCCCCACGGCCGCTACCAGTCATCCGTAACTCGGCGCGGCAAGCACGCCAGCGCGGGCCAGCTCCTCTTCGTAGATGGCCTCCACCTGCCTGACCGATGCGGTCACGCTGAACCGATCCTCCACGCGGCGCCGGCCCGAGGCCGCTAGTCGGTCCCGGAGGCGCGGATCACCGGCGAGGCTGGTTACGCCGGCGGCGAGCGCCGCGGGATCGGCGGGTGGGACGAGGAGGCCATCCATGCCATCCCGGATGGTTTCGGGGATGCCGCCCACCGCGGAGGCCACCACGGGGCGCCGGGCGGCCATGGCCTCCAACAGGGCCAGGCCCTGCGCCTCGCGCAAGGACGGCAGGACCGCCACGTCCAGGGCCTGGGTCACCGCCTCGACATCGGTCTGGAAACCGGCAATCACGACCCGCCCGCTGGCGGGAAGCGGCAGCGAGCCGGCCTGGGCGCGAAGCGCATCGGTCTGTGAACCCTCGCCCACCAGCAGCAGCCAGGCATTGGGCACGGCATTCAGGATGGCCGGCAGGGCCTCGAGGAGATACCGATGCCCCTTCTCGGGCTCGAGCCGGGCCACGACCCCGATCAGGAAGGCGTCGGGCGGGATGCCAAGCGCGGCTCGCAGCGCGGCCGTGTCCGGGCTGGACCGATGCGGGCTGAACCGATGCGGGCTGAACCGATCCAGGTCGACCCCGTTGGGCACGACCGTGATCTCCGCCGCTCCCCGGCCCTCGGCGCGCACCTTGGTCGCGATGGCCGCCGACGGGGCAATGAGGCGGTCGATGAACGGTGTAACGGCTGCCAGGGCGGCGATGTCGGCCGGGGAGCGGACCCGGCTGGAATGGGCGGTGGCCATGACAACCGGCGTGCCGGTTACCTGGGCAGCCCGGGTGCCGAGCAATTCGGCACGGAACAGATGGGTGTGGAGCAGGTCGATCTGCCAGCGGCGGAGGTACGCGACGAGCTCGCGGACGGTGGATTCGTCGTCCAGGGGTGGGATTACCGTGACACGGATGCCCATCTCCCGAATGCGCTGGACCGTGCTGCCATCGGCCAGGGAGACTGCCTCGACCTCGAACCGGGATCGGTCCAGGTGGAGGAGAAGCGCGACGACGCTTTCTTGGGCGCCACCAGTCCCGCCGGTCGCCAGGAGCTGGAGAACCCGTGGCCGGGGCGTGCCGCTCCCGGGGAGTGGCGTCAACGCGGCTGCTGTTCGACCTGTGCC
>JBKJVN010000099.1:0-8047 GCA_046717345.1 Candidatus Limnocylindria bacterium | reverse complement strand
ACCGCGGTGGCGGCAAACGTCAGCCCCACGTCCAGGGGCGTTGCCCGCGTCGCCACCAGGAATCCCAGGGCCATGAAGTGGACCCGATCGCCCATCAGGCTGATGAGCTGGCTGGTCCACAGCAGGGCGTAGTTGCGGTTGGCCGCCAGGCGCAGGTACGCGGCCAGCCCCCGTCGCTCCTCCTCGACCGCGACGCCCGCAGCCTGCGCGGCGGCCGCTGTTGCCGCGTCCGCGGCCACCGCCGTGGCATACGCCTGGCCCAGCTGGAGCTCGCTGCGGGCCATGGGGCGCAGCGGGGAGGCGCCCAGCGCCACCGCCCGGCGGCCGGGGAAGACCGGCCGGGTCATGGCGGCCACGATGGCCCACACGATGCCCACCCACAGCAGCACGTCCCCCACGCTGACCACGTCGCGCAGGATGGGAATGGGGATGGGCACCACGTCGCCGAACAACCCGCCGGCGGCCACGAACTGGGCCGCGGTCATCGCCCCACCCAGCACCATGTGGAACGGGTCGCCCACCAGGTCCGCCAGCGTCAGCCCCGACGCCAGCAGGGCACCCTCCCAGACCGGCATCTTGCCGGCGTTGAGCAGCACGGCCAGGATGTTCAGGCTCACCCCGATGGCCGCCACCTGGAGCCCCGGCACGCTCCAGTTGCGGTATAGCCAGACCACGATCAGCCCGTAGGTCAGGGGCAGGCCCCACGCCCCGGCGAGCTCGGCCCCCGTATCGGTGGTGACCAGGAGCCCGGACAGGAGCCGGACCGCCAGGGCCGCCCCCAGCAGCCACACCCATCTCAGGCGCAGGTCGCCCAGGCGAGGTAACTGTCCCCCGGCCAGGGCCCCGATGACGAGGCCCAGCAGGATGGAGCTAAGGAGCATCTTCCGAGGCGAGTGCCGGCCTCGGGGGTACGCTCCCTTCGGGTGCGGGCGGTGCGGCCTCGTCGGCCGCGGGCACCAGGTCTTCCTGGCGCAGCATGGTCGGCAGCTCGTCGGGCCGTTCCGGCCGGCGGTCCAGGATGCTCCGGTCCAGGCCCAACAGGACCGGCACGATCTCCGGATCGAACTGGAGCCCGGAATACTTCTCCAGCTCGGCCACCGCCTGCTCGTGGGTCAGCGCGGTGAGCCGATATGGACGCGAGCTGGTCATGGCCTCGTACGCATCGGCGATGGTCATGATCCGGGCGCCCAGCGGGATGTCCGCGTACTCCAGACCGTCGGGGTAGCCCGACCCGTTGACCCATTCGTGGTGGGCGCGGATCAGGGGCGCCTCGGGCGCCAGCGAGCGAGCGGGGGCCACGATCTCGGCCCCGATGGTCGGGTGCTGGTTCATGAGGATCCGCTCGTCGCGGCTCAGCGGCCCCGGTTTGAGGAGGATGTTGTCGCGGATCCCGATCTTGCCCACGTCATGCAGGAGCCCGGCCCACTTGATCCTCTCGATTTCGGCCTCGGGCAGCTGCATGACCCGGCACATGGCCTCCGTGATGTGGCTCACCCGGTTCGAATGACCACGGGTGTACCGATCCCGGGCGTCGACCGCGTTGGCCAGGGCCCCGATCGTCTGCTCGAACAGCTCGCGGGTCTCCACGTAGCGGTGGTACGCCAGGCGGGTCGTGAAGAGGGGGATCACGAACAGCGCGGTTGCCCACCAGCCGACCCCGTTCGGCAGAAGGAATACCTGCGCCATCAGCCAACCAAGTGGGGCGAGCCCGAGCAAATTCGGCGCTATGGCACTGATATCCCGTGCCAAGACGGTCCGCATGGACGCCCCAGTCCTCAGGGATACAGCGATCACAGCGAGTCCTGCGCTGATCAATGAATACACTAGGCCGGCGACCAGCAGACCAACGAAGAGGACAAGTGACGCTGGAAGTGGCTCGAGCCTAGACGCTGCCTGGTGGAAGAGTTCATACGGCACGCCCGCGCAGACGACGGAAATGACGAGTGCGCTGTGATTGAAGAGCGTCCCGTACCACGGGACATCGCTCCGCAACTCCCGCGAATCCGTCGTGCCGATTGCCGCGACGATGGCGCCCGCTGTGGGCCCCCCTAGGACGATTGATGCCATCAATGGTGCAAAACTCACGGAGGCGACAGTGCCGGTGGGCAGGCGCACTGGCAATGCGCTTGCGGCTAGCGTCAGGGTGATCCAATACACGATCCCCATCGGGCCGCCGATGTCGGATCGGATGGGGGAAATAACTGTAACCGCCGCGAGCGAAAGCGCTGCGGCGGCTACAGTCAGGCTAATTAGGAGCCGGACGCTCGCGGTCACCGTTCGCCAAACCCTAGCTTTGTGAGTCGGCTTGCGTCAACCGCGAGGCCTGATTACCAGCCCTTAACCGAAGCTCCTCCGGCGAGAGCCAAGAGAATCAACGCTAAGAGCGGCAGCAGGCGTGCCGAGATGCGATGTCTCATTGCGTCCATCGCGTTCTGGTGCCCTACCAGCCCTTGACTGAAGCTTTCATGAGAAGGTGCCCTCTTCTGCAACAACCGACCTATCCGGTTCGGATGGTCGGTTGCACTACTTGCTCCCCGCGTGCCCAAGTGCCCATGTTCAGCGCGCGGATCTATGCGTCCGGAAGTCTGTGCACCAGTACTGAAGTACTAGTGGTTGGCACGAAACTACCGCGCCACCGGCCGGAAGTCAAGCCCCTTGGCTCGACGGGTCAAGTATTAGTGTACCGCCCCCGTACTCTTGGCGGCGCCGAGGTCGAGCATGGCTTGCCGTACATCTGGTGATGGCGGAACGTCCAGTTCCTGTTCGACAGAAGCCGCAAAGCTAGTGATCAAGCGTCGAGCCGCAGCTCGCCGGCCGACCTCGGCCAGTTTCCTGGCCATCGCCACATGGGCGGATTCGTCGAAGGGATCGAATTCTGCGAGGAGTTCCGCGGCTCGAAGGGACAGGTGCGGGGGAATATCGCCCGGACTCGCACTAGCTAGCTCCAAGAGCGGTTCCCTGATCTCGGCGGTAACCGACATCTGGATTCCGGATGCCCAATCTTCGTAACGCAAATCCGCGAGAAACTCGCCCCTAATGAGCCCGAGCATGCTTTCTGCGGCTTGGCGTCGGCTGGCTGTCGTAGTGGCCCCGCGTAAGACCGGAGCCAGCTGCCGAACTTCATCGAGGTCAGTACGGATGAGTTCGGGGTCGAAGGCGAGGGCATCCGAGTTGCTGATGACGTACTGCGGTCGGTCAGGGTCTCTAGAACCTTCGTTGAGAAGACGCCTCAGATGGAAGACGGCCTGGTTCAAGTTGTTGACGCTGCCACCTGGGTCCGAATCGGGCCAGAGCATGTCCAGCGCCATCTCGCGCGTTAGCGTCCGATGTTGATTAGCAACGAGGAGTCCGAGTAGTTGTCGCAATCGCCGCTTGTCGATCCGAACAACGGGACCGTTCCAGTCCTTCCGATGCACCGTTAGCGGACCGAAGGCCCGGACAAATAGGCGCTCCGCCGAATTCCGAAGGACTGCGCGACGCGCGTCAGAAACATCGTTGCCCGGCACTCCACTGAGGAGCTCTGCGGTCGTGGCACCCGCGAAGAGCCGAACGAAAGCAAGCGTTTCTTGCCGGAGTGTCCCCGAAAGTTCCGGCAAGAGACCTATCAAATGCGGCAGCCAGAATTCCGGATCTGCGGCAGCCACTCGAAGGAGCAATGCGAGACCGCCTTCCTTCTGACTGAGCCGACCGAGAAGGACCGCAAAGGGTCGGAGCCACCATCGGAGGTATGGGAATGCCCCGATTCTCTCCGCAGCGGCGAGGACGCTAAACGCTTCGCGGCCGCCGTCATCCAAATGCGCCAGTCTGAGTGGCGCGATCTGAACGGATCCCTTGGCCGCCATGAACCGCGCGCCGCGGGATTCCCATGACGCGAGCTCAACCGCAGCCTGCCCGCATTCGCCAACGCATTTTCCTTGGTAGTGAGCAGCCAGTGCCAGGGCCGTTGCTGATGTCGCTGACAAACGTGGGTCGCGGCGCCCTTCTCGCAGTAATTGCGCGGCACCTGAAAGGTCTTCGCCGTTTGTGCGGCCCAAATACGACGCCTCGATGAGCATCACAAGGGCCGACTCTCCTAGGCCGCCCAGCATTGCGCGTTTGGCGAGGATTCGGCGAAGAACCCTTACCGCTTCGGAGAACTCCCCCCTTTGCACCAGGACGGCGGCATGACCGTAAGTAGCCTCGGCGTGCGGTCTGGGCCAGTTTCGCGTTCGATCTAGACCTATCTGCGCCGCGGTCTCCGCTCGGCTCACGGCCCCCATCGCAAGGAGAGTGTCAACATAGTCGGCGTTATCTCCGTACGGATTGCTCGGGAGACTGCCCCAGAATCGATCTGCCTCCTCGAAACTTGCAAGGCTTTCTGTGAGTCTCCCGAGCCATTTTTGGACAAGCCCGAGGTTATGAAGGCCTATCGCCGCGAAGTGAGTCAGTCCGCGCTCGCGGGCCTCATCCACGAGTGCCTCGCACTCGCGTTCTGTTTGCTCAAGGGATGCCAACCAAGTCTCTGTAATCGCCAGATTTCCCCGGAGGCGGAGCTTTGTTCCGAAGTCATCGGCCTCTGCCAGCGACAGTCCCTTTGCCGCAGCTTCAGCGCTCGCCGACGCGTCACCGCGGTAATGGAAATGCGTACTCCTCTTTAGCTCGGCAAGGGCCACCATCCGACGATCTCCCTTCCTCGCAAAGAAGCCGCGTCCGCGCTCAAGCGCCGCGAGAGCGGCTTCCCACTCTCCGCGGATGGTTCCAAGCGCTTCGCCGTGGAGGAGTGAGAGGCGCGCATTGTCGCGGATGGTCTTGGGCGGTAGCTGTTGAAGCCACTCGTCTATTAGGCCCAGCCGTCCTTCAGCTACTACCTCCTCCCCGTACCTAGCTATGAGACGGGCCGCTTGACGCTGCAGGCCGGCTTTCAAGTAGTGGTGGATGGCCTGCGGCCACTGGAGGGTGGTCTCGTAGTACGACGCGGCATGGATATGCAGGCCAACCACCTCCGAATCGGAACGCTCCGCGGCCAGGCGCCGCTCGAGGAAGTCACGGAAAAGCCCGTGGTACCGGTACCGTTCCTCATCGTCACCCAATCGATTGGTGAAGAGGCCGCGTTGCTCAAGATCTTCCAATTGCCGTGACCCGTCCCTAACGCCCGTCATCCGCTCCGCGAGGTCGGGGGTTATCTGCTGCAAGATCGACGTGCAGAGTAGGAAGTTGCGAGTTTCCTCGCTCTGCTGGTCGAGCACTTCCTCGGCAAGGAACGCAAAGAGGTCGCTCTCTTTGGAGGCTGTGATGGACTCGATGAAGCTGCGCCGTTCGGCAGGTCCGTGCTTCTCCCGGAGGGATACCTCGACTAGCTGAAGACTGGCGGCCCATCCCTCCGTGCGCCGGTCGAGTTCTGCCAACTCATTCTGGTCAAGTGGGTCGGCGTAGATATCACGGAACAGGGACTCGATCTCCGCCTCGGTGAACCGGAGAGTGTCAGATCGCATCTCGGCATACCCGCCGTGGGTCCGGAACCGGGCGAACTGGAGGTGTGGTCTAGCCCGCGATAGGAACACGAATCTACAAGTTGGCGGGGCGTCCCGCAGGATCTGGTTCCAAAGCCCGCGGACCTCGGTTTGGCTCGCCACAAACTGCCAGTCATCGATGATGAACGTGCACGGCTCGGTAAGACGCTCGTGCATTTCGGCAAGTAGGAACGCTGCCACGCCGGGCCGGCTGGAACCAGGACCCCCGAGCTGGAGCAGCATGCTGTGAGCCCGGTGTCCAAACCCAGGGTGTCGCTGGGCTATGGCTTCTATCAGATAGCTGATATGGAGCGACCAGTCCCGATCGGTTCTGTCGAGTTTGTACCAAAAGCACGGAAACGCGACCTCCCGCTCCCATTGCCACAGGAGCGTGGTTTTCCCATAACCCGCATCGGCCGCAATAACTACGGCTCGGCGGTTGACTTGTTCATTCAGCCAGTTCAGCAATCGCCCGCGCCGCAAAGTGGGCGTGACGTAATGGGGGGACGTGACCTTGTTGTGGATGAGCGGATAGGCAGTCTTGATCTCACCCACGCCTGGCGACCCTCCGGAAGAGCATTCCGCCCACTCTCGCGAGCGCCCCGATTTGATGAGCATACGTGGATCTGGCTTACTAGCGAATTACCGTAGGCTGAGTCTGTGCGCGCCTGGGTTGGTCTCGGAGGCAATATCGATGGATCGCAACAGTCGCTGGTTGCAGCGCTCGCCGAGATCACCGAGATCGGGAAGGTATGGCAATCCTCCAGTCTGTATCGGTCCGCGCCGCGGGAGCGCACTGACCAGCCCGAGTTCCTCAACGCTGCGCTGGTGCTCGAGACCGAGCTAGCGCCGCGTCCGCTGCTGGCCGAGCTGAAGGCCATCGAGCGCCGGTTGGGTCGGGACCCGATGAGCCCTCGGTTCGGGCCCCGCCTGGTCGACCTGGACCTGCTGGCCATCGACGACCTGTGCATCGAGGATGCCCCGGACCTGGTGGTGCCCCACCCGCGACTGGCCGAGCGGCGGTTCGCGCTGGAGCCGCTGGCGGAGCTGGACCCGGGCCTGCGCCCTTGGGCGGCGTGCCCCGGCGAGCGGCGCGAGCTGACCGTGGCCCAGGCGCTGGCCGCGGTCATGGACCAGGACGTGGTGGTGGTGGAGGGACCCGGCTGGGCCGGCGCCATCGGTCCATCCGGAATCCGGCGTACAGTTGAGCCATGACCAACAAGATCACCAAGACCGAGGCCGACTGGCGGGCCGAGCTGACCCCGGAGCAGTACCACGTCCTGCGCCAGAAGGGCACCGAGCGGGCGTTCAGCGGGGAGCTGTGGGATGAGCATCGGCCCGGCACGTACCGATGCGCGGGATGCGGGGCGGAGCTGTTCGAGGCGGACACGAAGTTCGAGTCCGGCACCGGGTGGCCCTCGTTCTACCAGCCCACGGCCGCCGAGGCGGTGGACACCGAGACCGACCGCACGTTCTTCATGAGCCGGACCGAGGTCCTGTGCGCGACCTGCGGCGGCCACCTGGGCCACGTCTTCAACGACGGCCCGCGGCCCACCGGGCTGCGCTACTGCATCAACTCCGCCGCCCTGAAGCTGGATCCGTCCGAGCCGCGCGAGGAGATGGAGCAGGTCTAGGGCGCGTTGGGGGTCCCGTGGCGAGCACCTGAGGTTTCGAGACCGCCGACGAGGCCCGGACCCTCACCGAGCTGGCCAGCCGTTGTCGCCGCTCGTTGACGCACACGCAGTCTGCTAGCAGCATGGACGCGGCCAACAGTGCCAGAGACCGAGGGGCAGGATGACAGCACAAGAATCACTCCCTTCCGGGACGGTCACCTTCCTGTTTACCGACATCGAAGGCTCCACCCGACTCGTCCAGCAGCTGGGTGAGCGCTACCCGGAGCTGCTCGAGGCACACCGTGACGTCATTCGGTCGGCCATCGCCGCCGAGGGCGGTCGGGAGTTCGGCGCCGAGGGCGACGCCCTCTTCATCGCCTTTTCCAGCCCGACGCGCGCTGCCGCCGCGGCGGCCGCCGCCCAACAGGCCCTAGCGGCCCATGCCTGGCCAGAGGGCGCCGCGATCCGCGTCCGCATGGGCCTACATAGCGGCGAGGCGACGCTCGCCGGAGGCAACTACGTGGGCCTCGACGTCCATCGCGTGGCGCGCATCACGGCGGCCGGCCATGGCGGCCAGATCCTCCTATCCCGTGCCACCGCCGCGCTGGTCGAAGCGAACCTTCCTGCCGGCGTCGTGCTGCGAAACCTCGGCGAGCATCGCCTCAAGGACCTCGCGCTGCCGGAGAGTCTGTACCAGCTCATCGTCCTCGAGCTGCCGAGCGACTTCCCGGCGCTGAAAACCCTCGACGCGACCCCGAACAACCTGCCGATCCAGCTGACAAGCTTCGTCGGTCGGGAACGCGATGTCGCCGAGACCCGGGATCTCCTGCTCGACGGCGCGCGTCTCCTCACCCTTACCGGGCCGGGCGGCACAGGCAAGACGAGGCTCAGCCTGCAACTGGCAGCGGAGGTCAGCGACCACTTCCAGGGCGGGGTCTACTTCGT
>JBKJVN010000098.1:0-6975 GCA_046717345.1 Candidatus Limnocylindria bacterium | reverse complement strand
GCCAACCCGCGCATGGCCGAAACGATCGAGGACGAGATTCGCGGTCGGGTGGCGGCCATCACGGTCCGCGGACCCGCGCCCGAGGCAGAGTCCGAGACGGGAGACGGCCTGAGCGGAGCGTGAGCGGCGCCAGGGCCCACAAGGCGGCCCGTGAGCCGCGCCCGCCACCCGACGCCGAGCAGGCTTTCGAAATTGCGGGTCGCTTCCTCGGAACGCGTCCGCGCTCGCGCTGGGAGGTCGAGCAGCGGCTACGTCGCGCGGGCGCCGCGGACGGCGTCGTGAGCGCTGCCCTGAATCGGCTGGCCCGCATCGGCCTGGTCGACGATGTCGCGTTCGCCCGGTGGTGGGTGGAGCAGCGCGACCGCCATGCGCCCCGCGGCCGGATGGCTCTCGAGACCGAGCTGCGCGCCAAGCGCGTTCCGGCCGCTGTCATCGAAACGCTTCGCACCGATGCGATTGACGATCTTGCGCTGAGCGAGGAGGAGCGGGCGGCGGCGGCTCTCGAACGGCACCTCCGCGGGCGACCGGTCCCCGAGGATGGCCGCGCCCTGCAGCGGCTCGGCATGTTCCTCGTGCGCCGCGGCTTTGACCCGGCCACCGCGCGGGCCGTCATTCGCCGGCGCGGCGCCAGCGGATAACCTGCCCGTGCGCTTCGCCCTGATGACCGAGCCCCAGCAGGGGCTCAGCTACGCCGACATCCTGGCCGCGGCCCGCGCGGCGGAGACGGCGGGCCTGGAAGCCTTCTTCCGGTCGGACCATTACCGCGGCTTCCCCGGCCCACCCGACCAGCCGAGCACCGACGCGTGGGCCACCCTAGCTGGACTGGCCCGCGAGACGACGACCATCCGGATCGGCACGCTCGTGTCGCCGGTCACCTTCCGTGTCCCAGGCAACCTGGCCAAGGTCGTGGCCACCGTGGACGAGATGAGCGGCGGTCGGCTCGAGGTGGGCATCGGGGCCGGCTGGAACGCGGAGGAGCACGCCGCGCTCGGCATTCCGTTTCCGTCCCTGCGCAAGCGCTACGACCGCCTGGAGGAGGCGCTGGCCATCGTCCACGGCCTGTGGACCGAGCCGGACGGCTGGGGATTCGACGGCCATCATTGGCAGGTCCGCGACGCCCTGTTCCGCCCGCGTCCGACGTTCTCGGGACGGCGCCATCCCCATCTCATCCTGGGCGGTGACGGCGGACCGCGCCAGGCGCGGCTGGTGGCGACCTACGCCGACGAGTTCAATCGGTCGTCCGCGACGCCGGCGCGGGTGCGCGAGTCGTTCGGCCGCGTCCGCGCCGCGTGCGCGGCCATCGGTCGCGACCCGGACGAGGTCGTGTACTCAGCCATGGTCGGCGTGCTGGTGGCCGACTCGGAGGGCGAGCTCCGCGAGCGCGTGGCCACTCAGCTGGCGGTCTTCGGCGCAGACGCCGATGCCACGGCCTGGCTGGCCGAGCGGCGCGATCGGTGGATTCTCGGGACGCTGGACCAGGCGGCCGCGCGAATCCGCGAGCTGGAGGTCGCCGGGGCGCAGCGGATCATGCTCCAGGACTTCCTCCCCCGCGACCTGGACATGATCGCGCTCCTGGGACGCCTCGCTGCGGCCTGACCGGCCCGCGGACCGGGGCGCCGATGTGGAGTAGAGTACCCGCCACCGATCGACAGACCGCGGTCTGTCATCGGTCTGACGACAGCAATCAACGGGCCCGCCAGGGCAGCGCCAGCCCGAGAACGAGCTCCTGACAGGAGGAGTCGATGCCCGACTCCATGGCCGTGGGCGCCATTGCGCTCATCGCCGGCATCCTCGGCCTGATCGCGGGCTACGTCGTGCGTCGCCTGCTGACGGCCACCAAGGTCCGAAACGCGGAGTCGTACGCCGAGCGCCTGGTCGCTGATGCGCGGGCCAAACAGAAAGAGATCATCCTCGACGGCAAGGACGAGGTGCTCCAGGTCCAGCGTGCCTCAGAGGAGGAAGCCCGTCAGCGGCGCACCGACCTGCAGCGCCAGGAACGTCTTCTGCTGGACCGATCCGAGGGGCTGGATCGCAAGTCCGAGTCGCTCGAGCGCCGCGAGGTGCAGGCCGAGGAGCGAGTTGGGGAGCTGGACGCCGAGAAGGTCCGGTTGGGGGCCCTCCGCGCCCAGCAGCTGACGTCGCTGGAGCATATTGGCGGCCTGTCCGCCTCCGAAGCTCGACAGTCGCTGATCCGCGAGATCGAGGAGGAGGCGCAGGCCGAGGCCGCGCATCGCGTGCGCGAGATCGAGCGACATGCCACCGAGGATGGCGAGGAACGGTCGCGGCGGATCCTGACGACCGTCATGCAGCGCATCGCCGCCGACCACACCTCGGAGGCGACCGTGACCGTCGTCCACCTCCCCAACGACGAGATGAAGGGCCGCATCATCGGCCGCGAGGGCCGCAACATCCGGGCCCTCGAGCAGGCCACCGGGGTCGACCTCATCATCGACGACACACCCGAGGCGGTGGTCCTGTCCGGCTTCGACCCGGTGCGCCGGGAAGTGGCCCGCATGGCGCTCACCAAGCTCATCGCCGACGGCCGGATCCACCCCGGTCGGATCGAGGAGACCGTCGCCAAGTGTCGCCAGGAGATCGAGGTCGTCATGCGCCAGGCCGGAGAGCAGGCCGCCTACGACGCGGCCGTGCCGGGCCTGCATGCCGAGCTGATCCGCCTCCTCGGCCGCCTGAAATACCGGACCAGCTACGGCCAAAACGTCCTGAACCACTGCATCGAGACCTCGCGCCTGGCCGCGATGCTGGCCGCCGAGCTGGGCGCGAACGTGGCCGAGGCCAAGAAGGGCGGCCTGCTGCATGACATCGGCAAGGCGGTCGACCACGAGGTCGAGGGGGCACATGCGCAGATCGGCGCCGACATCGCGGCGCGTTTCGGCGTCCTGGCGACCGTCTGCAATGCCATCGCCGCGCACCACCAAGAGGTGGACCAGGAGTCGATCGAGGCCACCGTGGTCCAGATCGCGGACGCCATCAGCGCCTCGCGCCCCGGAGCTCGGGGCGAGGCCCTGGACAGCTACATCAAGCGCCTCGACGACCTCCAGCAGATTGCGCTCAGCTTCCCGGGAGTCGAGCGCTGCTACGCCATCCAGGCCGGGCGCGAGGTGCGCATCCTCGTCCACCCCGGCGAAATCGACGACAGCGCCTCGTCGCGGCTGGCACGGGACGTGGTGCGCAAGATCGAGGAGCAGCTCCAGTACCCGGGCCAGATCAAGGTCACCGTCATCCGCGAGACGCGCGCCGTGGACTACGCCCGATGACCGATCGCGCCGCACGGATGCGGTGCCTGGTCATCGGCGACATCATCGGCAAGCCGGGCCGGCTGGCCATCGGTCACGCCCTGCCGGACCTCCGCGCTGAGCTGGACCTGGACATGGTCATCGCCAATGCCGAGAACGTCGCCGCCGGCATGGGGCTTACCCCCTCCCTGGCCGAAGAGCTGCTGAGCTCGGGGATCGACGTCCTGACCAGCGGCAACCACATCTGGGACAAGCGTGAGATCTACGACTACCTCGACACCGATCGGCCCGTCCTACGCCCCGCCAACTACCCCGACGACGCGCCGGGACGGGGCTGGCTGATCCACCGACTGGCGGACGGGGAGCCGGTGGCGGTCATCAACCTCATGGGTCGCGTGTTCATGAACCAGCTCGACTCGCCGTTCACCCTGGCCGACGCCCTGCTCGACGGGGCGGCGGAGCCGCTGCCGGCCCTGCGCTTCGTCGACTTCCACTGCGAGATCACCTCCGAGAAGAACGCCATGGGCTGGCACCTCGACGGGCGGGTCACGGCCGTGGTCGGCACCCACACCCACGTCCCGACCGCCGATGCGCGGGTCCTGCCCGAGGGCACCGCCTACATCAGCGACGTCGGCATGACCGGTCCCCGCGACTCGGTCATCGGCTTCCGGCTGGACACCGTCCTGCCCCGCTTCCTCCGCCACCTGCCCACTCGGTTCGAGGTCGCGGAAGGCCCGGTGAGTCTCAACGCGGCGCTGATCGAGGCCGATCGGGTGACCGGCAAGGCTCTCAGCATCGTCCTCATCCAGCGCCTGGTCGAGGTCTAGCGATCCTGCAACCGATGCCGGCGGGCCCGCTGGCCGCCGTGGTGGGTCCCACCGCAGCCGGCAAGACCGAGCTCTCGCTGGCCCTGGCCGATCGGTTCCCGATCGAGATCCTGGTGGCCGACTCGCGCCAGGTATACCGCGGCATGGACGTCGGGACTGCCAAGGTGGGCGAGGCGTTCCGTGCCCGGACCCCGCACCACCTCCTGGACCTGGTCGAGCCGTCCGAGCCGTTCACGGTGGCGGACTGGGTCGCGAGAGCCCGCGCCCTCCTGCCCCAGGTCGGGGCACGCGGGCGGCTGCCGCTGGTCGTCGGCGGCACCGGCCTGTATGTGACCGCGCTGGTGGACGGCTTCGACTTCGCCAGCCAACCATGGAGCCCCGAAGTCCGCCGGCGGTTAGCCGCGGAGCTTGAGACCGAGGGCCTGCAGGTGCTCGCCGAGCGTCTGGCCCGCCTGGACCCGGCGAGCGCCGCCCGCACCGATCTGCGCAACCCGCGCCGGCTGCTCCGGGCGCTGGAGCGGGCCGAGCTGGCGGGGATCGCCGCCGCCGACACGGTCGGGGCCGAGCCGTACCCAGGGCGGGTTGCCCTGTTGGGCGTGACCCGGCCCCTCCCCGTCCTGGACCGGCGGATCGGGGAGCGAGCGACGGCCATGTTCCACGGCGGCCTCCTGGACGAGACCCGTGCCCTCCTCGAGCGGGGCCTGGATCCCGACCTCCCGGCCCTGACCGGCCACAGCTACGCCGAGGCCGCCCGCCACCTGGCGGGGGAGTGGAGCCTGGAGCTCGCGATCGAGACGACTGCGCGCCGCGTCCGACGATACGCCCGCCGCCAGCTCAGCTGGTTCCGGCGTGATCGGCGCGTGATGTGGGTGGAGGCTGGAGAACTGCCCGCTGACGACCCGAGCCTGGTCCAGCAGGGGATCGAGCTCCTGAATCGGCTCCTCGTGGGCTAGGATGGCGGCCAGATGATCGCCGCCTGGACTCGATGAGCCGATCCGCCACGCGCACGGTCGAGGCCGCCCCGCCCATCGAGCGCGCCTTCCTGGTCGCTCTCGAGTCTCCGGCTGCCGAACGCTGGCCGGTCGAGCGTCGCCTGTCGGAGCTGGGCGGCCTGGCCGTGGCCGCGGGGGCCGAGGTGGTGGGCAGCACCAGCCAGCGCCGAACGCGCCCCGACCCTGCCTGGTACCTCGGGAAGGGACGCGCCGCGGACCTGGCCGATGAGAAGGCGATGACCGGATTCAGCGTGCTCGTCGTCGACGATGAGCTGAGCCCTGCCCAGCAGCGGAATCTGGAGACGCTCCTGGACGGCAAGGTCCTGGATCGCAGCGCCCTGATCCTGGACATCTTTGCGCGCCACGCGCGGACCCGGGAGGGCCGCCTCCAGGTGGAGCTGGCTCAGCTCGAGTACCACCTGCCGCGCCTGACCCGACTGTGGACCCACCTGTCGCGCACCGGCGGCGGGATTGGGACCCGGGGTCCGGGGGAAAGCCAGCTCGAGACCGACCGCCGGCGCATTCGGGAGAAGATCCATCGCCTCCGCGGCGAGATCGGTGCGGTCAAGCGCCACCGGGCCACTGCCGCTCGGCGGCGGGACCGGTCGGCGATCCCGGTCGTGGCCCTGGTGGGGTATACGAATGCCGGCAAGTCAACCCTCCTGAACACGCTGGCCGATGCCGATGCGTTCGTGGCCGACATGCCGTTCGCGACCCTGGATCCGACCTCGCGTCGGATCAGCCTGGACTCGGGACGCCAGGTGGTCCTGACCGATACCGTCGGTTTCATCAACAAGTTGCCCCACGACCTGATCGACGCGTTCCGGGCCACGCTGGAGGAGGTCCTACGTGCCGACCTGCTGCTCGAGGTGGTGGACGCCTCGGACCCCGACTTCATCGCCCAGCAGGCGACAGTTGGCGCCGTCCTGGCGGAATTGGGCGCCGGCGACAAGCCCCGCATCCGGGTCTTCAACAAGCTTGACCGCCTCAACGGAGCGGTGGAGCGTGCCGGCCCCCAGCCATCCGACGAGGACGTGGCCTACGTGAGTGCCCTGACGGGGGAGGGCCTGGCGGCGCTGCGCGAGCGGATCGCAACCGCCCTTCGGGGCCCGCTAGTTGATGTAGATGTGGTTGTGCCCTATCCGCGTGCGGAGCTGGTGGCTCGCGCCCGTCAGGCAGGCGAGGTGACCGAACGATTCACCGACGACGGCGTGCGGATTGCCGGGCGGCTGCCGGCGACACTGGCGGGCGAGGTTCGGGCCGCGGCTATCGCACGGCCTCGAGCGCGGAGGAAAGCCCCCGTCAGCGGCTGACGGCGCCCTGCTGGTTCGGGGTGATGCGATTCGCTGCCAGGGCCTGGGATAGCCGCTGCTGGTGGCGATTCAGGAGCTCCACACCGACCACGGTCCAGGCGCCGGTGATGGCCAACCCCAGGCCGTAGCCTCCCGCCAGGTCCGCCCAGTCGAGGTCGGTCGCAATGGCGAGCAGGACGCTGACGACGCCCCATACGAAGGCCAACCAGCCGCCGACCCGCATTGCGTCATGTCGCTTGCTCATTTGCCAGCAGGTTAGGTCCGGCCGTGGATCGCCACCATGACCCGGTTGACCTAGGACCCGAGGACCGTTAGTCCTCTCTTCTACCGCTTCCGCAAATAGAGGTTATGTTGCGTTAGCCGTGGAAAGCGAACACTGAGGCGCGAGCGGTGGGGCTAAGTGGTAGCGCAATCTGGGCACGGACCAAGGGCGAGATCGTCCCGGATCCAGCCGTGAGTTGCGCGAGTGACGTCCTCGATTCGGTCGAAGTCGACGGACTTGTAAATCTGGGCGGTGAGATCACTCGGCGGCATTGTGGCCGTCCGATCCTTGAGGATGGCACAGCGGCGGCCCGTTGCGAGCATCGAG
>JBKJVN010000097.1:0-8472 GCA_046717345.1 Candidatus Limnocylindria bacterium | reverse complement strand
GTCGAGACCATCAAATCGTTCGATCCGACCTGGACGCCGCCGACTGGCGGCGGACACCGCATCGGTCTGGCGTTTCTGTGTGCCGACCCGGCCGAGGTGGACCGGATCTATGCCGATCTGGTGAGCGCAGGCTACGAGGGGTACCTCGAGCCCTGGGACGCGTTCTGGGGCCAGCGTTACGCGACCGTCCGCGACCCGGACGGGAACGGTGTGGACCTATTCGCGCGGCTGCCTACGGCCGACTGAGTCACAGGCCCGCCACGAGGTCTCGCAAGCCCTGCGTGATCTCGGTCGCCGTCGCAAAATCTCCGTCCGTGACTGCGGTCTGGAGTTCTTCCAGGGCCAGGTTCAACTCCGCGACGGCTGACGCGTCCAACGCGTGCAGGATCCGGTCGCGGACGTAGTCCAGAGTGAGCAGGTCGCCGTTGACCCCGCCAGCATCCTCGGCTGCCGCGTCGAGCTGGAGCTGCGCGAGCCACAGGTCGAAGCGGCCGAGGTCGACCTCGGTGACCGGTCGATACCGGAGCTGCAGGTCCAGGCTCCATTGCGCGACGTTGATCGCGGCTTGTCGTGCAGGCTCGGCGTCCTGTGCGTTTACCGCCTGTCCCAGCGCTTCAAGCGCGTCGGCCAGCAGCGGCTCGACCAGGCGGGGGACGCCGCCCGCCGCGTAGTCCGCCCAGGCGGTGGTCATGTCCTCCACCGCGGCTGACGCCGCGTCCCAGCTCCCGGCGTCGGCTGCCGCAAAGACCGTGCCGGCCCCATCGGTGATCGTGACCAGGCTCTCCGGCACAGGTTCTGACGCCGCGTCGGTCGGCACGGCCATGGCCAGCGCTTCGGTGTCCACCCCGTCACTGGTGAAGAACTCGCCATAGGCGGGAGCAAACGTCTTGTCCTCGGTCCCCCCATCCATGTGGAGCTCCTGGACCACGATCCCGCCCTCGATCGGTCCGAGCGGACCATCCAGCGTCTGGGCCACCTGCCTGACCGTGACCTCCTCGAAGACAAGGCCCGGGATGTTCTCGGGCCGATACACGTCGCCCACCTTGGGGTCCGCCGGCATGATCATGGCCGCGGGGCCATCGCGACCGGCGATCCAGGTCCCGTGCGTGTTGGCGATGGCGCCATCGGCGAAGTTGAAGACATCCTCGCCGAAGTACCAGACCGATCCGTCGTCGGCCTGCGCGTAGAAGTCGTAGGCGACCTCGTGGATCCGTCCATCGAGGTACGCCACGTATTGGGATACCAGGACTTCCACGCTCTGCCCGGCCCACTCGATGATCCGAGACTCCGGGAGGAGGGTCACCTCGGTCCGGAACGCCATGCCGTCGACCGTTCCCACCAGGAGGACCGACGCCTGGGACGAGACCGGGAAGAGCGGGTTCGTCACGTTGGTCGGGTTCGAAAACGTGGGCATCGCGAGGTCGACCCGAGCGCTCTCGGGCGCGACCGGCAGGTCACCCGCGTCGGGCTGCGGAATGGTGCTCGTGCTGGTGCAAGCGCTGACCAGGACCGCGGTCAACAAACCGCCAGCGACCAGGGAGACTCGGGTGCAGCGCATCGGTCGATTTCCTCGTGCGACGGGTTAGCCACAGGCACGTTGCCCCCTAGCCGATGAGAGGACTGTGAGCGTCGGATGAGAACTCTTCGTCAGGCGGGAATCCGCAGCACGACCAGGGCGCCACCCTCTGGCCGGTTGGTCGCCTCGGCCGACCCGCCGTGCGCCTCAGCCACCGCCTGGACGATGGCCAGGCCCAGCCCAGCCCCGCCATCCGCCCTTGCCCGGGCCCTGTCCGAGCGGCTGAACGGTTCGAAGGCGCGATCCAGGAACGACGGTGGGAACCCATCACCCGTATCGGCCACCCCGATGGTCAGGATGCCATCTCGATTGGAGAGGTCAACCGTCACACGCCCGCTTGGCGGCGTGTGACGCAACGCGTTGTCGACGAGGTTGCCGACCGCCTGTCGGATTCGCGTCCCGTCCACGTTGACGTGCAGGCCGTCCAGGACCGAGGCTTCCAGCGCGACCCCAAGACCCTCGGCTCGACCAGCGAAGCTCGCGACCGTTTCCTGGAGCAACTGACTGAGGTCCTGATCCTCGCGGCGCACGGGAAGCCGACCTTGATCGGTCCGTGCCAGCACCAGAAGGTCCTCGGACAGCCGTGTCAGGCGATCGGTCTCGTCGGCGGCGCTGTGCAGTGCGGCGGTCAGCTCGTCGGTGCTGCGGGCCTTCCGGAGCGCGAGTTCCAGCTCCGCCTTGAGATTGGCAAGCGGTGTTCGCAGCTCGTGGCTGGCATCGCTCACGAGCCGTCGCTCGCGGGTCATCGCTTCCTCCAGACGAGCCAGCATTTGGTTCAGGCTGTGGGCGAGGCGAGCCAGCTCGTCACCGGTGGCGGGCACCACCAGCCGGCGGCCCGGCTCCGAGCCGGACACCGCCTCGGCTTCGACCCGGAGTCGCTCCACCGGACGCAGGGCGGCTCCTGCGACCAGCCAGCCGACCACGCTGGCCAGGCCGATGGCGACCGGGCCACCCACCGCCAGCAGGGTGAACAGCCGGGCCAGCGCGTCCTGCTGGTCCTCGAGCGAGGTCCCCACCACGAGCAGATCGCGATCCGCGGTTGGCGTCGCGAGCAGGCGAACCGGGATGGGCCCTTCGCCGCTCGGGATCTGCCCCTCGGAATAGCGGAAGCCCGCTTGCAGGGCTAGGACGTCGGGCCGGATCAGGGGTTCGCCCTCGAACCCGGCTGTGCCCGCCAGGACGTCGCCGCCAGGCGCGATCACCTGCGCGAAGGCCTCGTCCGGCTCCACGGGCCAATCGGCGCCCAAGGCAGCCCCGTTGTTCAGGTCGACGAGCAGGATGTCGGCCCGCGTGCGGAGGCCGTCGTCCACCACTTCGAGCAGATCGGCCTCCAGCCGCAGGTACAGGAAGACACCCAGCGCGACCAGAACCGCGCCCATCAGCGCGCTCGAGATGAGGGTCAGCCTAAGCCGGATCGGAACGCGCATCGGTCCTGGGTGCGGGGGACTCCTCCCGGAGCCGATAGCCAGTCCCTCGCACGGTCTCGATCGAATGCCGCCCGAACGGGCGGTCGATCTTCTCGCGCAGGTACCGGATGTACACGTCGACGACGTTCGAGTCGCCGTCGTACGCGAAGTCCCAGACGTGCTCGATGATGCGCGAGCGGGTGAGCACCTCTCCCGGATGGCGCAGGAAGTATTCGAGCAGGGCGAATTCCTTGGCCGTGAGCTCGATCTGGGTGTCGCCGCGAGTCACCCGCTTGGCGGCCGGATCGAGGGTCAGCTCCCCAGCCACCAACGCGGCCGGGCGCTCGCCGGCGCCGCGCCGGATCAGTGCCCGCAGGCGAGCCAGGAGCTCGGTGAAGGCGAACGGCTTGGTCAGGTAGTCGTCCGCACCGGCATCCAGCCCTTCGATCCGATCCGGCACCGCATCGCGCGCCGTCAGCATCAAGATCGGGGCCCATCGGCCGGCCTCCCGCAGCCGCCGGCTGACGGTGAACCCGTCGAGGTCGGGGAGCATGACATCCAGGACGATCGCGTCGTATGGGATCTCGGTGGCGGCCCACACCGCCTCGGACCCGGTGGGCGCGATGTCCACCGCGTAGCCCTCCTCCTGCAACCCGCGCCGCAGCAGGCCGGCCATCTTCACTTCGTCCTCTACGACGAGCACGCGCACCTTCTGCGACCTCCGGCTTGGCGCAAGCCTAGGCCGATGAAGATGAGAAGGAGATGAGATTCAGTCGTCTGGAATCAGGACGGCCGCCGCGGCGCCGATTCGACCCGCGGCCAGGTCCGCCAGCGCGGCGTTGGCATCCGTCAGGGGGTAGCGCCGGATTGATGTGCGGATCGGGATGGCGGCGGCCAGCTCGAGGTACTCGACCGCATCTCGGTGGGTGACGTTGGCCACGCTCCGCAGGCCGCGCTCCTCCCACAGGAGTCGGTACGGGAAGGCCGGGATCTGGTCCAGGTGGATGGCATTGATGACCACCGTCCCGCCGGGAGCCAGATCGTGGAGCGCGAACACCACCACCGAGCCGACCGGGGCGAACGTGATAGCCGCATCGAGCGGCTTGGCCGGTGGCTCGGCGTAGCCCCCCACGGAGGACGCGCCCAGCTCCACGGCGCGCCCCCGCTCTTCCGCCGAACGGCTTGCGACGTGGACTACGCAGCCCAGGTGAATGGCCTCCTGGATGGCCAGAGAGGCGGAAGCCCCAAAGCCGTATAGCCCCAGTCGGAACGGCTCGGACCGATGTTCCGCCGCGGCCGAGGCGTCCTCCGCCAGGGCCGGCACGCCCGCGAGCCGCAGCGCCCGATGGCCGATCACACCACCACACAGCAGGGGGGCGGCATCGGCATCGGCAAAGGCGTCCGGAAGGCGGACAACGACGTCCGCCATGACCGTCATCTCCTCCGCGTAGCCCCCGTCGCGGTCCCACCCGGTGAAGGTGGCCTGCAGGCACAGGTTCTCCCGCCCGTACCGACAGTATTGGCAGGTGCCGTCTGATCCGGCCAGCCAGGTGACGCCCGCGCGGTCGCCGAGCGCCCAGCCGGAAACCCCCTCACCGATGGCCGTCACCCGGCCCACCACCTGGTGCCCCGGCACGATGGGCAGGCGGCGGGCGTCCAGGTCGCCCTCGGCCAGCTGGAGATCGGTGCGGCAGACTGCGGTGGCGGCTACCTGGAGGCGCAGCTCTCCAGGGCCCGGCTCGGGTGTCGGGCGCTCGGCGGCGATGAGCGGCCCACTAGCGACCGGCGCGGGTTGGCGCAGCTCCATGACCCGCATGGCTAGGCCACGCGCTCCTGGTTCACGCCGCGTCCAGCTCCCGCGATGCCCGGGTAAATGCCCACCACATGACCCGGGACAGGGTGGGGAACGCGTTGATCGTGTCGGCCAGGACCGCGAGCGGAATCTGGAGCTTGACCGCCAATACCGCCTGGTGGATCGCCTCCGAGGCGCCGGGACCGGCCAGGAACACGCCCACCACGGTCTTGCGCGCCCGGTCGACGACGACGATGACGTGGCCCTCAGCCTCGGCCGTGTACCCCTTGGCGCTGGTTGCCAGGTCCTCGTCGAACTCCACCACGTCCATGCCGGCCGCCTGGGCCTCCTCCACCCGGAGACCAACCGACGCGGTCTCCGGATCGGTGTAGGTGGCTCGCGGGATGGCCCGCAGGTCGGGTTGGACATCGTCGCCGAGGGCCATCCGGATCACCATCTCACCCTCGTAGTGGGCCACGTGGGTGTGCAGCTCCGGCCCAGCCGGGTCGCCGGCAACCCACACCCCGGGCGCGATCTGGAGCCGCTCGTCAGGGCGCAGCTGGCCCCCGGATGGATCCACGCCGACCGTCTCCAATCCCAGCCCGTCGAGCGGGAAGGAGCGCCCGATGGCCAGCAGGACGGACGAACCCTCGGCCCGGCTCCCATCGTCCAGCTCCACCTGGTGGGCGCCGTTGGTTCCGGCTCCAGGATGCACCCGGACGGCCCGCACGCCCACCCGGACCGTCGCGCCCGCCCGCTCCAGGGCGCGCTGGAGGATGGCCGAGTTGCGCGGATGGTCGCGAGCCAGGATCCGGGGATTCGACTCGACCATGGTCACCGGAACGCCGTAGCGGCCGTACACCTGGGCCAGCTCCACCCCGGTTGGGCCGCCGCCCAGGATCAGCAGGCTCTCTGGGAGCTCGCGGGCCGAGGTCGCTTCGCGGTTGGTCCAGTACGGGATCTGGTCCAGTCCGGGCAGGTCCGGGATCCGCGACTCGGAGCCCACGGCCACGACCACGTTGGCCGCTTCCAGCTCATGCTCCACGTCCTCGTGCTGGACGACCACGCGCCCCGGGCCGTCCAGTCGGGCGGAGCCGCGAACGACCACCGCGCCCACCGCCTCCAGGCGCTGCGCGTGCCCGGTGTCGTCCGGGTACGGGATTCCCTCGCGGTTGATGTTCCAGTCCCGTCGGGCTGATGCCTTGGACCACGGGTAGTCGCCGCCCCCCGCGTGCACCGCGGCCGAGTGGAGGAGGGACTTGGACGGGATGCAGGCCCAGAACGCGCAGGAGCCGCCCACCAGGTCGCGGTCGACGATCGCGACGCTCGCCCCGCGCTGACGTGCCAGGTTGGCGGCAGCCTCGCCGGCCGCCCCGGCCCCGATCACAACAAAATCGAACCGATCCATGGCTCCTCCCGGCATCAGCTCAGCGCTCGCTCCTCGCCCCCGATCCAGATCCTGGATGGTGCCACGGCGCCCAGCCGGAGGGCGAAGGCGCCCTCGTGCTCGGCGTCCCAGGCCACCAGGTCAGCCGTCATGCCCTCCCGCAGGACACCGATCTGGTGCGACAGACCGATGGCGGCGGCCCCGCCCGCGGTGGCCGCCGTGGTCGCCTCCTGCACGGTCATGCCGAGCAGGGTGGCTCCCAGCCCGATCACCAGCGGCATGGAAGGATTGGCGTAAGTCCCGGCGTTGGCATCGGTGGCCAGCGCCACGCTGGCCCCGGCGTCCAGCAGGGCGCGTGCCGGGGGGAGCCGGTCGCGCAGGGCCACCGCCGGCCCGGGGAGCAGGGTAGCGACCGTCGCCGACGCCGCGAGGGCGCGCACGCCCGCGGCGTCGAGCTGCTCGAGATGGTCCACCGACGTCGCGCCCAACCGGACTCCCAGCTCCGCGGCCCCGGTCCGGGCCAGTTGGTCGGCGTGCAGCTTCAACCCCATTCCGTGGCCGCGGGCAGCGGTCAGGATCGCCTCGGCCTGGGCCGGCGTGAAGAATCCGCGGTCGCAGAACACGTCGCAGAACTCGGCCTCGCCGGCCACGGCGGGCAGCATGTCCTCGATCACGGTGGCGACGTATGCCTCAATCGATGCGGCCTCGGGCGGAACGGCGTGGGCGCCAAGGAAGGTGCGGACCACCCGGATGCCGGCCGCGGTGGCGGCAGCCCCGATGATGCGCAGGGCGCGGAGCTCCTCGACCGTGGTCAGCCCGTAGCCCGACTTGGCCTCCAACGTGGTCGTGCCCCCGGCCAACGCCGCGCGAAATCGGCCCTCCACCAGGACCTGGAGCTCGGCGTCGGTGGCCTGCCGGGTAGCGGCGACGGTGCGCAGGATGCCGCCCGCAGCGTAGGGCTGGCCCTCCCCCTCCAGCCGGGCGGCCGCTTCATCGGCGCGGTCACCGGCAAACACGGGATGGGTATGCGAGTCCACCAGGCCGGGGCTGACCAGGGCGGAGCCCAGGTCCTCCCATCGGTCCACCGCCGGCGCTTCGTCGGGGGACCCGACCCACCCGATCCGGCCATCCTTGATCAAGACCGCCCACGGCGAGAGCGTGCCGGGAGGCTCAGCGGCGTGGGGCTGGGACACGAGCAGCCGGCCCGTGCCCGACAGGAGCAGCTGTCCGGGTGGCATGCCGCGAACCATAGCCGACCCCTACGGGCCCTCCGCCGCCTCGGCCACGAGGGCTTGCCCACCGCGTGGCGCGCGGGCCGTGGCCAGCACCAACCCGCCCACCACCAGGCCCACCCCCAGCAGCTGGGTCGTCGATGGCGCCTCGCCCAGGATGAGCATGGCCAACCCGACGGCGGCCACCGGCTGGATGAGCAGCACGATTGATGTCAGCGCGGACGGCAAACGGGGGAGCGCCACGCTGATGAGCAGGTACCCCACCACCTGGGCGCTGAGGGCCAGGATCACGAGCCACCCGTGGGCCGGCAAGGTAGGAAGGAAGGTGACCTGGCCGAGGACCACGCCGGCCAGCGCGGATCCCACCGCGGCGGAGGCGGTGGCGTCGAACAGCGGACCAGCGGGCCGCCGCGGGTCGCGGTTGCCCATGCGCTGGACGAGCAGGAACCCGGCGTAGGCGGCGCCGGTGAACAGGCCCAGCACGACCCCCGCCAACGGGTTCTCACCGTACGCGCCGGAGCCGATGGCGCCGGAAATGAGCACCACCCCGGCCAGCGCCATGACCAGCGCCCCCACCAGCCGCGCGGTGAGGCGCTCCCCGAAGAACAGCCATGCGGCGACGGCCACGAACACGACCTGGGTGTTGCCCAGCACGGTCGCCAGCCCCGCCCCCACCATGGCGATGGCGTAGTGCCACGCCACCAGGTCGGCTGCGAAGAACAGGCCGGCGATGAGGGCCAGCCGGCGCTGGCCCGGGGCCCGGGGTCCGAACCGGCGTTGCTCGGCGCGGGCCAGCCACCACAGGACCGGCAGAGCGTACACGCAGCGGAACACGGCGGCGGTGGCGGGCTCGACGTTGGCCACCCGCACCAGGATCCCGGTGAACGCGATCGTCAGCCCGCCCAGCAGGGCGGCCAGCACCGGCCGCGAGCCGAGCAGGTGCAGCGGCGGCGCCAGCTCGTTGCTCATGGCGGCTACTCTAGGCGCCCCGATGCCCGCCCTGCCGACCGGCACTCTGACCTTCCTGTTCACGGATATCGAGAGCAGCACCCGCGTCCTCGAGACGCTGGGAGACGCCT
>JBKJVN010000096.1:0-3300 GCA_046717345.1 Candidatus Limnocylindria bacterium | reverse complement strand
AAGATGGCCGTGATCGGGACCGCATTCGACACCACGGCCCGGTACTTCGCCGAGCGCCTGGGTCAGCCGCCGGAGCGTGGTCCGGCCCTGGTCGAGGAGATGGTGCTTTCCATGTACGAGGCCCTGCAGGTGGACGTGGCCGGCCGTCCCGGGGCGCTGGAGCTGGTCGCTCGCCTGCGCGGCCGGCTGCCACTGGCCCTAGCCTCGAACTCGCCTCGGCGGCTTGTGGATGCCGCATTGGCCACGGCCCGCTTGACAGATGTCTTCGACGTGATCGTGACCTCGGATGACGTGGCCCACTCCAAGCCGGCCCCCGACATCTACGTGCTGGTCTGCCAGCGGTTGGGGGTGGAACCGGAGCACGTCCTGGCGTTGGAAGACTCGTCGGCGGGGGTGGCGGCGGCCAAGGCGGCCGGGCTGGCCTGCATCGCGGTGCCGCAGTTTGCCGAGACCGATGTCGCCGCCGCGGATCGGGTCATCGACTCGCTCGAGGAGTTGATCCCCGAGTTCTGACGCGCGGCCGGCGGGTCGCCCGGTGAGGGCGCCGCCGCGTATCACAGGCATTCGTGACATCGTGCAGCACGATAGCGCGATAGCACGAAGTGCTGTGACGCGACGCCAAGCGCCCGGAACGGCGCTGCCCACGCGCGGGATTGCCACCTCCGCGCTACGCTTGGCCCCATGTGCAGATCAATTCACGTCCTCCGGGACGGGGCCGAGGTAGCCCCGGACGACGACATCACCGCGGCCGCGCTCCAGTACGTGCGAAAGGTGAGCGGGTATCGCCGCCCGTCGGCTGCCAACGAGGCTGCATTCGACGAGGCCGTGGCCGAAGTTGCCCTCGCCTCTCGGCGCCTCCTCGATGCGGTGGCCTCAACCCACCCTGCCCACCGACGCCATTGAGCGAAATGTTCACCAGGTGGACATAACGGCCAACTTTGAGGCGGTCTGACCCCGAAATACCTGCCCTTCTTGGCCGAAATGGTCACCTGGTGACCGAAACGGCCACGCAGGGGGCAGATTGCGGCCGGTTCGACCTCCTTCTTGGCCGATACGTCCGTGTGGTGAACAAAATGGAACGCGCCGAGCGACCTAGGCCCGGCGGCGGCCCAGCCGGAATGCGATGAGGGTCAGGGTCACGGTCCCGACCATCAGCAGGACCGCCATGGCGATGAGGACCGGGAGCCGCTGGGCGAACCGCAGCTGCCCGTAGAGGAAGATCGGGAAGGTGGGGTCGCCGCCGGCCAGGAACAGGGCGATCGCCACCTCGTCGAACGAGACGATGAAGCACGTCAGCCACGCCGAGAGGAGTGACGCGCCCATGAGCGGCACCACCACCCGCCGGAGGGTGGTCCGGTAGGTCGCGCCGAGGTCCATGGCCGCATCCTCGAGGTTCGGGTCGAGGCCGATCATGCGGGCCAGCAGGATCAACGTCGCAAATGGCACGGCCACCACGGTGTGACCGATGGCGATGGTCGCCAGCGAGCGCGGGATGTCCACGAAGATGAACAGCAGGAACAGCGAGACGCCCAGGACGACGAACGGAACGACCAACGGCAACCCCGCCAGAGCAACCAGCCCCGCTCGGCCGCGGAATCGGAAGCGAACCACCGCCACGCTGACCGCGAAGCCAATCAGGGTCGCGAGGGTTGCCGCCATGACCCCCACCACGAGCGAGTTGCGAGCGGCCTCGATGAGAGACGCGTCCCGGAAGACCTCGGCATACCGGTCCAGGGTGAACCCGCGGAGCGGGAAGATCAGGATGGTGTTCTCGTTGAACGAGAAGACGGCAAGGAGCACGATCGGGAAGTAGAGGAGCACGAGCACGGCCACGTACGTGGCCCGCAGCGGGACCCGGGTCCGACCCACGCCGACCGCGCTCCGCGTCCGCGTCGCCGTCACGTCGCCACCCGCCGGAGGTCAACAACGCGGAGCGCGACTACGACCAGGACCAGGGTGAACAGCAGCATGATCACCGAGAAGGCCGACCCCAACGCCCAGTTGGCGGCGCTGGTGAAGAAGTCCTGGATGAGGTTGCCGTACATGATCCCTTCCGTCCCGCCCACCAGGGACGGGGTCACGTACTCCCCGACGGTTGGGATGAAGACCATGAAGAACGCGGCCAGCGCCCCCGGCAGGCTCAACGGGAAGGTGATCTGCCAGAACCGGCTCCACGGCCCGGCGCCCAGGTCCGCGGCCGCCTCCTGGTGGGCGCGATCGATCCGTTGCATGGCGGCATAGATGGGGAGCGCCGCGAACGGGATCCAGACGTAGACCAGGGTGATGATCACCGCCGCGCGTGAGTACAGGAGCAGGTCCAACGGCTCGCTGGTCAGACCGACGAATTGGAGGAACGAGTTGATCGCCCCCTCCTGGCCGAGCATGAGCCGCCAGGCCATCACCCGCAGGAGATAGCTGGTGGCGAACGGGATCAGCAGCAGGACGAGGTACAGGGTTGCCCGTTCGCGGGCTCGAAAGGTCAGGAAATAGGCCACTGGATAGGCGAGCGCCGTAGCGGATACCGCGACCGCCAGGGCCATGAGGACCGATATTCCCAGCAACCGCAGATAGGCAGGCGTCTCCCAGATGCGCTGGTACTGAAACAGCGACGGCGCCCAGGGATCGTCGAAGTCGATCGGTCCGGTCTCGGGGCGGAAGGAGATTGCGATGACGAGGACGAGGGGCAGGACGAAGAACAGCCCCAACCAGACGTATGGGGGGAGGGCGAGGAAGCGAAGCGCTCCTCGCCGCCCCAACATCGGTCTACGCCGGTCTTCCCCCGGCGCCTAGTCCGCCGCGACCCGAGTCCACATCGTGGTCCACGCGTCGCGCTGCTCCTCGGTGACGATCGGCGTGAAGTTCGTCCGCTCGAGAACACTCGGGTCGTCGAGGCTGAAGACCTCGATGAGGAACGGGTCGTCGACAGCGGCCATGACCTCGCCGTTTGCGCAACCGTAGTAGTAGAGCGTGACCAGGTTGCCGCAGGTCAGCTCAGCGAGCTTGGCGTCCAGGAACTTGAGAGCCAACTCGTAGCTGTCGGTGTCGGCGCTGATTCCGTACAGCCCGACCCAGCTATTTCTCCCCTCGACCGGGTCGGCATAAGCCACCGGCGCGCCCTCGCCCAGCGCGGTGGCATAACAGCCCTGCCAGGCATAGGCGACCCAGATCTCCCCGCTGACGACCTCGGGACAGAAGTCGGTTTCCGCCGCCCAGTAGTGGAGGTTGAGCGGCTTCTGCTCCTTCCACTCCTCCTCGATGGCCCCCAGCTGCTCATCTGTGATGGCCGTCTCGTCGTAGTCG
>JBKJVN010000095.1:0-3960 GCA_046717345.1 Candidatus Limnocylindria bacterium | reverse complement strand
CCTGGCACTGCGAGCGCTCGATGAGCGTCACTGCGTCCGCCGTGCCGCCACTCGGCGGCGCACCACTCGGCGGCGGCCCACTCGGCGGGGCACCACTCGGCGGGGCACCACTCGCCGGCGGACCGCTGGGCCCAGCGCCAACCAGGTCCGGGTTGGTGCCCTCGAGGTTCAAGCCGAGTGACACGACGCCCAGCAGCAGGACCGTCGCCCCAAATCCCACCATCCAGAGCGGGATCCGTTCGTTGCCGGTCTCGACCGGTGGCGGTCCAGTCATAGGGTCAGTGTCCCGCCGGCGCGGCGACCTGAGCCGTGCCCGGCGTGGTGGTGCGCACAGGCCGGCCGTGGGCAGCCAGCAAATAGGCGCCGAGCGCGTGTCCTGCCCCGGCCAGGCCCAGCAGACCCATCCCGGCCCACGCGACCAGATGGATGGGGAGCAGGTTGGCGGAGATCTCTTCCTGAGGCATACCGTCGGCGACCATACCGACATGGAACAGGCCGGCGGCGATGAGAGCCACGCCGGCCACCGCGGCGCCGCCCAGCGCGGCCCAGGTGACAACGTAAGCCAACAGTCCACCTGAATGCGATCGGTGCAGCATCCGCGGCCAGGCATGCTCGGCCACGGCCAGCAAACCGATGGTCAACGCTCCGCCGAGCGCGAACGCGGCCAGGCCGAAGGGCCATTCGGTGCGGGCCACCGCGGTCTGCACCGCGCGCAGGGACTCGACACCGGCAAGGAGCACGCTGCCCCCGAGGAACGTCAGGGATGTCACCGCCAATGCCATGGGACCCGGTGACAGGACCAGGAACCATCGGCCTCGCAACGTCATCGACAGGTTGCCGATGATGGCGATGGCCGGCACGAGGAGCATCAGGGTGGCCGCGTTGCCGGCGCTGACCAGGGCGTACGGGACGGAAGGGTGCACGGCCGCGCCAAAGGACGACACCCCGCTGAGGATCACCCACGCGCCCAACCCGAACCACGCCAAGGACCCTGACGCCAATGGCTGCCCTGTCAGCCGCGGGATGAGGTAGTGGAGAGCGCCGATCCCCGCCCCCAGCAGCCACAGGAGCGACAGGCCGCGCACCCATACGGCCTCCGCAAGTCGGTCAACCGTCGGGTCGAGGTCCAGGACTCCGGTCACGGTCGCAGCGGCAGTCAGTCCAAACAGGGTGAGCATGGCCACCCCGAACCAGGCCAGGCCCACGAACGGCCGCTGCAGGCCGCGGAGGCTGTCCCAGAACGACCCGTTGATGAGGACCAGGCCGAGCAGGAGGACGAGATTCACCGGCAGCGGGAAGGCAGTCAGGGTCCCGGTGCCGGCGAGGGCGGGGAGGTACAGAGCCGTCAATCCGGCGGCGAAGCCGATGTTCCAGGTGATCATGCCCAACAACCCCATTCGGGGATGAGCCAGCGGGCGACCCGTGAGCCTGGGGGTGATGAAGAAGATGGCGCCAAGCGCCGCGTTGGTGAGCCAACCCCAGACAAAGGTGTGGCGGAACCCGGCTGCGACGGTCTCCGGCGTGAACGCGATGGCCAGCCCGAAGGGCAGCTCCTCCACGACGAGCTGGAACTCCGACATGACCAGTTGGATCGCCGCCAGGCTCCCGATCCCGGTCGCCGTGAGCAACCACAACGCGCCAAATCCGAAATACCCCATGGCCGCGGCGTCGGGGCCAGAAGGGAGAAGCTGCCGGCGCGGCGTGGGCGGCTTTTCGTACGGGCGCAGCCGCTTGAGGTTGCCGGTCATGCGAGCGCGCGGGCCTCCTGACTGAGATCCCGTGTGGGACGGTTCCGCACCCCGGGCCGCCGCGGGGCGACCCGGCGGCATTGTAGCGGGCACAATCAGGTCATGACCGATCCCGCGCCGCTGCGCGACACGGTGCGCCCGCTGCTCCGCGCGCGCCAGGTCCGCGAGTTCACCGACGGGGCCCTGACCGATGGCGAACTGAGGGCCATCACCGATGTGGCCCGATGGACAGGCAGCAGCCGCAACATCCAGCCATGGCGGTTCCTCGTCATCCGCGACCGGACCACCATCGCGCGCCTCGAGGCGGCCGGCCTGCCTCAGACCCGCGCCCTGAAGACCGCAACCGCGGTCGTCGCCATCGTGCTCCCCGATGACCCCGAGCGGCGGGTGTCCCACGCCTACGACGATGGCCGAGCCGCGGAGCGGATGCTCATCGCGGCCGGAATGCTGGGTTTGGCGGCGGGGATCGCCTGGGTCCGGCCGGACGTCCTTCCTGCAGCACGCGAGATCCTGAACCTGCCCGCGGCCCGCATGGTCCGCACCCTCATGGCCCTGGGGCATCCCACGCCGGAAGCCCAGAAGCCAAAGTCACCGCCAGGCCAGGCCCGCCTCCCACGCGACGAGACGGTCTTCGACGGGGACTGGCCAGGGACTGAATAGGACGAACCCCGGGCGGTCGGACCCGGGGTTCGTGGGAGTAAGCGTTGGTTGCGGGGGACAGATTCGAACTGCCGACCTTCGGGTTATGAGCCCGACGAGCTACCGCTGCTCCACCCCGCGACCTCCTAGGGTACCGGGAGGTCGCGCATCGGTCAAACCTGCAAGATTGTCAACCGCGCCGGGCGAAGCTCTTGACCACGGAGCGGACGACGAACAGGAACACGATCGCCACCACCATTCCCCGCAGCGCGATCCGATTGACATCGATGGCCGGCTCCCAGGTGACCTGGTCGCCCCGGATGATCCAGGTCCCCACCGGTCGGGCGCTCACCCCGAACCCGCCGCCTCCGTTGTTGGCGGTGTCGCTGCCTCCGCCGCCGCCACCCATGACGTCCGCGGCGGGGATGAGCATGACCCCGTTGCGCTCGATCGGTTCGCCGTACACCCGGGAGACGGTCATCGTCTCCCGCGCGCCTTGCAGCATCTCGTCAACGTTCATGGCTCGCACCTCTGCATCGGTCATGAGTCTGCCGACTTTCCAGTCTAGGCGGAACTGCGGCGGGAGCCGTCAGGTGGGCCTATGCGCGCCGGATCCGCCCGAGGCTATCGCCACGCCCACGGCACCCGCGCCGTTCAGCAGGATCCGTACCGGCTCAATCGGCTTCCGGGCCAAGGCGTACCGGGCGGATGAAGGCAGTAACCCCGTGTTGAATCAGCCGCGCAGGATCGGGCTCCAGCGCCTTCCGCTCCGAGGAGGCGTAGTACGCCTCATTCTTCGCATCCCAATCCTCGGCGTCGTCGAGCGAGAGAAGCCAGATGAAGCGGCTTTCGTCCTCCACCACCCACGCGCCATCGATGGCGAAGCCGAACCGCCGGCGAAGCGGCACCACTCCATTGCGCCAGCCGGTAAGGAAATCGTTCAGGCGGCCTGGCTCGATGCGGTAGTCGCGCAGTTCGGTAGTCATCGGTCCATCCTCGCAGGGTTCGGCGGACCGCTGGCACGACGGACGTGCCTACCGGTCCTCGGGGATCATTCGACCGTAAAGGCCGTCCGCATACCCAGGGCGTAGTGGACGTGACCCATGTCTGCGTCGTAGATGTTGCAGATCAGCACGTAGCTGCCCGCCGCCAGCTCGACAGTCACCTCCTGCGTTTCTCCCACCGGGATGTCCTCGATCTTGTCGAAAACTTCGATGCCGCCGCCCGCCTCATCGACCGCGCCTGTGGCATCGGTGGGCAGCGCACCAGTGTCCAGATCGGTGCGGACGATCACGAACTCGTGGACGTCGTCCGGGCCGTCGTTCGTCACCGAGAACGTGATCTCCCCAGCCGGGGCCGTGCTGCTTTCGGTGACAACCGCCCATTCGAGCACTGTCACGTTGATGGTCGAAGCGCTGGCGCCCTGACAAGCGGCCATCAGCATGATCGTCAACAGCCCGGCACCAAGCACCTTCAGCTTTGCGGCTTGCATCGGTCCTCCTCTCCGCAGTTCAACCATCCGGCGCTAACCAGCGGTGACCACTTCCGGGCGCGGGCCGGCAGGCGACACGGC
>JBKJVN010000094.1:0-9282 GCA_046717345.1 Candidatus Limnocylindria bacterium | reverse complement strand
CGCGTTTGCCGCGCCCGCGAAGCGAGCTGCTGTTCCACGTGCCCTGCCTCGCGGGGGTTGGGGGGCCGCCGAACGACGCGCTGTGCGGCCCGAAGTCGGCGCAGCCGGCTCACCCGCCACGGCAGGTAACGGTTGAGCCACGGGATGAGGGCCACCGCGACCAGCAACAGAGCCAGCAGGACGGCAATGGCAAGGAGAAGCCGCTCGAGATCGGTCCCGAAGCTGATCAGTGGATTCGCAGCCGCGGCGAACCCCCCACTGACCGCGTCGGCGGCCCCTTCGCCGATCAGTGGGATGCCGCGGATCGACTCTCCCAGCTGGCGCCCCGCACGGCCCAGGTTCGTGCCACTCTCGGCCACGAAGCGTCCGGAGCCGGCGAGGTCGGCAAGAAACAGGTAGAGGCGCAATCCCAGCGTGCCCCATAGCGCTACCCAGGCGAGGGTCGCCACATCGGCGAGCATCTCGCCGACTCGGGCCCGCGGAAGCTCGCTCCAAATCGTCATGGCCGGTACTCCTGATCAAGCTTGTTTCGTTGACAGGGATCTTCGCGGAGCGCGATCATGCGCCGCAAGGAGGTCGTCATGACCGAAGAAGAACGCCGAACCACCGTCACCCAGGAGTCAACCGACACGGGAGGAGGAGGCAGTGCCCAGTCCACCACCACCCGCCGGGAGATGCGGCCAAGTGGAGGTGAGACCTTCCGCCGTGTCGTGATCCTGATCTTTGGGATCATCCAGATCTTGATCGGGCTGCGCTTCGTGCTGCTGCTCATCGATGCCGACGAAGCGAACGCGCTGGTGGGCGCCATCCTGAACTTCAGCCAGCTCTTCGTGGCGCCCTTCGAGGGGGTGCTGCGCACGGACGGGCTCGCCGCCCAGGGCTCCTACCTCGACATCGCGGCCATCGTCGCTTTCGTCGGCTGGAGCTTGCTCGAGGCGGTCCTGATTTGGGGCGCGAAGATCTTCCGGCGAGAGCCCGCCTAACCGTCTGCTACGACGGCGAATGCGGGGTATGCCTCGCCGCCGTCGAGCGCCTGCGGAACCTCGACGGCGATGAGCGGCTTCGTTTCGTGCCCGCCCAGCGGGTCACGAGCGAGCTCCCTGACTTCGCCTCGCGGATCGAGCCCGGCGCACTCTCGTCCGCTCTGCACGTCATAGAGCCCGACGGCCGATGGGTCTCCGGCGCTGAGGCGGTGCTCCGGATCGCGGAGACCGTCCCGCGCTTGCGACCCATCGCGCGACTCGGCCGGCTTCCGCTAGTGAACCAACTGGTCGAGCCCCTGTACCGCCTCGTGGCCCGGCATCGGCATCGGCTCAGCCGGCTGCTGGGCTCGGCAGGATAGGCGGGAGGACCACCTCGAAGCAGGTGCGGCCCGGCGTGGACTCGACGTCCAGGGTCCCACCGTGCTGGACCACGATGTTGTGGCTCAGGTGGAGGCCCAGCCCCGTCCCCACTCCGGGCGGCTTGGTGGTGAAGAACGGCTCGAAGATCTTGGATAGGGTCGCCGGCGGGATTCCCGGTCCGGAGTCGCAGATCGTGACGCGGACCCCGCCGCCATCGGTCCGTTCGACCCGAATGCTGATCTCGCCGTGGCCGTCCATGGCATCCGCAGCGTTGTCGAGCAGGTTGGTCCACACCTGGTTCAGCTCGCTGCCCCAGCCCTCGATCTCGGGCAGGTCGGGGGCGTAGTCGCGGGTGACCGTGATCCCGCTCAGCTTATGGGCCAGGATGAGCAGCGTGTCGTCGATGCCCCGGCACACGTTGAAGCGCTGGACCGGCGCCTGGTCGAGGTACGCGTAGCCCTTCACCGCCCCGACGATGGCGCTGATCCGCTCGGCGGCCATCTGGATCTCGGCCAGCAGCTCGTCGGCAGTGGCCACGCTGGCCAGCCAGCGCACCGCGGGCCCCACCCCCGCGGGCACGAACCCGGACAGCGCCCGCTGGACGTCATCGGCCGTCCAGCCGGCCGCAGTGAGCTGTCCGGCAGCCTGCTCGGGGCTCGCCGAATCAGGAAGGCCGGCGCTGCGCAGGGCAGCCGCGATCTCATCAGTCCGGTCGGAGCGGGTCAGCGCGTCCAGCGGCCGCCCTGCCTCGGAGGGCGACGCGCCGATCAACCCTTCCAGCTGCGGGTGCCCGGCCGTAATGCCCGCCGCGGCCGCATTCCGCTCGCGTGTCACCTCGACCAGTGACCCCGCCGATCGACGGATCGCCGCCGCCGGGTTGTTCAGCTCATGGGCCAACCCCGCCGCCAGCGTTCCCAGGCCGGCCAGCTTCTCGCGTTGGCGGAGGGCCTCCTCCATCCCCCGCAGCCGCCCGGTGATCGTGCGAATGAGCGCCAGGACCGCTTCCGGACCGGCGGCCAGGAGGTCACCCAGGGCGGCGTACGGGATCCGGAGGACGTCCACCTGGTCGACGGCCCGGACCGATGCCATCCGTTGGCCCCGCTCCATGCCGGCGATCTCGCCCTGGATCGACCCGGGGCCCACCCGGTTGAGGTAGACATCGGCATTGCCCGACCGCTTCGTGATTTCCAGCTGGCCGGCGACCACCACGTAGAGGTCCTCGGCCGGATCACCCTCCCGGATGAGGTACTCATCCGGACCCAGGTGCAGCGGCTCGGTGTGCTTGGCCAGTCGCTCGAGGTGCTCCTCCGCGAGCTCGGCGAACAGGGGGGTGGCCCGCAGCTGCTCGGCTCGGGGACTGGCCATGGCGTTACAGGGTGGCGAGGTAATGGTGGACGAATTGGATGGCCATGGCGCCCTCCCCCACCGCGCTGGCGATGCGTTTGACCGATCGGGCGCGGACGTCGCCGGCGGCGAAGACGCCGGGCACGCTCGACTCGAGCAGGAAGGGCTCCCGATCGAGGCCCCAGCCCGGAGGACGCATCCCGTCGCGGACGACGGCCGGACCAGTGGCCACGAAGCCGGCCTCGTCCCGCTCCACCTCGTCCGGCAGCCAGTCGGTCCGCGGTTGCTGCCCGATGAACACGAACAGGGCGGCCACGGGAAGCGTTTCCGAGGTCGGGCCGGTGCCATCGCCGCGGTCGCAGATCAGGCTGGCGGCGGCCAGGTGGCCCTCCCCCGCGACGGCGCTGACCGCGGTGTGGTAGCGGACCTCGATTGTTGGAATGCCCGCGATCTGATCGATCAGGTACTGGCTCATCGCCGACAGCTCAGGGGTGCGCACCATCAGCAGGACCCGCGTAGCGAACTGGGCCAGGTAGACCGCCGCCTGGCCCGCGGAGTTGCCGCCGCCCACGACCCCGACCTCAAGGTCGCGATACAGGACCGCCTCGGTGACCGCCGCCCCGTAGTAGACGCCGGCACCCGCGAGCTCCGCCGCGCCAGGGATCTCGAGCTGGCGGTAGCTGACCCCAGTGGCAATCACCACCGTCTGACAGCTGATCTCCGACCCGTCGTCGAGCGTGATGATCCGATACGGGTCGGCACGTCGGATGGCCGTGACCTCCCGCGGGGACAGAATCTCGGCGCCCAGCCGGCGGGCCTGGGTCAGCGCCCGGCGCGCGAGGTCGCCGCCTGACAATCCAGCGGGGAAACCGAGGTAGTTCTCGATGCGGCTCGTGGTTCCGGCCTGCCCGCCGGGCGCCTCGCGCTCGATGAGGACGGTCTTGAGCCCCTCCGACGCCCCGGTCACCGCGGCCGCCAGGCCGGATGGGCCGCCGCCCACGATGACCACGTCGTAGAACGGCAGCGCGGCCATGGTCTGGATCCCGACCTTCTCCGCGATCTCGCGCGTGGTCGGGTCACGGAGCAGCGTCCCGTCCTCCAGGACGACGAGCGGAACCGTGGGATCGATGTCGGCCTCGGCCACCCCCGCCCCCAGCGCCACGCGCCGTCCCTCCGGATCAGCCACCGGATCCAGCCACTGGTACGGCACCTGGTTGCGGGTCAGGTAGTCCCGGATCTGGTGGCCGCGCGCCGCCCAGCGTCCCGCCACCAGCCGCAGTCCGGTGAACGGCGGGCGGTAGTTCGCCGTCCAGTCCGCGAGCAGCTCGTCGAGGATCGGGTACAGCTTGTCCTCGGGTGGATCCCAGGGCTTGAGCAGGTACTGGTCGAGCCGGATCTCGTTGATGGCGCGGATGGCGACATCGGTATCGGCATAGGCGGTGAGCAGGACGCGCCGAGCGTCCGGCTGGAGGTCGATCGCCTGGGCCAGGAACTCGATCCCGGTCATGTTCGGCATCCGCTGGTCCACCACGAACACGGCTACGGGGTCGCCCCGGACAGTCAGCTCGCGGACGGCGTCCAGCGCCTCCGCGCCGGCGCTGGCAGCCACGATCCGGTAGTCCTTGGCGTAGCGCGTCCGCAGGTCCCGCTCGATGGCGCGCAGGACCGGGATGTCGTCATCGACGCACACGATGGTGGGGCGGGTGGCCACGATCGGAGTCTAGCCGTCGCGGGTCACGCGCGGGTCAGGATAGGATTCGGCTATGAGCCCCGCCCAGCAGCGCGCCGACGTCGTCATCGTGGGCGGCGCGGTCATGGGTTCGGCGGTCGCGTCGTTCCTGGCCCGGGATCCTGATTTCTGGGGCTCCGTCCTGGTCATCGAGCGCGACCCGACGTACGCCACCGCATCGACGACCCTGTCGGTGGCATCGGTCCGCCAGCAGTTCTCCACCCCGGTGAACATCCAGATGAGCCAGTTCGCGGTGCAGGTCCTCAAGCACCCGGAGCTGTGGTTCCCGCTCCTCGACCCTGTCCCGGAGTTCGACTTCGTCGAAGGCGGGTACCTGTTCCTGGCCTCGGCAGGCGGTGGGGGGATCCTGTGGGCCAACCATGCCATCCAGCGTGAGGAGAACGTGCAGGTCGTCATCCTGTCCCCCGACGAGCTGAGCCACCGGTTCCCGTGGCTGACCACCGAAGACCTGGCCGGCGGGTCGCTGGGCACGTCCGGCGAGGGCTGGTTCGACGCGACCGCCATGATGCAGGCGTTCCAGAACTCGGCCCGGGCCTCGGGCGTCACGTACCTCACCGGGGAGGTGACCGGCATCCTGTCGTTCGGCGGGCGGGTGGACGCGGTCATGCTGTCGGACGGCCGGCTGATCGAGTGCGGGACGCTGGTCAACGCGGCCGGTCCGCGGGCCGGGGCGGTGGCCCGCTTCGCCGGCGTGGAGCTCCCGGTCGTGCCGCGCAAGCGGATGGTCTATTCATTCTCGTGCCGAAAGGGGATCCCCGACGCGCCGCTGGTCATCGACCCCAGCGGGGTGTACTTCCGCCCCGATGCGCCCAACTTCATCGGCGGCTATTCGCCTCGCGAAGGGGAGCCGGATCCCGACACCCTCGACCTGACCGTCGACCTCGCCCCGTGGGAGGACCGCGTGTGGCCGGCCATGGCCCACCGAGTCCCCGACTTCGAGGCGGTCAAGATGCGACGCGCGTGGGCCGGCCATTACGAGGTCAACACCGTCGACCACAACGCGATCATCGGCCCCCACCCGGAGGTGAAGAACCTGCTGTTCGCCAACGGCTTCTCGGGGCACGGGCTCCAGCAGGCGCCGGCCGTTGGCCGCGGCCTGGCCGAGCTGATCATTCACGGCGCGTATCGGACGATTGATCTGACCCCGCTCGGCTACGAGCGGATCGCGCGGGGGCAGCCCCTCCGCGAGCTCAACGTGGTGTAGCCGATGCGCGGTCTGGTCGCGATCGGGGTGGGCATCGGGGTAGTGGCGATCCTGGCCGTGGTGGCGGTGGGGTTGTCGGCCGCCCAGGATCCGGGCCAGTTCCCGGCCGACTCGCCCCAGGCCGCGCTGCAGGCGTATCTCCAGGCGTTCGAGGACGAGGACTACGAGGCCGCGTACGCGTCCTTCTCGGCGGACGTCCAGCGCCAGATGAGCCTCGAGGAATTCGAGCGGGCGGCCACGGACTACGGGATGTACGCGACCGAGTCGCGCCGCGTCCTGTACGACGGAGTCGACCAGGTCCAGACCGATGGTGACGAACGGGCGACGCTGCGGCTGACGGTGGAGGTCAGCTACGGCGACGTGCTGTTCGCCGACCGATACTCATACCCGGCCGAGGTTCGCATGCTGCGCGAGGATGGGGCCTGGCGCATCGATCAAGCCCTGGTCCATCTCGACCCCGCACCCGTCCCCGCACCCGCTCCGGCCGACTAGGCAGGGCCATACCGATGCAAGCCGCTCGACGCCTGTACGTCTACCTCCTGTCGGGAGTGTCGCTCGGCTTCGTGCTGTTCGGGCTCCAGTCGCTGGTCCGGGTCCTGCTCGAGACGTTCGGCATGCGCGGGGACGTGCTGTCGGGCCAGTTCGACGCCAGCCAGCAGCTCAGCGGCGCCCTGGCCCTGGTCGGCGTGGGCACCCCGGTGTGGCTCCTCCACTGGTGGTTCGCGGAGCGCAGCATCCGTCCCGAGCACGACCCATCCGACGCCGAACGCCAGTCCGCCCTGCGGGCCCTGTACTTCGCGTTGCTGCTGGCCATCCTGCTGGCCATCTCAGCCCTCGCGATCAGCGACCTCGTCTTCGGGCTCCTGGCCGACCTCCTCCCGGCCCCGGACGCGTCCTACGGTTCTCCGGCCGGCCCGGCGCTCGCGACGGCGCTGGTGGGTGGCGCAGCCTGGGGTTACCACGCGCTCCTGCGCCGACGCGACATGGCCGCCGGGGAGTTGCGCCGCGCGGCCGTGTGGTTGCCGCGGGCCTACCTGTATGGGGCCGCCTTCGGCGGCGCGGTGTGGTCGTTGACGAGCCTCGTCCCTCTAGTGGATGCCGCGGTCCGGAGCGCGGTCGGCGACACGGTCGAGCCATACGTGTGGATCGGCTCAGTCGGACCGACCATCGTCGGGGCGGCCATCTGGGCTGGACATGCGTGGTATGCCAGCCGCCTGCGTACCGATCCCGGCTGGCGCGGCGCGAGCGAGCGGGCAGCGCGGCTGCGGGTCGGATACTTCGGTGCCCTGATCGTGGTCGGGGTGACCGGCACCATCGCCCTCGTGTCAGCCGCGCTCGAGCCGCTGCTGGCGGCCCTGCTGGGCATGGGCCGACCGCCGGACCAGATCGTCCCGGCCATGGCGACTGGCGCGATCGCGGCCCTTCCGTTCGCACTCGGCTGGTGGTTCCACGCCCGGAGCTTGCGGCGAGAGGCCACCGTCGAAGTCGATGCGGATCGACCGGGGCTGGCCTGGCGTTTAGAGCACGTTGCGGTCGGCCTGACCGGGCTCGCGTTTGCGGCAGCCGGCAGCGCCCGCCTGATCACGATCACGCTGGACGCGGCCCTCGGCGCGCATCCCGAGTTCAGCAGCCCCGTCAGCGAATTGGCACTCGACCTCCCGCTGGCCGTCCTCGGGGGCGCGGTCTGGATCTGGGCCTGGGCGCCCATGGAGCGGCGTCACCGAGCCTTTCCCCAGGCCGAGGCGGCGTCGACGGTCCGGCGAGCTGGGCTGCTCATCGTGCTGGCCGTCGCGGTCATTGCCGGGTTGTCAAGCCTGGCGCTGATCCTGTATCGGCTCTTCGGGTTCCTGCTCGGCGCCGGGTTGAGCGGGGACGCGGTCGGGGAGCTGAGTACCCCGGCCGGGATCCTGATCGTCGCGCTCGTGGCGGGGCTGTATCACGGTCTCGCGTTGCGGGGGGACCTCGCCGTGGCGCTGCCACCGCAACCCCAACCCGGCGTAGCCGAGCGTGAGGCGGCCGCGGCCGTGCCGGAGCCGATCCCGACCGAGGAGGCCGACTGGGAGAGCGAGGGTGGCCCAATACTCCCGACCGGCATCCCGTTGACGCTCCGCGGGCCGGATGGCTCGGACCTCGAGGCAGCGCTCAAGGCGGCGCGCGACGCGCTGCCGGAGGGCTACCGCCTGGAGCGCGACTGATCGATGTGCGGCCGATTCGCGCAGCCCCATTCCGCGGAGGAGCTGGCCCGCATCTTCCGGGCCCGGCCGACGCTCGACCTCCCGGGCGAGCGGTACAACGTGGCGCCCACCGACGAGGTGGCCGGTGTGGTCGAGCACCATGGGGAGCGCGTCATCGAGCCGTTCCGGTGGGGCCTCGTCCCGTGGTACGCAGAGGATCGAAAGGGAGCGGCACGCCTCATCAACGCGCGGGCCGAGACGGTGGAGCGCTCCCCGGCCTTCCGGACCTCGTTCGCCAAGCGCCGCCTCATCGTCCCGGCCGCCGCGTTCTACGAGTGGCACCGGGCGGACGGCCGTCGCGAGCCGTTCGCCGTGCGGCGCCGGGATGGGGAGCCGCTGGCCCTGGCCGGGGTGTGGGCCGTCTGGCGGGAGGCGGACACCGGGGAGCGCCTGTACACGTGCTCGATCCTGACCACCGTCCCGAATGACCTGGTCTCGCCCATCCACAACCGGATGCCGGTGATCCTGGATCCCGCCGACTGGGACCTATGGCTGTCGGAGGACGCACGGCTCGCCGAGCTGCGAGCCCTCTTGTTCCCGTTTCCGTCCCAGCCCCTGGACGCCTACCCCGTCTCGGCCGCCGTGAACAGCGTCCGCAACGACGGGGCCGAGCTTCTGGCGCCCATCGGGTGACGGTCCTCGACCTGCCGCCGGGGGCGCTGGTCGTGCTGATCGGCCCGGCGGGGAGCGGGAAGTCGACCCTGGCGGCCCGACACTTCTCCTCGGCCGAGGTGCTCGCCTCGGACGACTACCGCGCGGCCATCGCCGGCGACGCGGGCGACCAGTCAGTGACCGGCGAGGCGTTCGGCCGCCTGCATGCCGACCTGGAGCGCCGGATGGGTGCCGGCGAGCTGACCGTGATCGACGCAACCAACGTCCAGGGATGGGCCCGACGCCGGCTCCTGGCCGCGGCCGCTCGTCATCGCCGCCCGACGATCGCCTTGGTGCTGGCCCTCCCGCTGGAGATCAGCCTGGCCCGCAACGCCGCCCGGACCGACCGACGTGTCCCGCCCTCCGCGGTTCGCAGACAGGATCGCTTCCTGCGGGCGTCGTTGCCGAAACTCGAGGAGGAGGGATACGACGCCGTCGCGGTGCTCACCGACCCCGACCAGGTGGAGAGTCTCGAGGTGCGCCGGATTCGGGACACAACGTAATGTCCCGAAGGAACGGCACCCGACCCTTTGATGCAATCTCCGGAGCCGTCACCAGGACCTTGATGCAATCTCAGACCCGGATCGTGCTGCCCCTTCGGGACTCGAGAATCATAGGCCCCCACCTAACATCCCCACAATAGGGGTTATCCACCACTTTCCAGCCTAATTGCACACTCATCCACAGGTTCTCCACATCTCCGACCAGCGCTGATAACCTGCCCACAACATGGATCCGCACCCTTCCGGCGGCTGG
>JBKJVN010000093.1:0-46654 GCA_046717345.1 Candidatus Limnocylindria bacterium | reverse complement strand
TGTGTCTTTCGCCGGCCAGGCCACCCTAAGAATAATCCTCGGCCGCCGGGGCGGTGGGGCGGGCGGGGGGCGGGCCCGCCCGACGTTCAGTTCAGCTCAACGGAGCGTTGCTCTACTCGTGCGGCGCGATGACCGTCCACGCATAGAAGTGCTCTCCAGCATCGGAGTCCAGCGGGGTGATACCCAGGTTCTGGATCCACGGCTTGACGAGGGTGAAGAACGAGCCCCAGCGGAGCATCATCATCGGCGAGTCCGCCATCATGATCTCCTGGGCCTGGTTGTACAGGGCCACTTGATCCTCCAGCGCGGGGCTCACAGCCGCCTCGGCCATGAGTGCCTGAGCTTCCTCGTTGCAGTACCCGGAGTTGTTGTTGCCGCTTCCGCAGCCCAACAGGTCGTTGAGGAAGTTCTGGGGGTGCGGGAAGTCCGCGCTCCACCCAAGCCGGAAGATGTCGAACGGATCGCTGCTCAGCCGGTCGAGGTAGGTCCCGAACTCCATGCCCACGGGCTCAATCTCGACCCCGAAGGCTTCGCGCCACGTCTCCTGCAGGTACTCGACCCGGCCCTCGTGAGTGCTTCCGGTGTTGTAACCGATCTGCAGCTGCAGGTCGGCTGCCGACGCGAGGCCGAGCTCGTCCAGGCCGGCTTGGAAGTCGGCCTGGGCCTGCTTGAGGTCGAACGGCAGGAACACCTCATCCTGGTGGCCCGGCATGCCGGGCGGCACGACGCTATTCGCGACGAGCCCGACGCCTCCGAACGCCACCTGGAGCATGGAGTCCTTGTCGATGGCCTCATGGAACGCCCGCCGCAACAGAGCCGAGCGCGCGAATGGCCCGTTCGGATCCTTGAGGTCGAAGGCGTAGTACTCGACCCCCAGGTTGTTGCCGCGGAACACATCCGGGGCCAGCTCGGGATCGTCCTCGATGCGGGCGATCTCCGCCGCAGGAGGAGCAGTGATGTCGATGTCACCCGCTTCATACGCCGCGAGTGCCGCCGCCTGGTCAGCGATGACCGCCATCTCGATGCGCTCGAGATTCACGGGCTCGCCTCCCCAGTTCGGATTCGGCTCCAAGACGACGTTCGCGTTGTGGTTCCACTCGGTGAGCATCATCGGGCCCGAAGAAATGTAGCCTTCGGCCTCGGTGAACACCATGTCCTCGCGAAGCGGGACCGTCAGCCACATGGTGGCGACGTAGACGAAGAAGGCAGCCGGCTGGGCGAGGTGAACGATGAACGTACTGTCGTCCGGTGCTTCGACGCCGAATGCCTCGATCATGGCGTCGATGTCATCGACCTCGGGATCGGCGTTGCGCAGCTCGACGCCCCCCACGACGTAGTCGAGGACGTACGCGTACTCCGATGCCGTACGGGGGTCCATGAGCCGCCGCCAGCTGTAGACGAAATCGCCGGCAACGATGGGCTGGCCATCGCTGTAGGCGTAGCCATCCTTCAGGGTGAAGGTGATGGTCTGGCCGTCTTCGCTGATCTCGTACGACGCCATGCCGTCAACGACGTTCAGTTCCACGTCGAAGTAGACCAGTGGATAGGTGATTGATCGCAGCACCTGGATCGACTCGCTGTCGGTCGCCACGTTGGGATCGAGCGACGGCGGTTCGGTGCCGAGAGCGGTCCGCAAAACCTGCGGGACTGCCGGCGCCTCACTGGCTGGCGCGCTCTCGCCCGGCGACACCGAAGCGCTCGCCTGGCAAGCTGCCAGCAGAAGCATGAGCGCCATCGCGACGCCCATGGTCTTCTTAAACCACATACACATGTCCTTTCGCCTTTCGGCGACTATTGGAATTTGCCGCGGGATAGCGGCGTTCGGTTCGATCGCCATGTGCTCGAAGCATTCAAGCCATGACGACGTTCAGCGATCGTCGCTCGGCTGGCCCTCCTCTCCCTAATCGTGCATAGCAAGACCGGGGCGCACCGGCGTCACGCCGTTGGACAGCGCCCGCGGCAAGCCCACCAATCATGGCCCGCGGCGACGGTCGTCGTCAAGGAATTGTGCACGACGCGCACGGCGACTTCCGGACACCCGGTACCACTTTGACTACCCATGCCGGGGTCCCGAAGTTCAGCCCGCTCCCCATGCCGTTCGCTCCCGGCGCCCTGGGCCGGGAGAGGTTCAATGGACGGGCCCGCTTGATCGTCGCGACGGCGTCGCCAACTGCTCCCAGGGGTCCACCGTGGCCAGCGATCCGCTGGCCAATGCAGAGGGTGCCAGCGTCGCATACCGGAGCCACCAGCGCCCAGCGTACGGATCCACCAGCTCGCCAGAGGCCGCTTCCTCGAAGTTCTGCCAGGTCGGCTCGCGATACACGAGCTCGGGCTGGACGTGGAACGGCGACAGGCCGGCCGGCGCCACGAGAGCGAGCAGGACGATTGCGGTCCCTCCCACGAGGGCGAGGCGAGACAGGGGCTGCAGGCGCAGGCGCCAGCGCGGACGCTCGTCCTCGAGGGCGCGGCGGCGGATCTCGAGCCACGCGCCGGGCGAGGGGGCGTGACCGTCGACCCGCGCCGCCAGGGCGCGGTGCAGCTGGATGACCAGTTCGCGGTCTAGGCCGACTTCCCGGCGGCAGGCCAGGCACACCTCGAGGTGCTCGAGATGCGGCGCGGAGCGAGCATCGAGCTCGCCGAAGCGGAAGAACTCGATCAGCTCGCGGGCAGCACGCCGGCAGTCCACGCTCAGGTCCTCCGCTCGTCCGCCAGCCGGGCGCGGCGCGGCAGGGGGGCGCGGCGCTCGACCGGCAGCAGCACGCGCAGCGCGCGCAGGGCGTAATGGATGCGGGACTTCATGGTGCCCACCTGGCAGCCGGCGATCTCGGCCGCCTCCGCCAGGCTGTAGCCATGCAGGTAGTACAGGATGATCGCGGTCTGCTGTTTCGGGGGAAGGGCATCAATGCCGCGCTGCAGGACGTCCACGATCTCCCGCGACTCGACGACCTGGTCGGGGCGGGCGGACAGGTCCGGCGCGAGGTTGCCGATGAGGTCCGTCAGCGGCTCGAGCGGCGCGCGACGCCGCGAGAGCCGGCTGTAGCACAGGTTCGTGCACACACGCTGCAGCCAGGGGAGCGGCGATACATCGGTCCGCAGGCGGTGGCGGACGCGATAGGCCTTGACGAAGCAGTCCTGAAGGATCTCCTCGGCCAGGAACGGATCGCGCGTGATCGCCAGCGCGGTCAGGTAGACAGGACGTTGGTAGGTCTGAAAGAACTCCTCGAACGCCTGCAGGTCGCCCGACTGCATCCGCTCGACGAGACCTATTACCTGTGGGTCGACCACTCGCTCTCCGTGCTGCTCAGTGGCCGGATCGGTGAAGATACTACCCGCTGAGCGTGGCCCCGGTTCGATCGGCCTCCGGAAAGGGCCACGCCAGGTCGGGCTGGCGGGCCGCGGCGGCCTCGTCCAGGCGGCCCACCGGCGTGGTGCGCGGCGACTGTCGAACCGCTTCCGGATCGCGCGCTGATCGCTCGGCGATGTCCCGCATGATCGTGACGAATCGGTCCAGCGTCTCGCGCGTCTCCGTTTCGGTGGGCTCGATCATGAGCGCCTCCTCGACGATGAGGGGGAAGTAGATGGTCGGCGGGTGGATGCCCTCGTCAAGGATGGCCTTGGCGATGTCGAGCGCGCTCACACCATGCTCGCGCTTCTGGCGCCGCGCGCTGAAGACCACCTCGTGCTTGCAGATGCGGTCGAACGGCAGCTCGTAGGCGTCCCCCAGCCGGACCCGGACGTAGTTGGCGGCCAGCACCGCGTCGTCGGTGACCTGGCGCAGGCCGGCCGCGCCGTTGGCGCGGATGTACGCGTACGCACGCAGGTGCATGCCAAAGTTGCCACTGAACGTCCGGACCTGCCCGATGGCGGTGGGCCGCGCGCCGGGAGCCTCGAGTGCGAATCGGGCGTCCGGCGTCGAGCGGCCGGACCACGCATTGGCCAGCACCGTGGCCGGGTCCCCCTCGACCAGCTGGGGGAGGGGCGCCGGCAGGAAGGGCGCCAGGCGCGGGCTGACCCCGATGGGTCCGGCTCCCGGTCCCCCGCCTCCGTGCGGCGTGCTGAACGTCTTGTGCAGGTTGAAGTGCATGACGTCGAATCCCGCCTCGCCGGCGCGGAAGCGACCGAGGATCGCGTTCAGGTTGGCCCCGTCCATATAGGCGATGGCGCCCGCCGCCTGAACCGCGCTCAGAACGTCTTCGATCTGGTCCTCGAAGATCCCCAGCGTGCTCGGATTGGTGATCATGAGCGCCGCGGTGTCGGGCCCCAGTGCACCCCGCAGCGCGTCGAGGTCGATGCCGCCCCGGGCGTTGGACGGGACGGTTCGGGTCGTGAAGCCCACCATGCTGGCGGTGGCCGGATTGGTGCCATGGGCGCTGTCGGGCACGAGGACGACCCGCCGCTGGTCGCCCTCGCCGCGCGACCGGTGGAACGCCCGGGTCATGAGCATCCCGGTCAGCTCGCCGTGGGCACCGGCCGCGGGCTGGAGGCTGACGGCGGCGAAGCCCCCGATCTCGCGCAGCAGCTCGGCCAGGAGCCACTGGAGCTCCAGGCTGCCCTGGCTGAGTGGGCCGGGATCGAGCGGATGCGAGCCGGCCAGCCCCGGCAGGCGGGCCGCCCATTCGTTCAGCTTGGGGTTGTACTTCATGGTGCACGACCCGAGCGGGTAGAAGTCAATGTCGATGGCGTGGTTCAGCCGGCTCAGGCGGTTGAAGTGGCGAACCAGCTCGAGCTCGCTGACCTCCGGCAGGCGAAGGGGTGCGGTGCGGCGCGCGGCATCGGGGATCGGCGGCTGGCTGGCGGCCGCTGTGCGAGCCGCGTCAGACGGAGCGGGGAATCGAACGGCGCGCCGCCCGGGCCGGGACCGCTCGAACAGGGTCGGTTCCACGACCCGGAGCCCCTCCCCTGCCGGCGGGGAGTGAAACGCCGCTCCTCGGCCGGAGGCGTCGGTCGTGGACCGCTCTCCCACGGCGCTCACGACGCGGCTCCCAGGGCGGCGGCCAGCCGCCGGATGTCCTCGTCGGTCGTCAGCTCGGTCGTGGCCAGGAGCAGCGTGTCGGGCAGCTCGGGGTAGTCGGGCTCGATGACCAGCCCGGCCAGAATGCCCTGCTCGACGAGCTCGGCATGTCGCGCGCCGGCATCGGCGAGGCGCAGCGCAACCTCGCTGAAATACGGCGCCGTGAATCGGCGGGCGGCGATGCCGGCCGTCTCGAGCGTGGCCACCAGGTGGCGGGCCTGGATCGTCGAGCGCTCGGCGGCTTCCCGCAGGCCCTCGGGACCGACCGCCGACAGGTACGCGGTGGCGGCCAGGGCGCACAGCGCCTGGTTGGTGCAGATGTTGCTGGCGGCTTTTTCGCGACGGATGTGCTGCTCGCGGGCCTGCAGGGTGAGCACGTATCCCCGGCGCCCGGCCGCGTCCCGGGTGGCGCCCACCAGCCGTCCGGGCAGCTGGCGGACCGCGCTCATCCGGGCCGCCATGAGCCCCAGATACGGTCCGCCGAAGGCGAGCGGGATGCCCAGTTGCTGTCCCTCGGCGGTCACGATGTCGGCGCCGTAGCGGCCGGGAGCCTCGAGCAGGGCGAGGCTCACCGGATCGACCAGAGTCACGACCAGTGCCCCGGCCGCATGGGCCGCCGCAGCCAGCTCGGGCATCGGTTCGAGCAGGCCGAAGAAGTTCGGTTCCTGGACGATCAGACACGCGACGTCGTCGCCAACCAGGCTGCCGACGGCGGACAGGTCGGTGAGCCCGGAGCCGGCCTCGGACAGGTCGGCCGGAACTTCCACCACCTCCACGCCGGGGCCCGAGCAGTACGTCTCCAGTACCCGGCGCACCTGGGGATGGACCGTCCGCGAGACAGCCACCCGATGCCGGCCGGTGAGCCGGCATGCCATCAGCGCCCCCTCGGCCGTCGCCGTCGCCCCGTCGTAGTGGCTCGCGCTGGCGACCTCCATCCCGGTCAGCTCGCAGACGAGCGACTGGAATTCGTAGATGCTCTGGAGCGTCCCCTGGCTGACCTCCGGCTGGTACGGCGTGTAGGCTGTGGCGAACTCGGCCCGTCCCACGACCTCGTCCACGACGGCCGGGATGAGGCGGCGATACGCGCCCGCACCGAGGAATGACACCTCCGGGATCCGGTTCCGTCCCGCCAGGCGCGACAGCTCGGCCCGCACCTCCTGCTCGCTCAGGGGCGACGGAAGGTCGAAGCGGGTGGCCCGCACGGATTCGGGAATGTCGGCGAACAGGTCGTCCACCGACGCCACCCCAATGGCCTCCAGCATGGCCACTCGGTCGGCGTCCGTGTGCGGGGAGTAGGTCATTCGCTCCCGACCAGCTCCGCGTAGGCGGACGCTTCCAGCAGGGCGTCGAGCTCGGCTGGGTCGGCGACCTTGATCCGGCAGATCCAACCCGCGTCGTGGGGGTCGCTGTTCAACAGCTCGGGTCGGGTTCGAAGCTCCTCGTTGACGGCGACGACCGCGCCGCTGGCCGGCGCGAACAGGTCACTCACCGCCTTGACTGACTCGACCACGCCGAAGCTCGCGAACTGGGTGAGGGTCGCGCCCGCGGCCGGCAGCTCGACGTAGACGATGTCGCCCAGCTCATCGGCCGCGAACCGGGTCAGCCCGATCACGCCTTCGCCATCTTCGAGCCGGATCCACTCGTGCTCGCGCGAGTACCGTCGGTCGTCGGGCAGCGTCAAGTGGTCCGTTCCTCAGTGGGGCGCGGGCGTCGATAGAACGGCAACTTTACCTGCTCGGCCCGGCAGGGTCGCTCGCGGATCATCACCGCCACGCCACCGCCGATCTCGGCCGCGTCGCTGCGGATCAGCGCCATGGCGATGCGCTGGCCGAGGGTGGGCGAGATGCTGCCGCTGGTGACCACCCCGATGTCGGTCGGTGGGCGCGTGCCCGCCGCGTCGACCACCGGATACCCGTGTCGAGCGATCCCCTCGTCCTGCATGACCAGTCCCACCAGGCGGCGGCGGGGTCCCTGGCGCTGGATGTCCGCCAGCGCCGCCCGGCCGACGAAATCGCCCTTGTCGAGCTTGACCACGCGGCCCAGGTTGGCTTCGTACGGGTTCACGTCGCGACCGAGCTCGTTGCCGTACAGCGGCATGCCAGCCTCCAGGCGCAGCGTGTCTCGACTGGCCAGTCCGCACGGCAGCAGGCCGAAGCGGCCACCGGCCTGGAATAGGGCCTCCCACACCCGTTGGGCGTCCTGCGCCGCGCAGAACAATTCGAAGCCGTCCTCGCCGGTGTAGCCGGTGCGGGCCACCAGGCACGGCACGTCCGCCACCTGCCCGAGCGCGGACCGATACGTCCCGATGGTATCCAGGTCGACATCGGTCAGGCCTGCCAGCAGCTCGGCGGCCCGTGGGCCCTGGGGGGCGATCAGCGCGGTCCGGTCGGACCGATCCTCCACTCCGACGTCGAGCTCCGCGGCGGCGCGGAGTGCCGCGAGATGGCTCACCACGGCGTCGCGGTTGGCCGCGTTGCAGACCACCAGGTAGCCGGGGTCGGTGCGGTACACGATCACGTCGTCGATGACGCCGCCATCGGGGGCGCACAGCATGGAGTACTGGGCCTGACCCGGCTCCAACGTCCCGGGGTCATTGACCAGCGCGAAGCGGGCGAATGCCAGCGCGTCGGGCCCGGTCAGCCCGATCTCGCCCATGTGGGACAGGTCGAACAGGCCGACTGCCGAGCGGACCGTGCGGTGCTCCTCGAGCTCGGAGGTGTAGCGGATCGGCATCTCATAGCCGGCGAAGGCAACCATCCGGGCTCCCAGGGCTCGGTGCGCCGCGTCGAGCGGGGTCCGCCGCAGATCGGCGGCGGTCATCGGGCGGGCTGGGCGGTCGATTCCGGGGCTGCGGCCAGCGCCCGCTCGGCCAGCTCGACCACGCTCCGCTCGGTCGGGTAATTCATCAGTCGCAGCGCCTCCGGCAACGGGACCCAGCGCACGTCGTCGAACTCGTGGTCGTGATCGGCGAGGTCACCGCCGATGGGGCGCATGAGAAAGAAGTGGACGGTCTTGAAGTAGCGGGTCGACCCACGGACAAAGACGTAGCTGATGGCGCCCAGCGGCTCCTCGATCTCCCCCGCCAGGCCGGACTCCTCCGCCGTCTCGCGCAGGGCCGTCTCTTCGAGCGACTCGCCGCGCGCCGGCGTGCCCTTGGGCAGCGCCCACAGGGCCGGGGAACGGCGATGGGCCAGGACGATCTCGGGTCCGGCCGGCGTGCGCCGATAGACCACGCCACCAGCCGAGGTGGCGCGCGCGTTGCGCTTGACGGCCACGCGCGGTGCTAGGCGCGGTGCGCGCGGGGAAGGCCGAGCGGGAGCGGAGACCGGCGAGCCCGATGAGCGGCCAGGCGGCCAAGATCCGGGAAGCGGTACCGGCTGGTCTGGCAGCGCAGCGCGTGCACGGTGGCGGTCGTCCGCCGGTCGCGGAGTGGGCGGTGGTAGACAGTGGTCGCGCGGGTCAGACCGAATCGGTCGCGGCGCGCTGCCGGCCGGGAGGGTTCGAATTGGATGACGGCTTGCAGGCCGAACAGGCGGGCACGCATGTCACGGCATTGTAGTCGGCGCCTCCCCGGCCGCAAGCCCGGTCATCGGCGGCCCGCCAGGAGCTCGAGATAGAGCCCGGCGACCTCGGCCACCCGGGTGCGAGCGTCAAAGCGTGCCGCGCCTTCTCGGGCCTGGGCGGCCATGCGTTCTTGTCGCCGCCGATCCCCGGCCAGGGCGCCGGCGACGACCCCCAGGCGCTCAGCGCGGGTGGCGGCGGGTTCGGCAGGCACCAATTCGCCATCGATGCCGGGCCGGATGGTCGACGCGAGCCCCGGTCCCGCGACGGCCACCACCGGCAGACCGGCCGCGAGAGCCTCGGCCAGGACCAGGCCCTGGGTCTCGGTCTGCGAGGCAAACACGAACAGGTCGCTGGCCTTCACCAGGGCCAGCGCCTCGTCCCGCGGCAGCCGGCCTGTGACGTGGACCCGCCCTAACACCACTGCCTCGGCCGCGCGGGCCCGCACCGCGTCCTCGGCGGGTCCCCCGCCGACGAACAGCAACCGGAGCCTCGGCCGCCGGCGGGCGGCTCGGACAAACGCGTCGACCAGCACCTCGGGACTCTTCTCCCGCGCCACGCGCCCCAGGCTGACCAGGACGATGCTGTCGTGGGGCCACCCGGCCAGCCGGCGCGGATGGCCCTCCGGCAATGCCGCGATGCCCGCCACGTCGACGCCGGTGGGGATCATCCGCACCAGCGGGCGTCGACGAGACCCGAGCGCGGCGCGGATCTCGACAGCCAGATCTTCCGACGGAGCCACGACCGCCGCACAGCCGGCCCACCAGGCCTCCAGCCAGGCATCGGTCACCCGGCTCGAGACGCCGGCCAGGGGCCCCAGGTAGTGGCCGTAGTCGGCGAAGCGGGTGTGATGCGTGAACACCAGCGGGGCGCCGGCACGCCGGGCCACCGCGCGGGCCATGATCCCCGAGGTGAACGGCGAGTTGGCGTGGACGACGTCGGGCGCGAACGCCACCGCCCGTCGCAGCGCGGCGGAGGGCAGCGGCACCGGCATCCGGTAGCCCGGCGGGGCCGGGGGCAGGTGGTAGGACGGCAGCCATGCGGTCTCGGGGTCGGGCCCGGGCGCGCCCGCGGTCCCCGGATCGGATCCTGACCCCGGATCCGGCACGACCAGCAGGACCTGGTGGCCCAGGGCGCCCAGGCCTCGGGCCAGCGTCTCGGTCGAGACCGTCACCCCGGACAGATGGGGCAGGTAGGACTCACCGAAGATGGCGACCCGCATCTCAGGGATCCCGGCGCAGACGAGCGAGGAGTGACCGCATAGGTCGAGTCTCAGCGGCTCAGCGTTGGGGTGGTGGGCGATACTGGATTCGAACCAGTGACCTCACGGATGTGAACCGTGCACTCTAACCAGCTGAGCTAATCGCCCATCGGGGGACGGCCAGTATAGCGACGCCCTGATCGGCTCCCAAACGCGCGTCTCAGAGGGAGTAGACGACGCGCGAGACGACGGACAGGATCAACATCGCGATCAGCGGCGACCAGTCGATCCCCGATGTCGGTGGGATCAAACGGCGGATCGGCGCCAGGATCGGCTCCGTGAACTGGTAGACGAACGCCGTCACCGGGCCGCCGCCCCGCGGATTGGTCCAGCTGATGAGGACCCGGGCCAGGATCAGCACCCAGAGCAGAGTGCTGAGCAGCTTGATGAAGGTGATGAGGACCACTGCCACCGGGCCACAATAGCAGCGCCCTGAACGCGCCCGGAGTTGCGGTTAGTCGGTGATCGGCCGCTCTCCGAACAGCGCTGTCCCGACCCGGATCAGGGTCGCTTCCTCCGCCACCGCGGACTCAAGGTCGGCACTCATGCCCATCGAGAGCTCGGGCAGCGGTTGGCCCGTCTCGTGCTCCAGCTCATCGCGGAGCTGGCGGAGCCGCGCGAAGGCCGCACGAGAGGCGTCGGCCCGGCTCGTCAGAGGACCGATCCCCATCAGGCCCTCAACTCGCGCGGCACGGATGGAGGCCAGCGACCGGGCGAGGTCGGTGCGGTCGCTGCCGCCGGATCCCAGCGTGCTCAACCCGAAACCGTGCTGGGACGCCGATCCGGTCAGGTTGACCTGGAGCAGGACCCGCGGCCGCAGGCCGAGCTCGTCGGCGAGGGCGTCGACGCGTTCCAGCAGGGCCACCGAGTCGATGGCCCCGAGCCACGGGAACATGACCACCGCCCGGCGCGCCTTGTTCGACTGCAGGTGCCCGACGAGATGCCACTCCACGTCTGGCACTGAGACGACCTTGGCCTCGGCTTCCTGGACTCGGTTCTCCCCAAACCGCTCCAGTCCGGCACGGCGCGCGGCGCGGACGACGTCGATCCCGAAGCCCTTGCTGACCGCCACCACCCGAACGCGGGCTGGATCGCGGCCCGCGGCCGCGGCGGCGGCATCGATTCGGGCCTGAACGCGGGCCCAGCGCTCGGCGATGGCGGCGACCAGAGGATCGGTATCGGTCATGTCCCGGTACGCAACGAGCCCCGGCCGCAGCCGGGGCTCATCGGTCCATGCCGAGCCGCCTTACTCGCGTTCGCGGTTCGGCTGGCGCAGGAAGCTCGGGATGTCGAGGTCGGTGTCGCCGTACGCGGGTCGTTCGAGTGACGTCCGACGCGACGGGACCGGCTCACGGTCACGCGACCGGATGACCTCCGCCGGCTCGGGCCCGACGGGCAGCGGATCGGACGCCGGCGTCACCGCGAATGGCGATCGCTCGGCCCGTTCGCGCTCGATCTCGGCCAGCAGCTCGCGGCTCTTCTCGTCGAGTGACGATTCAAGACCGACGGCCGTCTCACTGACCGCGGCTCGCGGGCCGGGCTTCGGCTTGCGGGTCCCATCGAAGCCGGTGGCGATGACCGTCACCTTGACCTCGTCCCGCATCCGGTCGTCGATGACCGTGCCGAAGATGATGTTGGCCTCCGGATCGGCGGCCTCCTTGATCACCTCGGCCGCCTCGTTGACCTCGAACAGGCCGAGGTCGCTGCCGCCGGTGACGTTGAACAGGATGCCGCGGGCGCCCTGGATGTTGATCTCCAGCAGCGGGCTCATGACCGCCGCCCGAGCCGCCTCCACGGCGCGGTTCTCGCCGCTTCCGACGCCGATCCCCATCATGCTGCTCCCCGCCTCACGCATGATCGTCTTCACGTCGGCGAAGTCGAGGTTGATGAGGCCCGGCACCATGATCAGGTCGCTGATGCCCTGCACGCCCTGGCGCAGGACGTCGTCCACCACCCGGAACGCGTCGAGGATCGAGGTCTTCTTGTCCACGACCTCGCGCAGCCGGTCGTTGGGGATCGTGATCAGGGTGTCGACCTTGTCCTTGAGGGCCTCGGTGAACTGCTCGGCCACCAGCTTGCGGCGCACGCCCTCGAAGCTGAACGGCTTGGTCACGACCGCCACGGTGAGCGCGCCGAGGTCCTTGGCGATCTCGGCCACCACCGGCGCGGCGCCCGAGCCCGTGCCCCCGCCCATGCCGGCGGTGATGAAGATCATGTCGGCGTCTTTGAGCGCCTCGTAGATCTTCTCCGAGTCCTCTTCCGCCGCGCGCTGGCCGATGGCCGGGTCTGCGCCGGCCCCCAGGCCGCGGGTGATCTTGTCGCCGATCCGGATCTTGTGCGGCGCGTCGCTCTGGAGCAGCGCCTGGGCATCGGTGTTCACGGCGATGAACTCGACGCCCATCATCTCGGCGCGGATCATGCGGTTGACGGCGTTGCTGCCTCCGCCACCGATGCCGATGACCTTGATCAGGGCGAAGTTCTCTGCGTCGGACCTGAGCGGCATGCGAATCCTCCTGGGTGCAGGCGGTATGGCCGGGCACGGGAAGGGTCCGAACCCAGAGTTAACGGGCCTGGGCCGATTCTACCGACCGTCCCATGCGAGGGAGAGTCGATCTGTCCACAACCTCGCGGCGAGTTGTCCACAACCTCGCGTTGGGCAGTGGATGACGCCCTCCGCCCTCCACATCGCCGTGCCGCAACACGGAAGGGCTCAGCCGGGGAACAGGTTCCGGATCCAGGTCCCGGCGCGGCTCAAACCGGCGCTCATCGGCGTGCGAGTGGTGTAGCCGATCGGCTCGGCACCCACGTTGCGGGCGCCCCACAGCAAGAGTCCCAGCGAGGTCGAAAAGGCCGGGTTCGCGAGCTGATCCATCAGGCCGCCCACGCCCTGCGGGGTCGCGACCCGGACCGGCATCTCGAGCACGTCGCGCGCCAGCTCGGCCACGCCGGCCAGCCGCGCGCCGCCGCCAGTCAGGACCAGGCCCGCCGGAAGCGGGGTGCCATGTCCCGACCGTGCGACCTCCTCCCGGATGAGCTCGTACAGCTCCCGCATGCGGGCCTCGATGATCTCGCTCAGCTTGCGACGCTGGAGGGTCTGTCCCCCGCCGTCGCCCATCACCGCAACGTTGATCAGTTCCTCGGGCTGAACCTCGGCCACGTTCGAGGTGCCATGCCGGATCTTCACGTCCTCGGCCAGGTTGAGACTGGTTCGCAGCCCGATCGCCACGTCGTTGGTGACATGGATCCCGCCCACCGGGATCACCGCCGAATGGTGGACGGCCCCGTCCACGAAAACGGCCATGTCGGTCGTCCCGCCGCCGACGTCGGCGATGATGACCCCCAGCTCCTTCTCGGTGTCGCTCAGCGTCGCCTCGGCGGCGGCCAACGAGGCGATCACCAGCTCGTCAATCTGGACCCCGGCCGAGCTCACGCACTTGGTGAGGTTCTGCAACGAGGTGCTGGCCCCGGCCACGATGTGGGTCTCGACCTCCAGCCGGACCGCGCTCATCCCAAGCGGGTCCTTGATGCCCTCCTGTCCGTCCACGATGTAGCCGCGCGGGATGACATGCAGGATCTCCCGGTTGGACGGGACCTGAACCGCGCGGGCGGCCTCGGTGGCCCGGGCGACGTCCTCCTTGCTGACCTCGCGCCGATGTCCGCTGACCGCCACCACGCCCCGGCTGTTCTGGGACGAGATATGGCCACCCCCGACCCCCACGAAGGCCGAACCGATCTTGTAGCCCGACAGCCGCTCGGCCTTCTCGACCGATGTGGCAATGGACTGCACCGTCTGCTCGATATTGGCGACCATCCCCTTCTTGATGCCAATCGAGGGGGCGATCCCATAGCCAACGACGTTCACGTCGCCGGCCGGGGTGACCTCGCCAATGAGGGTTGTCACCTTGGTGCTGCCAGGGTCGATGCCGACCAGGACGGTCTCTCTGTCCACGAAATCTCCGCTCGGACGCCGGCCGACCTTACAGGAAGTGGCGCCGAATGAGCGCCACGTTCTGGAAGATGCGGAGGCCGAAGGCGATCAGGGCCACGAGGTACAGGTCGATCCCGAGCCGATCACCGACGAAGGTCAGCACCACCGCGACGGCCGTGTTGGCCACGAACCCGCTCAGGAAGATCCGGTTGTCGTACTGGCCATCCAGCTCCGCGCGCACCGCGCCCAGGATCGAGTCCAGCCCGGCCAGGATGGCGACGGCGCTGTAGCGGGCCAGTTCCGGGCTGACGCTCACGTTGAGGGTGAGTCCGAGCAGAATGCCGAGCCCGAGCCCGATCAGGGGGAGCCACATCCGGACGTTCAAGGACCCCATACTTGGACGGGGCTCGGGTGCCGCCGCCGTCCGGCCGGCAGTCTCAGCCCCGGGCACGGAAATATACCTTTCCCGGGTTGCGGGCATCGACCCACGCCACGCCGGCCTCGGGGTGCGCCGCGAACAGGGTCCGGACGGCGCTGGCCTGGGACGCGATCCGGGCGGCCATGCGGTCAGGCGTCTCGAGCGGATCGAGCCCGTAGTAGCCGAACGCTGCCCGCCAGCCGGCCTGAGGCGACGACAGGACGAACCCGTAGGTCGGATCCAGTGCCAGGGTCAGGACTGCGGTCTGAGAACCAAGGCGGCTACCGGTCAGCGCCGCCAGGGCCAGCGCCGCGTCCAGCTCGCCGGAAGGCAGCTCGTCACCGACCGTGAGGTCATGCGAGGCGTCCCGCAGGTCGTCGATGACGGGCAGGCCGACGAGGCTGCCCCGGGGGACCGCCTCCCGGGACTGGACGCCGACCACGGTGCCGTCCTCGGCCAGCAGGAGCTGCGCCGCGCTCGTCCGCCACAGCGCCACGGCGCCGCCCTCGACCAATGTCACCTGGGCCGACCCCAGCACGCCGACTTCGACGCTCGCCCCTTGGACCCCGGGGAGCGCGCTCAGATCGAGGGCCAGGCCGGCCGCGTCGACCATCAGGGCGCTGCGACCGATGACGGGGGCCATCAGCGCGTCCAGGTCGCTGTCCGATGTCCACCCGGCGCCGTGGTAGCTGACCGACCGAACGCGGAGCAACGGACCGCCGGCCAGCCACGCCAGGGTCGCGACCATGGTCAGGGACAGCGCCAGCGCGGTGATCCGGGTCCAGTTGATGCGGCGTCGCCGCCGCCGCGGAGCCGGGACGGACTTCGGGGTCCGGGCTCCGCGATCCGGCCGCCCGCGCCCAGGGTTCTTGTGCCCCATCGTCCGGCTCTTCGTGCGGCTGGGGGTCGCGCTGGTCGCCGCCTGGCTGGTCGGCCCACGGCGGCGCCGGTCGACCGGACGGGTGGGCTCGAACAGACGCTGCCACCTCATTCGCCCGAGCCCTCCTGGGCCAGATCGAGGAGCCGCGCCACGAGGTCGGCGAAGCTGATCCCCGCCAGCTCGGCCTGCTTGGGGAACATGCTGGTGGTCGTGAAGCCGGGGATGGTGTTCATCTCGGACAGGAAGACCGCGTCGGGTACGGCCAGGAAGTCGACGCGCGCCATGCCGCGCGCGTCGACCGCGCGGTAGGCGGCAAGCGCCAGCCCGCGCAGCCGTTCCGCCAGCTCCGGCGCGACATCGGCGCGAGGGACGACATCGGCCAGGCCGGGGATGTACTTGGCCTCGTAGTCGTACAGCTCATGGTGGCTGACGACCTCGCCGGGCTCGAAGACGATCGGGTCCTCGTTGCCCAGCACGCCGCACTCGAACTCACGGGCTCCGGGCAGGTAGGCCTCGACGATGACCTTCGAATCCCAGCCGAATGCCTCCTCGAGGGCGGCCGGCAGCTCGTCGGGGTCATGCGCCAGGCTCATGCCCACGCTGCTGCCCAGGCGAGCGGGCTTGACCACCGCGCGGGAGCCGATCCGGGCCACGATCTCATCCACGACCTGCTGCGGCGCGCGGCGCCATGCGGGGAGCGAGAACCACGTGTAGTCCAGCACCGGCAGCTGGTGGCCGCGCATGAGGTCCTTGAAAACGACCTTGTCCATGGCCACCGCGCTGGCCAGCACGCCGGCGCCGGTATACGGGATTCCGGCCAGCTCGAGGAAGCCCTGGAGCGTCCCGTCCTCGCCGAACGGGCCATGGACCGCCAGGAAGGCAACGTCGATGGCCTCGGCCAAGTTCCGGACCGCGGCGCGGGCAGGAACCGCGGACGGGGCGTCGGCCACCACGGGCAGGCTCGCGTCCCCCGATTCGAGTCGCGCGCTGTGCTCGGGGATCGTCTCGGCACCCAGGCGCAAGGCCAGGCTCTCGCCGGGTCCCAGCTCTGGCGCGGGGCCGGCGGGCAGATGCCAACCACCGGCGGCATCGATATAGATGAGGTATGGCTCATACCGATCCCGGTCGATCTCGCGCAGGACCGACTCGGCCGACGCAATGCTCACCTCGTGCTCGGCTGAGCGGCCACCGGCAAAGATCCCGACCCTGAGCCGGCGGGTCATCGGTCCAGCTCCCAATCGCCGACGAACTCGATCTCGTATGTCAGCGACACGCCGCTCGCCTCGAACACGGTCGATCGGACCCGGTCGGCCAGGCGTCGCACGTCGGCGGCGCGTCCGGTGCGCTGGGTGACGATGAAGTTCGCGTGCCGCTCACTGACCGATGCGCTGCCTTCCCGTGCCCCCTTCAGCCCCACGGCCTCGATCAGGCGTCCGGCGAAGTCCCCGGGCGGGTTCCGAAAGACGCTCCCCGCGTTCTGCTCGGCCAGCGGCTGGGTGGCGGCCCGCTGGGCCTGGTGCTCGGCGACCCGCGCCGCCACCGCCTGCGGCGCGTCTGGGGCCAGCTCGAGACTGACTTCCACCACCACCAGGCGTTCGTGCTTGAAGCGCGACTCGCGGTAGTCGAAGCGGCAGGCCGCGTTGGTCAGGCGTTGGAGACGGCCGGATTCGGAGTCCCAGGCGTCGACCTGCGCCACGCGCTGCTGCATCTCGCCACCGTGGGCGCCCGCGTTGGCCCACACGGCGCCCCCCAGGGTGCCGGGAACCGCGATCCCCCACTCCACTCCGGTCAATCCCGCGGCGGTCGCGCGCTTCACGAGCAGCGCCATCGGCGCACCGGCATCCGCGGACAGGACGCTGCCATCCACGCGGACCGCGCGGGCCCGGTTCCGGATGACGAGCCCTCGAACGCCCCGGTCGGCGACGACCAGGTTGCTGCCGTTGCCCACGACCAGCCACGCCACCCCGGCCTCGCGGGCCGCGTCCAGGACCGCCTGCAGCTCGTCGCGCGTGCGAGGCTCCGCCAGCCGGTCGGCTGAACCCCCGACCCGCAGGGTCGTGATCGGAGCCAGGGGCGCGTCCGGACGAAGCCGGATCCCCCGCTCGTCCGCGATTCGGTCGAGGCGGTCCAGGCCGGCATCCAGCTCGCGCCTGCGCCCGGCGGCAGCTGAGGCGGTCACGCGGGCGGGGCCTCGGCCAGCGCCAGGAGGGCGGCCGCGATCTCGTGGCCTGCCTGGGGACGGCCCAGCTGCCGCGCCGCGGCCGCGATGGGCGTCCGACGGGCGTCATCGCGAAGCGCCGCCGCCTCCGCCCGCAGCCGTTCCCCGGTCAATGCCTCGTCGGGCACGACCACGGCTGCCCCGTGCTGGGCCAGCCAGGCCGCGTTCGCCGCCTGGTGCCCGCGGGCGTGGGGATACGGGACCAGGATGGAGGCGACTCCAGCGGCGGCGACCTCGGCACAGGTCGAGGATCCGGCCCGCCCGAGCACCAGGTCGGCCGCCACCAGCGCGGCCGCCATGCGATCGGTCAGGTACGGCTCGGGGCGGTACCGGTCGCGCTGGGACTCCGGCAGCTGGTCGCGGCTGGCCAGGGCGGCGGCCATCCCCGCCTCGCCCGCCAGGTGCAGCACCACCCAGTCGGCGACGAGCGCAGGCAGGGCCTCGTCCAGGGCGGCCGTGATGCGGGCCACGGCCTGCGAACCGCCGAAGACCAGCAGCACTCGGTCGTCGGGGCCGACCCGCATCTCGGCGCGAGCCGCGGCGCGGTCGATCCCGGCCAGGGAGCGAATCGGGGTGCCGGACTCGAACGCACGCTTCCCGAACGCCTCCCCGGTCGGCGGGAAGGCGACGGCGACCCTGGTGGCCAGCCGTCCGACGGCGCGCGTCGCCCGACCGGGGATCACGTTGCCCTCCCACACGATGCTCGGGATGCCGCGGACCCGGGCCGCCGCCAGGAGCGGAATGGCGAGGTACCCGCCGGTGGTGAAGACCGCCGCCGGTCGAAGGCGGCCCAGGAGCCGCCACGCTTGCGGGGCCGCGGCGACAAGGCGCATCGGGTCCAGGACCAGGTGGGCGTCGCGCCCGGCGGAGCGCAGGGAGCGGACGGCCAGCTGGTGATACGGCATCTCGCCGGCCTCGCCCACCAGCCGGCGCTCGAAGCCGCGGACGCCGCCCACGTACGCGAGCTCAACCTCGGGACGCAGCTCGCGCAGGGCTTGTGCGACGGCCAACGCGGGGTAGATGTGCCCGCCGGTCCCGCCGCCTGAGATCACGAAGCGCATCGAACACCGATCCTGTCTGCGCCTCGCGGCTGATCGACAGGAGGATGCCGACCGCCACGAGGTTGATGATGAGTGCCGTTCCGCCGTAGCTGATGAACGGCAGTGGGACGCCGGTGACCGGCCACAGGGCGGTCACCACCATCATGTTGATGACTGCCTGGACCACGAGCCAGGTCGTGATCCCGGCCGCCAGAAGGCCGGAGAACGTATCGGGGGCATGGACCGCGATGCGGTAGCCCTGCCAGGCAATGACGAGGAACAGGACCAGGACGATGAGCGTCCCGATGAGGCCCCATTCCTCGCCGATGATGGCGTAGATGAAGTCGGTCGAGGGCGCGGGCAGGTACAGGTACTTCTGGCGCGAGGCGCCAAGCCCCACGCCAGCCAGCCCGCCCATGGCGAGCGCCATCAGCGCCTGCATGGCGTTGTAGCCGGCCCCCAGCGGGTCGCGCTCGGGATCGAGAAAGGTCGTAACCCGCGCCAGCTGGTACGGCGTCCGGCTCACGAAGACCACGGCCGCGGCCGCCACGGCGCCGGCCATGGCGACGAAGCCGACCAGGCTGGCGCCCGACATGAAGAACACCGACATCGCGGCCACGACATAGATGCCGGCCGTGCCGAGGTCGGGCTCCAAGGCGATGAGCAGGAACCCGGGAGCGACGAGGAGCGCGAACGGAATCAGGCCTCCCCGCAGGCCATGCGCCGCGCGCCCCCGGCGGTCGAGCCAGTGGGCCAGGTACAGGATGATCGCCAGCTTGGCGACCTCGGCCGGCTGGAAGTTCCCGATCACCGGAAGCTGGAGCCAGCGTCGCGATCCGCCGACCTCGAACCCGATGCTCGGCACCAGGACCAGCGCCAGGAGGACCAGCGCCCCCACGTAGGCCGGTATCGCGAAGTACCGATAGACCCGAAAGTCAATCCGGCTCAGGACGACCATCGCGCTCAGGCCGATGGCGGCGAACACGGCCTGCGCGATCCCATACCGCGCCGGGTCGTTGCTGCTCAGCAGGGCCCGGACGCTCGAGGCCGAGTAGACCATCACGACCCCGATTGCGACCAGCGCCAGCACGGCGACCAGCAGGGGCATTGCGACCCGGCGTCGCCCCCGTTCCACGCCGCGGGGGCGGACCGCACGCGGGTGCGCGGCCGCGACGCCGACGGCCGCGGTCATCGGTCGCCTCGCGGATCTGGCAGGCCGGCCACCGCCGCCCGGAACGCGTCGCCGCGCGCGGCGTAGTCGGCGAACATGTCGAAGCTGGCGGCCGCAGGCGCGAGCAGGACCGCGTCGCCGGGCCGCGCCTCAGCGCTGGCGGCGGCCACCGCGTCGGCCATCGACGAGGCCCGGCGGACCGGCACCCGCCCGCCGATCAGGCGCTCCAGCTCGGGCGCCGTGTCCCCGATCAGGACCGCGGCCCGGCAGCGCCCCACGATGGCCTCCGCGAACGCGGCGTAGTCCAGGCCCTTGCCCTGGCCGCCTGCTATGACCACCACCCGGCCCTCGTCGAAGGCCATGATGCCGGCGATGGCGGCCACCGGGATGGTGGCTTGCGAGTCATTGACGTACGCGACCCCGGCCCGGACCCCGAGGTCCTCGAGCCGGTGCGGAACGCCCCCGAACGCTTGGACCCCGTTGGCCACGGCTGTCGTGTCGGCGCCTGCCAGCCGGGCGCCCACCGCGGCGGCCAGGACGTTGCGGCGCATGTGCTCGCCGCGGAGCGGCACGTCGACGGTCTGCAGCACCCGCTGGCCGCCGACCACGACCCAGCCATCCTCGACCCAGGCGTCCGCGCCGGGGCGTGGCTCGAGGCCGTACCAGTGCACGCGGGCACCCGGCAGCCGCGCGCCGAGCTCCACGCACCCCGGATCCTCCCGGTTGAGGACGAGCTCTCCCCCCGGTGCCGACAGTTCGGCCAGGCGGCCCTTGACCGCCCGGTACGCCTCCACGCTGGCGTGGCGATCCAGGTGGTCGGCCAGGATATTGGTGTAGACCGCGATATCGGCCCCGCGGCTGAGCGTGGGGAGCTGGAGCTCGGACAGCTCGAGCACGGCCCACGTGGCGGACTCCAGGCGGTCGGCCTCCTCGATGAGCGGCGTCCCGATGTTGCCACCCAGCACGTGCGGCAGGTCGGCGGCGGCCAGGATGGCGGCGACCAGCGACGCGGTCGTTGTCTTGCCCTTGGTCCCGGTCACGGCCAGCACACGGGCGCGGGTCAGGCGCAGGAAGAGGTCCACCTCGCTGACCACGGCGGCGCCCCCCAGCTCGGCCTCCGCCAGGGCCTCGCGCAGCCATGGCTCGGTGGTCGGGAAGCGGCTCGAGATGGACGGGCTGGTGACCACCAGGTCGGCATCGCCCAGCAGGCCGATGACCGCCTCCGGACTCGCCCCCAGGGCCAGGTTCACCGGACGACCCCCGAGCGCGGCGACGGACTGGGCCAGGGCCTCGGCGGGTTGACGGTCGTAGGCCGTCACCTGGGCTCCGGCATCGGCCAGGAAGCGGGCCGCCGCCACCCCCGACCGTGCCAGACCGAGCACCAGGACCCGGCGCCCGGCCAGGTCGGATCGGCGGCTGGGGAGGGTAGAGCTGAGGGGAGGCATCGGCATCGGCATCACGACAGCCCGGTGGTGGCCAGGAAGAGGCTGAAGCCGAGCAGCCCGGCCAGGGCCGACACGATCCAGAAGCGGAGCGTGATCTTTTCCTCGGCCCAGCCGAGGAGCTCGAAGTGGTGGTGCAAGGGGGCCATCCGAAAGATCCGCTTGCCGCGAAGCTGGTACGACCCGATCTGGAGAATGACCGATACCGTCTCGGCCACGAACACGAGGCCGATGATGACGAGCAGCAGGAGCTGGCCGGTGACCACCGCCACCACGGCCAGGGTCGCACCCAGCGCCAGCGCCCCGGCGTCGCCCATGAAGATCTGGGCCGGGTGGACGTTGAACCACAGGAAACCCATCAGGGCGCCGATCAGCAGCGCGCAGAAGACCGCCAGTTCGGGCTGGCTGAGCTTCAGGCCGGGAACCGCGACCAGGGCGATCAGCAGGTAGGCGACGAAGCTGAAGACCAGGACCCCCGACGCCAGCCCGTCCAGCCCGTCGGTCAGGTTGACCGCGTTTGAGGCGGCGACGATCGCGAACGCGATGAACAGGACGAGGAGCAGGATCGGGATCTCGAACTGGCCGACCAGCGGGACGTTGATGGCGGTCAGGTCGAAGTGGCGTTGAATGTAGATGGCGGCCAGGATCGCGACGACCGTCTGCCAGACCAACTTGTAGCGACCGCGCACGCCGAACCCGGTCCGCGTGTTCACGAAGTCATCGATCGCACCCAGGATGCCCACCCCGACCAGGGTCAGCATGGGGGTCAGGGTGCTTTCGTCCTCGAGCCGCATGGCCATGGCCAGGAACATGACGACCACCACGATCAGCATCCCGCCCATGGTCGGCGTGCCGGCCTTGACCGCGTGGGCCTGGGGTCCCTCGATCCGGATCTGCTTTCCGAAGCCCAGCCGCTGGAGGAGCCGGATGTAGATGGGGCCCAGCAGGACGACCCCGCCGAACGCGAGCACGACCGCCAGCAGGAGAGGCAGCACGGCTAGCTCTCCGGGTCCGGTGGTCGGCCCAGCAGAGCGGCCACCAGGCGGTCGAGGGCGATCCCGCGCGACGCCTTGACCAGCAGCAGGTCATGCGCGCCAGGGTTGAGCGTCTGCTCGACGACCGCCAGGGCCTGCTCCGCGTCGGGCGCCGTCGCCACCCGCTGGAGTCCCGCCGCCTGCGCCGCGTCCGCGATCCAGCGACCGCGCTCTCCGACCCCCACCAGGCCGTCGAGGATCGCGGCGGCCTGGGCGCCGATCCGCTCGTGAAGTGTCCGCTCATCGGGACCCAGCTCGAGCATGTCGCCCAGGACCGCCAGCCGGCGCCCGCGCCCGACGGGGGTCTGGGCTACGAACTCGAGCGCGGCCGACACCGATTCCGGCGAGGCGTTGTACGTGTCGTCGACCAGGATCGACCCGTTCGGCATCTCCTCGATGGCCATCCGGTGCGGGGCCGAGCTGCCGGCCTCCAGCGCGGCCGCCACGTCGACCAGCGGCACGCCGAAATGCTCCGCTACCGCGGCCGCCGCCAAGGCGTGCGGAACGAGGTGTCGTCCGGGCGACGCACTCCGGACCCGGAGCTGTCCCCATGGGGCATGCAGGGTGAATGTCATGCCACGCAGCCCGTCGGATGCGACGTCGATCGCCCGCACGTCGGCCGATGGGCCCAGGCCGAAGGTGCGGACCGGCGCGCGCGTCTGGGCGGCCATGGAGGCCACGCGCGGGTCATCCGCGTTCAGGACCGCGAGCCCGTCCGCCGGCAGGCCGCGGGGCAGTTCCGCCTTGGCCTGGGCGATGCGCTCCAGGCTTCCCGCCCGCTCCAGGTGCGTGGGGTGCACCGCCAGCACGACCCCGACCTCGGGCCGGCTGATCTCCACCAGCCGGCTGATCTCCCCCACCGTGTACATCCCCATCTCCAGGACCGCGACCTGGTGGCCCGGCTCAAGGCCCAGGAGGGTCATGGGCAGACCGGTCTCGGAGTTCAGGTTGCCTTCGTTGCGCAGGACGCTCAGCGTGCGGGCCAGGACGTCCGCGGTGACCTCCTTGGCCAGCGTCTTGCCCGTCGACCCGGTGATCCCCACCACGCGCACCGCGAATCGGTCCCGCCACCACGCCGCGAGCTCCTGGAGGGCGATCAGGCTGTCCGGGACCCGGACCAGGGCCGCCCGCGTTGTTGAGGGAAGCGTGACCTCACGCTCGACGAGCGCCGCCACGGCGCCCGCGGCGATGGCGTTGGCGACGTACCGGTGGCCGTCGTCGCGCTCCCCGCGCATGGCCACGAACAGGCACCCCGGGACGACGCGACGAGAGTCGACGACGGCGAGCCGGAAGGACCGGACGGGGGTGGGGGCCAGGAGTCGGCCACCGGTGGCGGCCAGGAGGTCGTCGATTCGAATCGGCGCGGGCACGCGGTTTCCTGCGGCTTTCGGCCGGGAGTCTACCAGCCTCATTGGGTGGCAACCCCGGGGATGGGTCGGTCGGGCGGGATGCCGTAGTAGTCGAAGACCAGCGGCGCCAGCTGCGCGAAGGCGTCCTCCGGCCGCTCCCCGATGCCACCGCCGCCCACCACCGGCCGGTGAATGAGGATGATCGTGACGAACCGCGGGCTGGAGGCGGGAGCGATCCCCACGAAACTGGAGTCGATCCAGCCTTCGATGTACGCCTGCCGGGTGGTGTCGACGTAGATCGGCTGCCCATTGGCATCCCAGCCGGTTTGGACACGGACGTTGACCGGGCCCGCGATCTCGGCGGTCCCGGTCTTGCCGGCGATCGAGTAGCCGGCCACCGCTGCGCCGTTGGCGATGCCGTCGTCGATGGCGCCGGTCAACATCTCGAGGATCGTGTCCGATGTCTCGGGCGTGATGACCTGGGTTGGGGTCGGAATCTCGCGCGGCCGGAAGGTCCCGTCCCCGTCCGTCCAGCCCGCCACGATGTGCGGCATCACCAGCCGCCCGCCGTTGGCCAGGGCGGCGTAGGCCGCGGCCAGCTGGACGACCGTGACCGTGATCCCCTGGCCGAAGGCGTTCTGGGCCGTGGTCAGCTCCTTCGACGCGCCCTCGTCATCGGGGTGGAGGACGACCCCTGCCGCCTCCCCGGACATCTCGACGCCGGTCGGTGTACCGAAGCCGAAGCGTCGCAGGGCGTCGTACAGACCTTGCCCTCCCAGGGTCAGGCCGATGGTGGCCGCGCCGACGTTGTTGGAGAGGGCCAGGACCTGGGCCGGCGTGAGCAGGCCATGTCCCTCCGGATACCACGTCCGGTCGGCGTTGTGGATGACGGCGTCGTAGATGTGCAGGTCGTTGTCGTCGAGGAACAGGTCGGCCGGTGTGATGGCGCCGGCGTCCAGCGCGGCCGCCACTGTGACGGCCTTGAGTACCGATCCCGGCTCGTACTGGCGGCTGACCGCGGAATTCCCGAACAAGACCGGATCGGTGACCGAGTACTGGTTGGCGTCGAAGGTCGGGTATGAGGCCAGGCCGAGGATGGCTCCCGTGTTGACGTCCATCACCAGGCCGGTCACGCCCCGGGCACGGTTCCTGGTGAAGGTGTCGAGCATCTGCTCCTCCAGGATGTGCTGCAGCCCGACGTCCAGGGTGAGCGTCAGGTCGGCGCCGTTGACGGGCGCCTCGAGTTCGTGGACCGAACCGGCGATCAACCGACCGGCCACGTCCTCCTGGGCCACCACGGACCCCGGCGAGCCGGCCAGCCGAGCATCCTCGGCCGCCTCGACGCCGTATTGGCCGATGCCATCCACGTTCACGAAGCCCAGGACCTGGGCCGCCAGGCTCGTACCGTCCGCGGCGCCGCCCATGGTGTAGACGCGGCGCGACTCCGCGACCAGGCCGATGCCGGGCAGGTGCAGCGCGCGGACGCGGGTCGCGGTCTCGACGTCAACCCGTCGGCGCAGCCAGGTCCAGGCCTCGTCGCTGCTCAGCGTCGCCTCGAGCTCCTCGGCGTCCGCATCCAGGATGCCGGCCAGCAAGAGCGCCGACAGCGCGGGATCCTCGACCGTGGGTGGCGTGGCAAAGACCGACTCGGCAGCAATCGAGGTCGCCAGGATCAGGCCCGCGCGGTCGAGGATCAGCCCGCGAGCGGCCGGGATCTGTTGGGCGTGCGCCAGCTGGGCCAGGCCCATGTCGGCCAGCCGCTCGCGGTCGATGACCTGCCACCAGACCAGGCGATACCCGATCACGCCAGCCACGATGGACGCCACGACGAGCATGACCACGGCCCGGATTCGACTGTCGGTTCTGGCGAGCATGGCGTCTCCGGGTCGCGCGCCGAGGCGTGCGACGGTTACGGGTGGCGATCAGACAATGGGCTGGCGAAGTGGACCGATGCCCCGGACAACGTGGTCAGACCAAGCTCCGTGGCCCGGGCCTCAATGGTGGCCGGCGACTGCGCCCGTCCGATCTGGAGCAGCAGTTCCTGGCGCTCGGCCTGGAGGATCTCGAGTCGTGCCTCCAGGGTGGTGATCTCGTAACCAGTGCTGGCGATCCGGCTCGACTGGGTCAAGTACAACGACGACAGCAGAACAGCCACGCCGATGACGACCAATGCCAGCGACAGCCCCGCCGCCCGACGCCGGCGCAGGGCGGTCCTGCGCAGCCGATAGCGCCCGGTGGTGGGTCCGGGCCGGGGACGTGGCGCTCGACGGATGCCCCAGCGGAGGTCGCCGAGGACGCTGGCCGGGCGGGCGCCGATGACTGCCATGCTGCGGAATGCGACTCAGGCGGCCGATGCGGTGCCGTGAAGCCGGATGGTCCAGGATGGTTCCTGGGTCTCAGCCGGAGGCTCGGCGTCGGTGACGCTGAGCCCATCGATCATCCACTCCCCGTCGTCGTGCGCCAGTCGCACGCGACGCTCGCGCACCTCCCGCTGCCGCACGCTGTAGGCGCGGCGCCGACTCCCTTGGTGTCGGGGACGACCTCGGCTCATGTGCACCCTCCTTCGTGTGAACCCGGTTAGACGCTCGCGGACGCGAGCTTCTCGGCAGCACGCAGCCGCGCGCTTCGCGCTCGGCGATTGCGGTCGATCTCCTCCGGCGACGGGCGGATGACCCGTCGCGTCACGGCTCGCAGCTGGGCCCCATGTCCGCATGTGCAGACCGGGGGCAGCGGAACCTCGAGGCAGTCGCGCGCCTCGCGAGCCATGAAGCGCTTGACGACCCGGTCCTCGAGCGAGTGGTAGCTGATGACGGCCATTCGGCCGCCCGGCCGCAGAACTTCGAGCGCCGCGGCGAGGCCCGCCTCCAGCGACTCGAGCTCCTGGTTGACGGCTATCCGCAAGGCCTGGAACGTCCGGGTGGCCGCGTGGATCCGTCCTGCGTCGGCCCCCCTGGCCGGGACGGCGGCGGCCACCACGGACGCCAGATCGGCCGCCGTCACGAGGCGGCCCGACGTACGCGACGCCAGGATCGCCTTCGCGATGCGGCGTGCATGGCGCTCTTCACCAAGCGTCGCGATGATTCGGGTGAGCTCTCGCTCCGAGGAGCGATCGATGAGACCCAGAGCCGAAGGACCAGTCGTTTCATCAAATCTCATGTCCGGCGGCGCGTCCGCCGTGAAGGCGAACCCGCGCCGCGTATCGGCGAGCTGATAGCTCGAGAGGCCCAGGTCGAACAGGACGCCGTCGAGGGGAACCATGCCCTCGGCGCGCGCCACCTCCCCGAGGCTGCTGAAGTTGGCGTGGCGGATGACGGCGCGGTCCCCGAAGCGCGCCAGGAAGCGGGACGCCTCGCGGACGGCCGCCAGGTCGGCATCGAGGCCGAGCAGGCGGCCGTCCGGAGACACGGCCTCCAGAAGTCGCTCGGCGTGCCCACCGCCACCGACCGTGCAGTCCGCGATGGAGCTGCCGGCACTGACAGCCAACGAGGCGAGAACCTCGTCGACGAGGACCGGCAGGTGCCCTTCTCCCATGCGCGACTGTCCCTTAGCGGTCGGTTGACGGGCCGAGCGGCCCGGAGACGCATGAATGGCCGGGTCGTGGCGTGCGTCATGGCGCCACGGGCCCTAGATCCCCAGGTCCTGCAGTTGCTCCGCCAGGGCCTCGGGGGCGTCTTCGATTCGAGCGCGGTACGGCTCCCAGGCCGCCGGCGCCCAGATCTCGAGTCGGTTCAGAGCGCCGACCACGATCACCTCGCCTGGTTGCAGGCTGGCGTAGGTCCGGAGGTAGCCCGGGACGAGCAGACGGCCCTGGCGGTCGAGCTCCACGTCCACCGCTCCCGACGACATGAACCGGCCGAATTCCCGCGCCTTGGTGCTGGTCAATGGCAGGCCGCGGAGCTTCTCGGCCAGCTCGGCCCACGCGTCACGCGGGAAGACCGCGAGACAGGCATCGAGCCACCGGGTGAGCGTCGCGCCCTCCGACAGGCGAGCCCGAAACCGCACCGGCACCGCGATGCGACCACGGTCGTCCAGCGCGTGGCGGTACTCGCCAGTAAGGAACGGGGTCCTCTCCACTCGATGGCCCTACCATTGATCCCCATTTGGCCCCACATTGAGCCACAGGGCGCCATCTTACAGGGCAACGAAGCCCCGTCAAGGACTTTTTCGGCCAATTCGGGGTGCGGACCTGGATCGGTTCGGTCTAGGTCTCGTCCTCAGGCAGCACCAGGTAGCGCAACGAACCGTCGGATCCGCGGTACACCTCGCGAATCCCGAACGAGCCCGACTGGTCGCGGATGAACGACCAACCAGCCAGTTCCCCTTCAGTTTCTCGCCAGTGCAGGAGCCCGTTGTCGGCCACCACGCGGTCGACCGGCCCCTGACTGCGAGCGGAGAAGAAGGCCTCCGACTCGTCCTGGATCTGCCCGTTCTGACCAACGCGGAAGACATCGTTGATGCCCGCCTCGACGGTCACTTCGTAACCGATGAATTCATCGCCGGGTTCCGGCGTCGGGGCCGTGGATGGAGTGACGGAGGGCGAGGGCTCGGCCTCAGACGGGATCGGCGCGCTCGTGGGAGACGGGATGGGAGTCGGTGTCTCCAACGACACCGCTCCGGGGCCGGCCACCACCCACCATGCACCGGCGCCTCCGCCGACCAGCAGGAGCAGGACGAGCAGAGCTACGACGGTCCTTCGCCGTCCCCCACCTCCCGGCACCGATGCCGGCCGGGGAGGGGGTGGCAGCGGTGGGGGCACGCGTTGGTGTGGCCTCCGGAGCGCCTCCAGCTCGTCGGTCGGGATGACGAGCACGCCACGCAGGTAGCGTGGGCAGTTGGCATAACCCCGCTGGAGGCAGACGTTGCGCTGCTGCTCCCCGGAGATCGGCTCAGGGTCGCCGAAGGCATAGCAGCGGTGGTCATCGGTCGCCTTTTCCTGGTAGTCCGCCCGGGAGGCGGCCAGCCCCAGGAAGGGGCACACGGTCTCCGGTCGCAAGGCGAGTTTCTCGAACAGCGCCTGACGCTCGGTCTCGGCCGCCGATTGCGCCGCCGTGTTGCCCCGCCTGAACATGATGCGAGGATACTGCTCCGACGATCCGGATTCGAACGGCTCGAGCGAGTTTTCCGCCTGGTACGAACTCGCCATTGAGCACCACCCTGTGTGCGGCGCACGCTCGGAGCCTCATGGCGGTCGAACGTACCGAGGCGCCACAGCGGATCCCGATCCCTCGCGCCGGACAGATCCGTCGCTGCAGCGTGCGTCACGTGGCTATCACCCCGGTCCCGGGCGGCCGCGCCGTGGACGTCAGCTGCCTCCTGGGTGGGCCGGATCACCCACTCCCGCTGGGCACGTTCGCGGAGGCCAGGCCGATCTGCAACGCCTGCACCGCGAAGGGCATCTGGCGCGCGGACGAGGACTGAATCCCTGGAGAGCGGCCTGTAAGCCGAGTTCTGTCCCGGACCGAGGTCCGGGGACGGCCATCCATCTGGGCGACCTACCCGAGGGCTGAGCGAGCCACCTGCTGCGGCCCGAGAGCCGCCTTGCGCCCTCCTATTCGGTCTTGCTCCGGCTCGAGCTTGCCCGTTTCACTCCCGCTTGCGCGGGCATCGTCACTGTGGCGCTGGTCCTCGCCTTGCGGCGGACGGGTGTTACCCGCGAACCTGCTCTGTGGAGCTCGGACTTTCCTCGAACGCCGCCTTTCGACGATCGCGTCCGCGGCCGTCCGGCCGCCTCCAGGGCCCGCATCATACGCGCCGATCGATGGCGACGTTGCTGAGGCGGTCGGCCTCGCGGTTGCGCTCACGCGGCACGTGCCCGACCGTGTATGCGTCGAACTGCGCCAGCAAGCCCATGACCCGGGCGTGGATGGGCTTGAGGTTGGGATGCTTGACCCGGTACCGCCCGCTGATCTGGCGCGCCACCAGCTGCGAATCGGTTCGCAGGTCGATCTGGCGCGCGCCCCGCCGCAGCGCCTCTTCCAGCGCGTCCTGGACGGCCGTCCACTCAGCCACGTTGTTCGTCTGCTCCCCAAGGTACCGCGCCAGCTCGGCAACCGTCTCCCCGGTGTCGGCATCCTGGAGCACCGCCCCCAGGCCTGCCGGGCCCGGGTTGCCGCGGGCCGCCCCATCGGTGTGTATCAGCAGGCGGGTCATGCAGGCCGCTCCCCGATGGCGCGCGTCACCTCCATGATGGCGCGGGTGACGTTAATGCCGCGCGGGCAGGCCTCGACGCAGTTGAACACGGTCCGGCATCGCCATACGCCATCCGCATCGGCCATGATCTCCAGGCGCTCGGCGTGGGCGGTGTCGCGGCTGTCGAAGATGAACCGATGAGCGTTCACGATGGCCGCCGGACCCACGTAGGCCGGGTTGGTCCAGAACACGGGGCAGGCGGTCGTGCACGCCGCACACAGGATGCAGCGGCTGGTGTCCTCGAACGCGGCCCGTTCGGCGGGTGATTGGCGGCGTTCCCCTCCGTCCTCCGGCACCTCGTCGTTGACCAAATAGGGCATGACGGCGCGGTACTTCTCCCAGAACCCCTCCTGGTCAACCAGCAGGTCCTTGACCACCGGCAGTCCGCGCATCGGCTCGACCGAGATGCTGGTGCCCGCGTCACGGATGAGAACCGCGCAGGCCAACTGGTTGCGGCCGTTGATCAGCATCGCGTCCGATCCGCACACCCCGTGGGCGCATGACCGGCGGAAGGTCAGCGTCCCGTCCTGGAACCACTTCACCTGGTGCAGCAGGTCGAGCACGCGGTCCGATGGCTCGGCCTGCAGGGCGTAGGACTCCCAGTGAGGCTCCGCGTCCGCCTCCGGGTTGAATCGCCGGATTCGCAGCTGGACGTCCATCGGTCAATACACCCGGGGAGCCGGCTGGTATTCCGTGACCGTGACGGGCTTGTAGGTCAGCGCGACCGTCCCGTCCGACTGGCGGGTGGCGAATGTGTGGCGCATCCAGCGCGCATCGTCACGCTCGGGGAAGTCCTCCCGGGCATGGGCGCCGCGGGTTTCGGTCCGCGCCTCGGCCGAGATGACCATGGCCTCCGCGCAATCCAATAGAAACCCCAGCTCGATCGCATCGGTCAGGTCCGTGTTGTACCGCACGCCGTGGTCGTCGAGCCGCAGGCGGCGGGCTCGTTCACGCAGGGCGGCCACCCCGGCCCGTCCGGCGGCCAACCCCGCCCCGCTGCGATACACCCCGCAGGCGGTGAACATGAGCTCGCGCAGCTCACCCCGGATGGTGGCCGGACGCTCGCCGTCGGTGGTGCTCAGCATCTCGGCCAGCTGCGCCGCGGACCGCGCTTCGGCCTCATGGTCCCGTCCGGGCGAGGGGGCGTCGCGCAGCCCGTCGACCATGGCCTCGCCGGCCCGCCGGCCGAAGACGAGGATGTCGAGCAGCGAGTTGGTTCCCAGCCGATTGGCGCCGTGGACGCTGATGCAGGCGCACTCGCCGGCGGCAAAGAAGCCAGGCACAACCCGGCCGTCGACATCGGCCAGGACCCGGCCGTCGACATCGGTCGGGATGCCCCCCATCGCGTAGTGGGCGGTGGGCTGAATGGGGACCAGATCGGTCAATGGTTCGAGCCCAAAGTAGGTCCGGATGAAGCCCGCCATGTCGGGGAGCTTGTGATCGAGGATCTCGGCGCCGAGGTGCCGGACGTCGAGATGGACGAAGTCCCCGCCGTTGATCCCTCGCCCGGCGGCGATCTCCTGGTAGATGCTGCGGCTCACGACATCGCGGCCGGCCAGGTCCTTCATCGTCGGGGCGTAACGCTCCATGAAGCGCTCGCCCTCGCCGTTGCGCAGGATTCCGCCCTCACCCCGCATGGCCTCCGAGAGCAGGAAGCCGAGCCGATACATGCCGGTGGGGTGGAACTGGTAGAACTCCATGTCCTCCAGCGCCAGGCCGCGCCGGTATGCGATCGCCACCCCGTCCCCGGTCAGGGTGTGGGCGTTGGAGGTGACCTTGTAGACCATCCCGAACCCGCCGGTGGCGAACAGCACGGCGCGGGCCAGGAAGACCGTCAGCTCGCCGGTTGCCAGCCGGAGGGCCAGGACCCCGCTGACGTGACCGCCCGAACCCTCCGGCATGAGCAGGTCGAGGACCTGGTACTCGTCGAAGAACGTCACGTCGTGGCGGATGCACTGCTGGTACAGGGTCTGCAGGATGGCGTGCCCGGTGCGGTCGGCCGAGTAGCAGGCACGGCGGACCGGTCCCTCGCCGTGGTTCCGCGAGTGCCCACCGAAGCGGCGCTGATCGATCAGCCCGTCCGGGGTGCGGTCGAACGGCAGCCCCAGGTGCTCGAGGTCGCGGATGGTCTGCGCCGCGTCGCGGCACATGACCTCCGCCGCGTCCTGGTCGACGAGGTAGTCCCCGCCCTTGACGGTGTCCCACCAGTGCCACTCCCAGTGGTCCTCTTCCGTGTTCCCCAGCGCCGCGCACACGCCGCCCTGGGCCGCGCCGGTGTGGGATCGGGTGGGGTATAGCTTGGAGACGACTCCCACCCGCCCCGCCGTCCCGAGCTTGCGCTTCAGCTCCAGGGCGGCATATAGGCCCGCACCCCCGGCGCCGACCACCACCGCATCCAGGACGTGGACGCGCGGGGCCGCGGCGGGGCCGCGCCCGATCATGGGCACGCTCATGGGCGGCCGCTCACGAGAACGGGCCGACGGCGGGCGCCTGGTCCGGGTTGAAGAACACGACCACGAACAGCCCGAGCAGCAGCCAGGCCACCGCGAGCAGCCCCAGGCCGCCCACGAGCAGGGTCCGAACGGATCCGCGCGGCACGAGATCGGTGATGACCACCCGCGCCCCGTTCACGCCGTGGACCAGCGCCAGGACCAGCAGCAGCGCGTCGTAGATGCGCCAGAACGGGGTCCCCCAGCGACTCGTCACGAACGCAAAATTGACCTCCTGGCCGGACAGCTGGACCAGGACATGCATGATCAGCATGTGGCCCAGGGCCAGGAAGACGAGGGCCAGGCCGCTGAGCCGCATGAACCACCACCAGAACCGCTCGCGGCCCGGGCCAACCGGGCGCGGCTTGCGGGCCGGCGGGTTGCCGAGCCAGACGGTGCGGCCCACGCTCATCGGATCACCACCACGGCGCGTATGGGGCCAACATCAGGATGGACAGCGGGATCATGGCCGTCAGGGTGGCGATGACCACCCCGTAGGTCAGCGGGCGGTACCACGTCGTCGTGGCCGGGAAGAAGTCCAGGAGGATGACCTTCAGCCCGTTGAGAGAGTGGTACACGAGGGCCGCCATGAGCACGATCTCGCCGAGACGGACGGGGAGGTTGCGGAACAGGCCCAGCGTGGCGTCGTACACGTCGGGACCGAGGGTCACCGTCGACGTCTCGACGATATGGATGAACAGGTAGACGAGGATACCGATCCCCGACATCCGATGGCCGAACCAGGCCAGCTGGGCCCAGGAGACCCGGTAGCTGACCACGCGGGCCTGGGCCCGGGCCAGCCGCGACGCGAACGTCATGCGGCGGATCTCAGGGCCTGGACCCGGGCCGCCACCGCCTGGCCGTAGGCGCGGGTCCCGGACGTCCCACCCAGGTCGGCGGTCCGGATGGCTCCCTCACCGATGACCGCCCGAACGGCCTCCTCGACCGCCGCGCCGGCCGCCGTCTCGCCGATGTGGCGGAGGAGGAGCGCGCCGGACAGGATGAGCGCGGTCGGGTTTGCCCGGTCCTGGCCGGCGTACTTCGGGGCCGACCCATGGACCGCCTCGAAGACGGCCGCCTCCTCCCCGATGTTCGCGCCCGGGGCGAGGCCCAGCCCACCGACCAGGCCCGCGGTCAGGTCGCTGATGATGTCCCCGTACAGGTTGGGGGCCACCAGGACGTCATACGCTTCGGGCTTCTGGACCAGCTGCATGCACATGTTGTCCACGATCCGATCCTGGAACCCGATCCGCCCCTCGTAGTCCGCCGCCACCCGCCGGCAGCTGTCCAGGAACAGGCCGTCGGTGAGCTTCATGATGTTCGCCTTGTGGACGGCGGTGACGACCTTCCGCCCGTTCCGCACTGCGTACTCGAACGCGTAGCGGGCGATCCGCTCGGACGCGCCACGGGTGATGATCTTGGTGCTCTCCGCGTGGTCGGCGCTGACCGCACGCTCGATACCCGCGTACAGGTCCTCGGTGTTCTCGCGGACGATGACCAGGTCGACGTCGGAATAGCGGGACGCGACGCCGATGAAGCTGCGGGCGGGTCGCACGTTGGCGTACAGGGCCAATGCCTGGCGCAGGGCGACGTTGACGCTGCGGAATCCCATTCCCACCGGGGTCGTGATCGGCCCTTTGAGGGCGACCTTGGTGCGTCGCACGCTGTCGATGACGCGATCCGGCAGCGGATTGCCCTCGCTGGCCAGGGTGGCCTCTCCGGCGGTCTGTTCGTCCCACTCGAAGGCCACTCCCGTGGCCTCGAGCACCTCGCGGGCGGCGGCCGAGATCTCGGGCCCGATCCCGTCACCGGGGATGAGGGTCACCTGGTAGGTCACGTCCCAAGTGTAGGCAGCCCGGCTCGCGTCCGGTGGCCGGTCGACCGCGCGGCGGGTCGGGTACGCTCCGGGCCGTGAAGCTCCAGGAGTTCCGCAGCAAGGAGATCCTCGCCCGCCACGGCATCCCCACGCTCCCCGGCGAGATCGCGACCACGCCGGCCGCAGCCCGCGCGGCGGCTGAGCGGCTCGGGGTGCCGGTGGTCGTCAAGGCGCAGGTACTCGCCGGCGGACGGGGCAAGGCCGGCGGCGTCAAGCTGGCGGCCGACCCGGCCGAGGCCGAGGCGCGGGCGGCCGAGATCCTGGAGCTGCGGATCGCCGGGGCGCCGGTCCACACGGTCCTCGTGACGCCATCCGTCGTCATCGCCCACGAGTACTACCTCGCCGTCATCCTGGACCGAGCCGCCAGGGCCGTGACCGTCATTGCCAGCGCCGAGGGTGGGATCGACATCGAGGATGTGGCGCAGACCGATCCGGCGGCGGTCCTGCGCCTGCCGCTGCACCCGCTCATCGGGCTCCAGCCCCACAACGTCCGCGCGGTCAGCTTCTTCCTGGCCATTCCCGAGGCACATCGGGCGACCTTCGCCACCACCCTGACCGGCCTGGTGGGGGCCTTCGTGCAGACCGATGCGGAGCTGGCCGAGATCAACCCGCTGGCGCTCACCTCCGACGGGCTGGTGGCGCTGGACGCCAAGATGGTCCTGGACGACTCCGGATTGGCCCGGCATCCCGACCTCGAGCAGCTGCGCGACCCGGCCGAGGAGGAGCCGGCCGAGGCCGCAGCCCGCGAGGCCGGCATCAGCTACATCAAGCTCGACGGCACCATCGGCTGCATGGTCAACGGCGCCGGGTTGGCCATGGCCACCATGGACCTGGTCAAGTTGGCCGGAGGCGAGCCCGCGAACTTCCTGGACATCGGCGGCGGGGCACGACACGAGCGGGTGGCGGCCGCGTTCCGGATCATCCTCGCCGACCCCAACGTCCGCGCCGTCCTGATCAACATCTTCGGCGGCATCACGCGGGGCGACGAGGTGGCGCAGGGCATCGTCGAGGCCCGGGCGGGGTTGGAGCGCCAGGTGCCGATGGTGGTCCGAATCGTGGGCACCAACGCCGACGAGGCGGCGTTCATCCTCGAATCGGCGGACCTGCAGACGGCCTACACCCTGGACGAGGCGGCAGCCATGGCCGTCGCCGCGGCCACGGCCGGCGAGGGCCGATGAGCATCCTCGTCGATCGCGACACGCGACTCCTGATCCAGGGCGTCACCGGCCGCGAGGGTCAGTTCCACGGCCAGGCCATGCTCAACTACGGAACGCAGGTGGTGGCGGGAGTCACCCCCGGCAAGGGCGGCCAGGAGACGTTCAACGGCCGGGTCCCCATCTTCGACACGGTCGCCGAGGCGGTCGGCCGGACGGGGGCCAACACGAGCGTCATCTACGTCCCGGCGGCCTTCGCTCCGGACGCGATCTTCGAGGCCGCGTCGAGCGGGATCGGCCTCATCTTCTGCATCACCGAGGGCATCCCGGCGCTTGACATGCTGCGCGTGTACCACGTCCTGCGCGCCCAGGGCGTCCGCCTCATCGGTCCCAATTGCCCCGGCGCCACGACTCCCGGCGAGGCCAAGGTCGGGATCATCCCCGGCAACATTCATCGGCGGGGACGGGTGGGTCTGGTGAGCCGATCCGGCACCTTGACCTACGAAGTGGTCGAGGCCTTGACCGATGAAGGGATCGGTCAATCGACCTGCGTCGGGATCGGCGGCGACCCGATCGTGGGCACCAGCTTCATCGAGATCCTGACCATGTTCGAGGCAGACCCCCTGACCGATGCGGTCGTGCTCATTGGCGAGATCGGTGGCGACGAGGAGGAACGGGCGGCCGAGCACATCGCAAAGACGATGTCCAAGCCGGTGGCCGCTTTCGTGGCCGGGCGCACGGCGCCGCCGGGACGGCGCATGGGTCACGCCGGGGCGATCATCTCGGGCGGGACCGGGACCGCGGAGTCGAAGCGGACCGCCCTGCGCGACGCGGGGGTACGGGTTGCCGACTCCCCGCTCCAGATCCCGGCACTCCTCCGCGAAGCCGGGGTGGCCTAGCCGCCGTCCTCCGCTGTCCCGCGCTCGAGGAGCTCCCACAGGACCCCGTTGAGGGTTCGCGGGTGGATGAAGGCCACTGGCCCCTCGGCGCCGGGACGCGGGACGTGGTCCACCAGCTCGGCCCCGGCGGATTCCAGGCGGGCCAGCTCCTGGACCAGGGTCGTCGTCCCGAAGCAGACGTGGTGGAGCCCCTCGCCCCGCGAGTCGAGGAAGCGGGCCACGCCGCTGTCCAGGTCGGTGGGCTCGATCAGCTCCAGGCGAGCGGCGGGAGCCGGGCCGGTCGGCAGGAAGCAGATCCGAACCCCCTGCGCGGCGACCGGCCGCACCCCGTCAGACGACTCCAGGCCGAATAGTTCCCGGTATCGCGGCAGCGCCTCGTCGATGGAGCGCACGACCACCGCGACGTGGTCGATGATCACGGCCGATGCTCTCCCCACGCGGCGCGCAGGGCGTCGGCAATCTCGCCCAGCGTGACGTCGGCCTCGACGCAGGCGCGGATCCGCGGGAGCAGGTTCTCGGTCCCGCGTGCCGCGGCGCCGAGGGCATCCACCGTAGCGGCCGCGGCGCGGGGGTCGCGGACGGCGCGGACGGCGCGCGTCCGCTCGGCCTGGCTGCGCTCCGCCTCGGGGTCGATGCGCTGCGGCTGCGGGCGGGCGGCCTCCTCGCCGGGCTCAACGAATGCATTCACCCCCACCACGACTGCCTGACCGGATTCGAACGCTCGCTGGTCGGCATAGGCCGCGTCGGCAATGGCGCCCGCCTGGTAACCGGCCTCCAACGCGGCCAGTGGTCCACCCAGCTCGTCCAGTCGCACCAGCTCGGCGCTGGCTCGTTGGTCGAGCTCATCGGTCAGGGCCTCGACGTACCACGAGCCGCCCAGCGGGTCGATCGGCGCGCTGAGCCCCGACTCGTAGGCCAGGACCTGCTGGGTCCGCAGCGCCAGCCGGGCCGCTTCGGGGCTCGGCAGCCCCAGGGCCTCGTCCAACGCGTTGGTATGGAGGGATTGTGTCCCGCCCAGGACCGCGGCCAGGGCCTGGACCGTCGTTCGGACCGTGTTCGTCTCCGGTTGCTGGGCGGTCAGCGTCGAGCCGGCGGTCTGGACGTGGAAGCGCAGGGTCATGCTTCGCGGGTCGGTGGCGTGGTACCGGTCGCGGGCGACCCGCGCCCACAGCCGGCGCGCGGCCCGGAACTTGGCAACCTCCTCGAACAGGTCGTTGTGGGCGGCGAAGAAGAACGAGAGGCGGGGCGCAAACTCGTCGAAGGCGAGGCCGGCCGCCACGGCCGCATCGGCGTAGGTGATCGCGTTGCCCACCGTGAAGGCCAGCTCCTGGACCGCGGTCGCCCCGGCCTCCCGCATGTGGTAGCCGCTGATGCTGATCGGGTTGAACTGGGGCAGCTCTGCCCGGCAGTAGGCGATGACATCGGTCGCCAATCGCAGCGATGGGCCGGGCGGGAAGATATAGGTCCCGCGCGCGACATATTCCTTGAGGATGTCGTTCTGGACCGTCCCGCGCAGTTGCGCCGGCTCCACCCCCTGGCGGCGACCGACGGTCTCGTACAGTGCGAGCAGGATGGCCGCGGTGGCGTTGATGGTCATCGAGGTGCTGACCGTGCCCAGGTCGATCCCGTCCAGCAGGCGCTCCATGTCATGGACGGTGTCGATCGGCACCCCCACCCGGCCCACCTCCCCGGCCACCCGCGAGTCGTCGCTGTCGTATCCCATCTGGGTCGGCAGGTCGAACGCCACCGACAGCCCCGTCTGGCCGTCCGCCAGCAGGTCACGGAAGCGCCGGTTCGACTCCGCGGGCGAGGTGAACCCGGCGTACTGGCGCATGGTCCATGGGCGCCCGCGGTAGCCCGATGCGTGGATGCCCCGGGTGTACGGATAGGCGCCCGGATCTCCCAGCCGGTCGTCGAGATCGGGGGCCAGGTCGCCTGACCGATACACGCCGCGGATCTCAAATCCCGAGCTGGACCGATCGCGGCGCGGACCGCTGTCCGCCCTCGCGGGTTCGTCTCCGCTGCTCACGCCGCCGATTCTACGGTTCGGGGTCGGCCAGCCGAACAAGGAGGGCGCCGCTGACGATCGTCTGGCCCGGCGCCGCCTCGACGCTCACCACCTGCCCCGCGCGTGGCGCACGGATCTCGTTCTCCATCTTCATGGCCTCCACCGTCACCAGGGCATCCCCCTCCGCCACCAGGTCGCCCGGGCGGACCGCGACCTTGACCACCAACCCCGGCAGGGTGGCGCGGACCTCCGCCGGGCCATGACGCGGGGCGGCGAGTTGGCTCGACTCGGCCAGCAGCCGCTCCCGATGGCCGCGGACCGTGACCGCGATCCGGCGTCCGCGGATGGTGACGACCCACTCCGCCGGGCCGCCCTCGACCAGGACCGGGACCCGCTCGCCGTCGCGGCGCAGAGTTGCGTCACCGTGCCCGCGGGCCAGCCAGCCGAACTCCCATTCGGGGTCTGGGGCCGTCGGCTGACCCTCGACCAGGAACTCCGCTTCATCCCTCACGGCTCGACCGCCTCGTCGCGCGACAGCCGGGCCCACGGGCGTTCGCTCCGGGTCATCGCGGCGCCGGTCGAAGGAGCGGCGGAAGGCCGAGGCGGGACGCCCGTCGCGCGGGCGCCAGCCACCGCGGTCGCGGCCATCTGGCCCTCGCGGTCGGACAAACCCGGCCCGTCGGCCCACAGGTCGGGAACCAGCCCGGTGTCGTACTTGCCCGCGATGAACGCCGGCTGGTCCACCAACCAGCGATGGAATCCCAGAGTCGTCGACACGCCGCCGATCCGCGTTTCGTCCAATGCACGCCGCAGGCGTGCCACCGCCGCCGGGCGGTCCGGCGCATGGACCATGAGCTTGGCCAGCAACGGGTCGTACTCGGTGGGCAGGTCGAGGTCGGCCTCCACCCCGGCATCCACACGGACGCCCGGCCCGTCGGGCATGCGCCAGGCGCCGATCCGGCCGGTGGTGGGGCGGAAGCCCTGCCACGGATCCTCGGCATACAGGCGCACCTGGATCGCGTGACCGCGCCACCGCGGTTCGAGCACCTCCCCTGGGAGGCGCTCGCCGGCTGCCACCCGCAGCTGCCAGGCAACCAGGTCCACGCCGGTCACCAGCTCGGTGACGCCATGCTCGACCTGAAGCCGGGTGTTCATCTCGAGGAACCAGTGGTGCTGCTCACGGTCGAGGAGGAACTCGACGGTCGCCGCGCTGTGGAACGGCACCGCCTCCGCGATACGGCGCGCGTCGGCCGCGATGCGCTCGCGCGTCTCATGACTGAGGCCGGGCGCGGGTGCCTCCTCGACCAGCTTCTGGTGGCGGCGTTGGACCGAGCAGTCGCGTTCCCCGAGAACGGCCAATCCCCCATGCCGATCCCCGAGAAGCTGGACCTCGACGTGGCGCGCACCGAGGATCAGGCGCTCGACGTACAGCGTTCCGTCTCCGAATGCGGCCGTCGCCTCGCGCCGTGCACTGTCCAGCGCCTCGGGCATGTCGGCCGGCCGATCGACCCTTCGCACGCCGCGACCGCCGCCACCGGCCGCCGCCTTGACGAGCAACGGATACCCGAGATCGTCCAGTTCGACCAGGCGCGCCGTGTCGACCGCCACCATCAGACCCGGGGTAACGGGCACGCCGGCATCCACCGCGGTGCGGCGGGCGGCCAGCTTGTCGCCCAGCGCCTGCATCGTTTCGGGCGGCGGGCCGACGAACACGAGACCCGCGGCCGTCACCGCGCGGGCGAACGTGGCGCTCTCGCTGAGGAAGCCATACCCGGGATGCACCGCCTCGGCGTCCGAGCGTCGAGCTGCGTCGAGCAGCGCATCGATCGACAGGTATGCCGCGGCGGCGGCCGGACCAATGTGCTCCGCTCGGTCGGCGGCGCGGACGTGGGGTGCGTCGCGGTCGACGTCCGAGTAGACGGCGACCGCCTCGATCCCCAACTCGCGGCAGGCCCGGATGATCCGAATCGCGATCTCGCCCCGGTTCGCGACCAGGACTCGGCGAAACGGCGGCGTCACTGTCTTTGCGGAAAGACGGGCAAGGGCTGCCGGCGCGTCAAAGCGGAATGTTGCCGTGCTTCCGCCGCGGGCCCGGCTGACGCTTCCCGTCTAGGACGGCGAAGGCCCCAGCCACCCGACCCCGCGTTTCGGAGGGACGGATGACCTCATCGATGTAGCCGCGCGATGCGGCGACGTACGGATTCGCGAATCGCTCTTCGTACTCCGCTACCAGCTGCTGCCGCTCCGCCTCTGGGTCGGCGGCCTGCGCGAGGCGCTCCCGGAACACGATGTTCACTGCGCCCTCGACGCCCATCACCGCGATCTCCGCCGTCGGCCAGGCAAAGTTCAGGTCGCCGCGGATGTGCTTGCTGCTCATGACGTCGTAGGCGCCGCCGTATGCCTTGCGGGTGATCACCGTGACTTTCGGCACGGTGGCTTCCGCGAACGCGTACAGCAATTTCGCGCCGTGGCGGATGATGCCGCGATGCTCTTGATCGACGCCGGGCAGGAATCCGGGCACGTCGACCAGGGTGAGCAGCGGAACGTTGAAGCAGTCGCACGTCCGCACGAAGCGCGCCGCTTTGTCGGAGGCGTCGATGTCGAGAACACCTGCCAGCACGTTGGGTTGTTGGGCCACGACCCCGATCGACCGACCTTCGATGCGCGCGAAGCCACAGATGATGTTGCGCGCGAACCCGGCGTGGACCTCGAGAAACGATTCGGCGTCCACGATCCCGCGAATGACGTCGTGCATGTCGTATGCCTGCTGGGGCGAATCGGGAATCACGGCATCCAGTTCGTCCGCGTCTCCGGGAGGTGGTGCCCATTCGGACCGCGTGATGACCGGATCGACATTGTTCTGAGGCAGATATCCCAGGATCTGCCGTGCAAGCAGCAGGGCCGCCGGTTCAGACGGCGCGAGGAAGTGCGCCACTCCGCTGACTTCGTTGTGGATCCGCGCGCCACCCAGTCCCTCGAAGTCGATCTCTTCATGGGTCACCGTTTTCACGACGTTGGGTCCGGTCACGAACATGTAGCTCAACCCGTCGACCATGATCGTGAGATCGGTGATGGCCGGCGAGTACACGGCGCCGCCGGCGCATGGCCCGAGCACCAGTGACAGCTGGGGGACGACCCCCGACGCCAGGGTGTTACGCAGGAAAATCTCGGCGTAGCCACCCAACGAGTCCACGCCTTCCTGAATCCGCGCGCCACCCGAGTCCGCGAGGCCGATGATCGGCGCCCCACTGGCGACCGCCAGATCCATCACCTTGCAGATCTTCTGCGCGTGCGCCTCCGACAGGGAGCCACCGAAGACGGTGAAGTCCTGGGCGTATACGAATACGATGCGTTCATCGATGGTTCCCCAGCCGGTGACCACACCGTCGCCCAGGTAGCGCTCGTCTTCCAGCCCGAACTCGGTTGTCCGGTGCGTGACGAAGGCGTCTAGCTCCGCGAACGACCCGTCATCGAGGAGGATCTCCAGGCGCTCGCGTGCCGTCAGCTTGCCGCGCGCATGCTGCTGGGCAATCCGCTCTTCGCCGCCGCCGCGTTGCGCGGCGCGTCGTTGTTCGGCCAGGTGGTCGAGCTTGTCCGATGTCGACACCGGTCCTCCAAGGAGATGGTGGGCCCAGCAGGGATCGAACCTGCGACCAGCCGGTTATGAGCCGGATGCTCTAACCACTGAGCTATGGGCCCGACAGGGCTGGCGGTGGACAACTCCGAGTATAGAGGCTCGTCTTTGCACAAAGACATCGACAGTCCCCGACGTTGTGGATAACCCCGATGACCTTGGATGGTGCGGCTGCCTATGATCCATACCAGATCGCATCGGCGATTCAGCAGCCCGAATTCAGACCGCGGAAGGTGTCGCCTTGACCAAAGTCATCTCGTTGGCCAATCAGAAGGGTGGTGTGGGTAAGACGACATGCACCATCAATCTCGGAGGCGCTCTGGCGGAGCTGGGTTATCGGGTCCTCTGCATCGACATGGACCCCCAGGCCAACCTGACCGTCGGCCTCGGGATCTCGTTAGCCGATGTTCACCGATCCATGGCCGATGTGCTCAACGAGGATCGAGTAGGGCTGGACGAGGTCATTCGCGCAACGGCGGTGGCCGGCCTGTCCGTCGCCCCGGCGACGCTGGAGCTGGCCTCGACCGAGGTAGAGCTGTTCACCGCCATCGGCCGCGAAATGGTGCTGGGAGATGCGATCTCCGGTTCTGCCGATCGGCAGTTCGACGTGATCCTGATCGACAGTCCCCCGACCCTGGGCCTGCTGACGATCAACGCGTTGGTCGCGTCCTCGCGCGTCATCATCCCGGTCCAGACCCAGTTCTACGCCATCAAGGGCCTGACCGCGCTGATCAAAGTTATCAACACCATCCGGGTCAAGCTGAATCACGACCTGGTGATCCTCGGCCTGCTGCCGACGTTCTATGACGGCCGCACGATCCTCGCCCGCGAGATGCTGGAGAACCTCCGCGAGCTGGGTGACCAGCGTGTCTTCAACACGATGATCAAGAACACAGTGAAGCTCGGGGAGGCGCCGCTGACCGGCCGCCCCGTTACCGAATACGCGCCCAGCTCGGCGGCCGCACATGCCTTCCGGGACCTGGCGCGGGAGGTGATCGAACTTGGCTAGGCCGCCGGTCTTCAAGGACAACATCGCCCGTCTCTTCGACGAGGCAGCCGCGACCGAGCTGACGGCGGGCATCGTCTCGCTGATCGACTCCCGGTCGACCCGGGTCCAGATCCGCGACGTGCCCACCAATCGGGTTCTCCCCAACCCGGCTCAGCCACGCCTATCGTACGAGGAGGACTCGCTGGCCGAGCTGGCCGATTCGATCCGCGCGCATGGGGTCCTGCAGCCGATCCTGGTCCGGCCCGCCGGGTCCCAGTTCGAGCTCATCGCCGGCGAACGCCGCTGGCGAGCGGCGCGGACGGCTGGCCTCGACACCGTCCCGGCGATCGTCCTCGACTTCGACGAAGAGACCGCGCTCGAGGTCTCCATCATCGAGAACCTGCAGCGCGAGGACGTGTCGCCGCTGGAGGAAGCGGGCATGTATCGCAAGATGCTGGCCCTGGGCTACTCCGTCCGGCAGCTGGCAGGCAAGATCGGCAAGGACAAGGGCTACGTCGAGAACCGGCTCCGGCTGGCCGACGCCCCGCCCGAGATCCGCGAGCTGGTGGCGGCCCGCAGGGACACCATCAGCCACGCCTACGAGCTGATGAAGGTGACCGATGAGAAGACCCGGCGCAAGCTGGCGACACGGGTGGCGGCCGGCGAGCTGACGCTGGCCAAGCTCCGGCGCCTGACCGGGGCCCGCGAGCCAAAGGCGCCTTCGGATCGGCCGAAGCGCCGGGCCCGCACCGCGGCCGGGGTGGCCGTGGCCGCCCGCAACGCGGACGACGCGCTGCTGGACGTCAAAGGCCGGCTGGCCTCGGTCGTCGACGAGCTGGCCGACCTGCTCCGCCAGCACGAGGTGATCAACCAGATCCCCGCCACCAACCGCGACAACCTGGCCAAGTACCTGACCATCACCAAGCTCAAGATCGAGAACGCGATCGCCATCGTCCGCGCCACGCGCGAGGAGTAACCCCGCTCAGGGGGTGTAGGACATCACCTCGCGGTGCTCAACGAGGAAGTCGACGAGCTTGGCTCGCGCGTCCGGGTCGGTCTGGCGCAGGCCCGCGACGGCCTTTGGGAGCTCGAAGATCGGCGCCGCCAGGGCCCCGGCGGTGTCGATGCCGACCACGTGGTCAGGGCCGCCACCGACCAGGAAGGCGCGCTGGAAGCCGCGCGCGTCGAGCCCGGCCGCCCGGCTGAAGGCGGCGATCGCCGTTCCCACCCCGCGCCGCTTGGCGAAGTCCATGAACAGATCGGCCGCCCAGGTGTCGATCTGCTCGTCGCTTTGGGCGGCAACCATCTCCCGGTACGGCTGTGCCTCGGTCAGATTCACGCGCTCTCCTCGCTCGAGCCTGGGCGATTCTAGCCGAGCCGATCGGCGCCGAATCGACCCCGGGCCGGCCAGACGCCACTGCTATCCTCGGACCGTGCTGTCTCGCAGCAGCGACCCCCGCACCGAGGACGTCATCACCTACGACCTGGTCCAATCCGGGCCGCAGGGGGCGGCGGTGGTCGGCTCCGCAACATTCCAGGGCGGCCGGTGGCAGGTCAGCGCCCCGGACAACGTGAGCGCCGCCCTCGAGGAGCTCCTGGCCAGCCCGTTCATGGACCGCGTCCGTGCCGACGAGCGGCCGCGCGGCTACCGCCGGAGCCGCCAGGGCCAGGTGGACATGCTCGTGCCGGGAATGGCCGAGCACTTCGTGGCACGCATGCGGGGCCTGTGGCTGGCCTTCCCGGACCAGACCGTCGTCACCGGGCGCGAGGGTCGCGTCCGAGCCTCGGCCCCATCGGCGTCGGCGCTGCCGGAGGCCGCCGAGACCGGCCCCCCGGTGGTCGATCCCGCGGTGCGCCGATCGACCCTGGAGCGGGCCGATGACGCGGTCAGCGCCCGAGCCCTGGTGCGCGCCGCCGACCCGGATGCCGGCACCCGACCGCCTGGCTCAGTGGCACTCCGCCGCACGGATTGCGGCTGGATCGTCTGACCCTCGGCCGGCGGCTATGATGCGCCCGAGATGACCGCGAGCCGCTACCTCTTCCTCCCGGCCCTGATCGTGGCGGTCGGCGTCTTCTACCTGCTGTTCAGCCAACCGCCGGAGTTGGCCGGCGCGACCATGCTGCTCGCCTTCGGCGCCGCGGCGACCTTCTTCATGTGGGTCCTGGTTCCAACCGTCGACCATGAGGGCAACACGGCTCCCATCGACCCCGACTTCCCGGAGCCCGACCGCTAGCCTCAGCGAATCCCGGTGTCGTAGCCGATCACCAGGTCGAGGGCTGGAGCCCCGGGGTCGACGGTGAACTCCACCGGCGCGGCCGTGCCCATCAGCCCTTCCACCGGCTGCGGCTCGAGACGGTAGGTACCCGGTGCGAGGCTCAGCGCGAACCGACCCTCGGCATCGCTGGTTGTCCGATCCACCTCCACCCCGGCCAGGGTCGTCACCACCAGGACGGCCCCTTCCACGGGCCGATCGGCGCATGAGGGGTCCGGCGGGTCGGTGACCACCGGGCAGGTCGGGCCGGCAGTGACCGTCCCCGACACGCCTGATTCGGCAGGAAGCGGATCTCCCGACTCCTCAACCAGATCCACGTCCCCAGTGCCCGAGACGGCGTAGGTCCAGCGATGCTCGCTGATGCAGCCTGCCGGGCAGTCGCCCCACCCCATTCGGACCTCCACCCGCCAACCGTCGTCGGTCTCACGGACCTCATACCACGCGGCCTGACCGATGAGCTCGGAGTCGCGAGGGGCGAGCCCGGCGAACAGCTCGTTCTGGTCCAGGACCAGGTCCACCGCCTCCGCGGAGGTCAGCGGCGTTACCGACGGTGCCGGCATGCAGGCTGCTGCGGCCAGTGCCGCGGTCAGGGCAAGGGCCAGAACTGCAGACAGCTGTCTCATGATCGAAGGACGCTCGCCCGAGGACGGGGGTTCCGCATCCTTACCACGGCAGGAGCTGGCGCAGGGCGAACCAGACGTTGGCGGGCCGCTCGGCGAGGCGCCGGATGTACCACGGGTACCAATACTCGCCATATGCGATGAGGACCCTGACCCGGTATCCGTCAGCCCGCAGCCGACGCTGCTGGTCGGCCCGGATCCCGTACAGCATCTGGACCTCAAACGCGTCCCGGCCATGACCGGCATCGGCACCCGCCCGGGCGATGTCCTCCACCAGCTCCACGTCGTGGGTCCCCAGGCCCAGGATCAGGCGTCCAGCCGCCGCGTCGGGGAGCATCGCCAACGACAATTGGCGATAGGCCGCATTCACGTCCCGCTTGTCGCGCAACGCGCGCTCGGCGGGCTCGTCGTAGGCGCCTTTGACCAACCGGATGGCAGGACCCAAGGGCTGGAGGCGCTCGACGTCGGCGGGCGTCCGGTGCAGGTAGGCCTGGAGGCAGACGCCCACCCCTGGCTGTGCGCCCAGGAGCCTCACGTACAGGTCCAGCGTGCGGTCGACGTACGAGCTGTCCTCCATGTCGATCCAAAACCGGCTGCCGGTTTGGGCCGCATGCCGCGCCAGCGACTCGCAGTGCCGATAGGTCGCCTCCGGATCGAGGTCCAGGCCCAGCTGGGTGAGCTTGGGCGAGATGTGCCCAGCCATCTGACGGCGGGCGATCTCCTCGATGAGAGCGTGATAGTGGGCGGCCACCGCATCGGCCTGCGCCATCTGGGTCAGGTTCTCGCCCAGCCGGGTGTAGAGGGCCGGGATGTCTCGAGCCTCCAGCGCTTCGGCGGCAGTCAGCGCTTCGGCCATCGTCTCCCCCGGCATGAAGCGCCGTACGGCGCGACGCATGCCCGGCAGACGCGGGACGTGGGTCCGCATCCACGGGTTCCGGGCACACCACAGAAGGAATCGGCGCATCGGGCCGCGATGGTACTCGGGCGCGCTACAGCGAGATCGACGACGAGCTGATGGCGCTCGTGCGCGAGGCTCGGTCGGTCGGGGACCAGGAGCGCGGGGGAGTGGCTCCGGCGGTAGGACTCGAACCTACGACCAAGCGGTTAACAGCCGCCCGCTCTACCACTGAGCTACGCCGGAACGGATGCCGGCCGCGGCGGCGGCCGGGGAACGGCGCGGATTATAGGCCGCAGGACGGATCGGCCTATCC
>JBKJVN010000092.1:0-6313 GCA_046717345.1 Candidatus Limnocylindria bacterium | reverse complement strand
GGCTTGAGCTGCCGGGCCAGGAGGGATTGCATCCCGCCCCGGTAGTCCTCGTCAGCCAGGCAGAGGTGGCGGTGCTCTGTTGCAGCGACGCAGCCGCGACCTGAGTTGCCTCTTGACAGACCGTGGTAAGATATTATGTGGGTGGGGAAAATCTTCGCCCCTACGTTAAGAGCTACGATAGGATTCAGAATGGACCAGACAATCGACGCTTCCCAGATCACAGGCTATGCGGCTGAGGATCGGTACCTGGCCACCCGGTACACGCAGGGTGCACGGGTGGTTTTTGATTTCGAACTGCCGCTGGTGGCAATTCCCATGATCTTCCCGGTTCCCGATCCCGACCACCCGACCGTGGGCAACAGGAAGGTGAAGGCCAGCCACGCGCGCGACTTTGGCAACTACGTTCGAGAGCACGAGGACTGGGTGTCCCCTGCTCTCTTGATGCGCGCCGACAACATCTTCAAGTTCGAACAGACCGCTGAGGTCGCCGGTGCGAGCTTCGGCGTTCTTGGAGTGCCACGGGCGGCCCGCCATGACATCAGGATCATCGACGGCCAACATCGCATCCTGGGACTCCACTATGCGATCGAGGACATCGCTCGGGAGCTCGACGAGGCGAGGGACCGTGTAGCGAGTGCTCGTCGGGAGGACGACAAGGACCAAGTCGCCCACTTCTCAAGGATTATTAACAAGCTCGAAGCACAGCGGAAGCGCCTTGCTTCGGAGTTTCTTGCCGTCCAAGTGCATGTTGAGACCGATCCGCAAGCCTTCGAGCAGATGTTCTACGACGTGGCGGACAACGCCCTCGGGATCACCGGCGCCGTTAAGGTCCGTTTCGACAGCCGCAAGATCATGAACCGCGCGCTCGATGCAACGTTGAAGCACGCGCTCCTGAAGGATCACGTCGATATCGAACAGGATCGGATTGCCGGCCAGAATCCCAATCTTCTTGGGGCCAGACACGTGGTCGACCTTGTTCGGACGGTCAACTTGGGCATCTGGAGCCGAGTAAGCAAACGACAGGAGTCCGAGCTCGATGAGGGAACCCTCGTGCAACGAGCAAACGAATTCTTCGACATGCTCCTTGAGGCGTTCCCCGACCTCGCAGCGGTTGCCGACGGGACGTTGTCAACTCCGGATCTTCGCCAGAGGAGCCTGCTTGGCTCATCGACCATGCTCAGGGTTCTCGGGGGTGTCTTCTACGACCTTGACAAGAAGGGATATTCCGACGAGGAGATTGCGGAGCTGTTTACTCGCTTGTCCGTGTTCATGAATGCTCCGCTTGCCGCAGACAGCCCGTGGCTGACGATTCGTTCCGCGGTGTTTCAGCCAGGCGCGAGTGCTCCGACCGCGCGCGCTCAGGACCTCCGCAGCCTTACCGAGGAGATTTCGGAGTGGATTGATCCTCGGATGCAGCCAGGTTGGCTCGCCGAGGTCAGCGGGTAGACAGGTCGGCAAATCGGAGTTCACTGACACCGGCGTTATCATGATGGCGGGTAACCTAGGCACGGGCTAGGAGAGGGAGAACTGGATGCCCGGCACGGTTATCGAAAACCCGATTCTTAACTCGCCGTACGAGGTGCCCACCCGGCACTGGCGAATCACGGACGAAGGCATCACCGACGAGCCCGTCGAGGGGCGGCGGATCAGCGCTTACTTCGTCCCGGTACCCCCTCCGAAGAAGAGAGTCGCCGGGCAGCTGACGCTCGAGTCCGCCGGTTGGACCGCCGAGCGGATGGAAGACAACGTCTTCATCAACCGCGTCCGCGAGCACGTGGACGCGTTCCGGGCCAGCGGATATCGCGGCGTGACTCCAGTCACGCGAGAGCTCCTCGACCAATGGACGGACTCCGGTCGCGAGCGGCGCCTGTTCTTCTGCCAGATCGAGGCCATGGAGACGGCCATCTTCCTGACCGAACTGGCCGGCCGCAGTCAACCCTGGATCGAGAACCAGCTGCGCGAGGACAACGATCGGTACAACCCGGGCCTCTATCGGATCGCGTTCAAGATGGCCACCGGAGCCGGGAAGACGACGGTCATGGCCATGCTCATCGCGTGGCAGACCCTGAACAAGCTAGCGAACTCGCAGGACCGCCGCTTCGGCGACGCCTTCCTGGTCGTGACGCCAGGGATCACGATCCGTGACCGACTCCGCGTCCTCTACCCGAACTACCCGGGGAATATCTATCAGGAGCGGGACCTCCTGACGCCCGATCAGCTGCAGCAGCTGGGCAAGGCCAAGATCCTCATCACGAACTTCCACGCCTTCCTGCGCCGCGACACCTTTGAGGCTGCAAGCCTCACCAAGAAGGTCCTGGCCGGGCGTGATGGCGACCCGGACCAGTTCAAGGAATCCCCCGATGAGATGGTCCGCCGCGTTGCACGGAGCCTGGGTTCGAAGAAGGGGATCATCGTCCTCAACGACGAGGCCCATCATTGCTACCAATCGGCGCCGCAGACCGATGCCGATACCGCTAGCGAGGCAACACCGAAGACAAAGGCCGAGAAGCTAACGACCGATGAGAAGGCAGAAGCGAAGGCGAACGCCGAGGCCGCTCGTGTCTGGCTCAACGGCTTGCGGGCGGTCAAGGAAAAGCTTGGCGTCCGATCCGTCTACGACCTGTCTGCCACGCCGTTCTTCCTGTCCGGATCGGGGTTCAAGGAAGGGACGCTCTTCCCCTGGGTGGTCTCCGACTTCAGCCTGATCGACGCAATTGAGGCCGGGATCGTGAAGATCCCGCGAGTGCCGGTCGCGGATGACTCGATGACGGGCACCTCGCCGACATATCGCGACCTGTGGATCCGCGTTCGCGACGATCTGCCGAAGAAGGGTCGGGCGACGGAGGATTCTTTGGGCGACCGCCGCGAGCTGCCCAAGGAGCTCGAGAGCGCCCTCATCAGCCTGTACGGACACTATCGCCAATCGTTCGACGTGTGGCACGGCAGCGGTGCGGGCACGCCGCCAGTCTTCATCGTGGTCTGTCAGAACACGAACATCAGCAAGCTCGTATTCGACTGGATCGCTGGCTGGGAGAAGACCGCCGACGACGGAGGCGTTGCACTCGTCGGCGGCAGCCTCGACCTGTTTTCGAACATGGACCGCGATGCCTGGTTGGACCGACCTCGGACCCTGCTCATTGACTCAGCCCAGCTCGAATCCGGGGGCCAGATGGATCCAACCTTCAAGCGGTTGGCCGCCGCAGAGATCGAGGAGTTCAAAGGCGAATACCTGGTCCTGAATCCCGGCCGGAGCACCGAGGACATCACTGACGAGGATCTCCTGCGTGAGGCGATGAACACCATCGGGAAGCCGGGCCGTCTTGGCGAACAGATCCGCTGTGTGGTCTCCGTGTCCATGCTGACCGAGGGATGGGACGCGAACACCGTTACCCACATCCTCGGCGTCCGAGCGTTCAAGACCCAGCTCCTCTGTGAGCAGGTCGTGGGTCGCGGGCTGCGGCGCGTGAGTTACGAGACCGGTGAGGACGGCCTGCTCGAACCGGAATACGCCGAGGTGTTTGGCGTGCCATTCCAATTTCTGCCGACTGCCGGAACCCCCAAGGGGCCGACCGTTCAGAAGCAGCAGTTCCGTGTCCACGCGCTCGCTGAACGATCGGAGCTGGAGCAGACATTCCCGAGACTGATCGGGTACCGATACGAGCTGCCGCGGACCACATTGACGCCCGAATTCGATGCGGCCTCGGTCAAGGTGCTCTCCACACAGGATGTCCCTACGAAGACCGACGTGGAGGCCATCGTTGGGGAGGCGACGGTCGCTACCCTCGACGAGCTCAAGGCCGTTCGCATGCAGCAAGTCGAGTTCACCCTCGCCAAACGCACCCTTGACACCTACCTGCGATCCGATGATGACGCCGCTCAGCCTTGGCTCTTCCCCCAGGTCCTGCAGATCACGAAGAACTGGATTCGAGAGTGCGTCGTCACGAAGGACCACACCTTTCCGCAGCTGTTGCTGCTAACCGAAAACGCCCACGATGCAGCGCAGAAGATCTACCACTCCATTGCACGCGGTACCGCAGGCGAGGCCCGCGTACTCCCCCTGCTCCGACAGTACGAACCGATCGGCTCGACCCAATATGTGGACTTCACTACGACCAAGACCGTCTGGCCCACCACGAAGAGCCACCTCAACTACCTGGTCCAGGATTCAAACTGGGAGTCGAAAGTCGGCCAGGTTCTGGAGGCCATGGACGAGGTCGTTTGCTACGTGAAGAACGATCGACTGGGCCTCCGCATCCCGTACACCTTCGAGGGCGACGCCGCTCACTACCTGCCCGACATCCTGATCCAAGTCGCCATGGGCGACCAAGAGCCCCTGAACCTCGTGGTCGAAGTCACCGGCGAGCGCCGCAAGGACAAGCAGGTCAAGGTCGACACGGCCCAGACCCTCTGGATCCCGGCGGTGAACAACATTGGAACCTTCGGCCGTTGGTCGTTCTACGAGGTGACCGATCCCTGGAATGCCGAGAACGACCTCCGTGGCCACATCGCCGCGCTGAGTCGGGATAAGGGAGGCGTAACCAGTGCCGCGTAGGGTGAAGTCCGCCCCCGCCATCGGGCGGCCGGTCGAGGCTGTCCGTCACCGGAAGGACAGCCGCGTGAACATCCCTACTGCCGAACTGGAATCGCTGACCGCCGCCGAGCAGACGCAGCCCACCGCCGTGCGCTATCCACGCGACCCCTCGTTTGATCCGCTGCTCGTCGGTAATGTAAAGGACGATCAGGACGGGGAGGACCTGGAGGTCCCCGCCGTTCCCATCTACATCCAGGAGCAGATCGAGCCGCGGGCAATCATCGAGGACCTGCGCGCCGTCTCGGCGGCCGGCCGTGAGACGCAGCTCGACTTGTTCAGCGACTTCAACGGCATCCCATTCGAGGAGCGCGTCGAGTTCTACCGCCACGCCATGAAGTGGACGAACCGGATGATCCTCGGGGATTCGCTTCTGGTTATGACCAGCCTGGCCGAGAAGGAGGGCCTGCGCGGCCAGGTCCAGATGATCTACGTCGACCCGCCCTACGGGATCAAGTTCGGCAGCAACTGGCAGGTCTCGACGCGCAAGCGGGACGTCAAGGACGGCAAGGTCGAAGACGCAACGCGCCAGCCCGAGCAGGTGCGTGCTTTCCGAGACACCTGGGAGCTCGGCATCCACTCGTACTTGAGCTACTTGCGAGACCGATTGGCTGTAGCCCGTGAACTCCTCACCGAGTCAGGCTCGATCTTTGTCCAGATCGGCGACGAAAACGTGCACCTAGTGCGTTCCATGCTCGACGAAGTATTTGGAAGCGAGAACTTCGCCGCTCAGATCCTGTTTCGGAAGACCGCATCGAAGGGCTCTGCCGGTCTCGACTCTGTCGGTGACTACCTACTTTGGTACGCGCGAGATCGCGAGCGCCTGAAGTATCGCCAGCTCTTCGTTCCACGCTCCGAGAGGTCGATGGAAAATGTCTACAACTGGATCGACGAGGGTGGTGTGGTCCGCCGCATGACACCCGACGAACTGGCCGGATCGAGAGAAGTCCACGGCCGACGCTTGGCCGCTCAGCTGCTCCACTCTCAGAGTGGAGGCTCGACCACCGCTTTCGCGTTCGAGTACGAGGGACGAACATTTCAGCCACGCGGGATCTTCTGGAAGACAAACGAGCAAGGGATGCACCGCCTCGCGGCGGCAAATCGCTTGATGCTCGCCGGGAACACTTTGATGTACAAACGTTATGAGGACGACCACCCTGTTGTTTCACTAACCGGCCTCTGGGACGACACGGCGCAAAGCACATTCGCTGCACCGAAGATCTTCGTCGTTCAGACCACTGCCAAAGTCGTAGAACGGTGTGTTCTCATGACCACCGATCCGGGCGACTTGGTTCTCGATCCCACCTGCGGAAGCGGCACTACCGCATTTGCCGCGGAGGAGTGGGGCCGCCGGTGGATCACAATCGATACGAGCCGAGTCGCGCTCTCGCTTGCTCGTACACGGCTCATGAGCGCTCGGTACACGTACTACCTGCTCGCCGACTCCCCCGAAGGTCAGCGCAAGGAGTCCCAGCTTACAGGCCGAGCGCCGATCGCCTCAACCGAAGGCGACATCCGAAAAGGATTCGTCTACGAGCGGGTCCCCCACGTCACCCTGAAGTCGATCGCCCATAACCCAGACATTCGAGAGGGGACGTCGCGCGAGGAGATCGACGCCGCCATCGCCCACCACGCCGAGACGGAGACCCTCTACGACCGCCCGTACAGTGACGCCAAGATCGTCCGGGTCGCGGGACCTTTCACCGTCGAGAGCCTCTCGCCGCA
>JBKJVN010000091.1:0-5473 GCA_046717345.1 Candidatus Limnocylindria bacterium | reverse complement strand
CGTCCACGTTGTCAGCCGTCACCAGGGCAATCTCGACCGGCGTGTACGCGTCGACCGATTCACCGTTGGCGACCCTGATTGCCGTCGCGACCGCGAGCGCGCCCATGACGTCGGGCTGCTGGGCGATGGTGCCGGCCATGGTGCCATCCTTGATCGCCTGCAGTGCGTCCGGGGCGGCGTCGAAGCCGACGATGATCAGGTCGGAACCGGCCGCCGCCGCCGCCTCCACCGCGCCGAGGGCCATGTCGTCGTTGTGCGCAAACAGCCCTGCGGCGTCCGGGTGCGCCTGAAGCAGGTTCTGCGCGACGGTGAGGCCCTCGTCGCGAGCGAAGTTGGCGGTCTGCTTGGCCAGCCGCTCGATGCCCGCTGCGGCGTCGAGCGCTTGCTGGAAGCCTTGGCCGCGGTCACGTGCGGCGGACGTGCCGGGGATACCTTCGAGTTCGAGGACGCCTCCTTCGCCGCCCATCTGCTCGAAGAGGAACTCGCCCGCGAGCTGGCCACCGGCCACGTTGTCCGACGCGATGTGGGAGACCACCTCGCCGCCGGTTGCACCGCGGTCGACGGTGATGACCGGGATCCCCGCCTCATTGGCCGCCTCGACCGACGCGACGATCGCGTCAGAGTCGACCGGGTTGAGCAGGATTACGTCAACCGCCTGCGTGATGAAGTCCTCGACCTGGCTGGCCTGGGTCGCGGCGTCGCCACCGGCATCCGAAACCGTCAGGGTGACCCCGGCGTCCGCGGCGGCATCCTCCGCGGCCGCAGCGAGCGTCACGAAGAAGTCGTTGTCAAAGCTGGAAATCGCGAACCCAATCGTGATTTCCGCGCCTGCCGATGAGCTCTCCGACTCACTTTGTGACGCGCTCGGCGACGCACTCGCCTGGCACGCGGCCACCACAAGGGTGAGGGCCGCCAGGGCAGGGATGATCCTCCACGTTCGTCTGCGATACATCTGAATCTCCTTCACATCCGGTTCGATACAACGGTGCCTCTCATCCGATACTGAGTCTCTTCTTCAATTGCCGCCGCGCTCACCTCCCTCGACGCCGCAGGGTGTCGGTCATCACCGCGACGGCAATAACCGCTCCAACTGCGACCTGCTGCCAGAAGCTCGAAATGTTGAGCAGGTTGAGTCCATTGCGCAGGACGCCGATGATCAGCGCACCAAGCAGCGTCCCGAACGCGGTCCCCTGACCCCCGGATAGGCTGGCGCCGCCGATGACGACCGCCGCGATCACGTCAAGCTCAAGACCCTGCGCGGCGATCGGCTGAGCTGAGTTCAGCCGTGACGTCAGGATCAGTCCGCCGATTCCAGCCAGCAGGCCGGCGAGCGCGTAGATCCGCACCTTCAGGCTCGCGATCCGGACGCCGGAAAGGCGGGCCACCTCCTCGTTGCCCCCGATGGCATAGGTTGCGCGCCCGAACACGGTGTGCCTCAGCATCAGGGCACCGAGGACGAATACCAGGATGGTGAGCCCGACCGAGACCGGAATCCCGCCGAGCAGCCGGCCACTGGTGAGAAAGCGGAACGCGTCCGGGAAGCCAGAGATCGGGCGTCCCTCGGTGAGGACCAGCGCCATGCCGCGTGCCATGCTCAGGGTCGCCAGCGTGGCGATGAAGGCCGGCAGCCGTCCAAAGGTGATCAGCAACCCGTTCAGGACTCCCACCGCCGTGGCGGTCGCCACGGCGGCAATCATCGCCAGCGGCCATGGCACGCCGAATGCCGAGAAGGTCAGCCCGAACACGACCGCGGCGAGCGCCACCATGGAGCCGACGGACAGGTCGATCCCGCCTGAGATGATGACCAACGTCTCACCGAGGGCAACGATCGAGATGACCGCGATCTGCTGTCCGACGTTGCTGATGTTGTTGAAGGTGAGGAACGTGGGCTCCAGCACCGCGAGCACGGCGCACAGCAACAAGAGCCCGAGTAGCGGCCCGGTCTGCGAGATGAGCCCACGGCCGACCTCGACGATACGCGGCCGCGCGGGGCGCTCGGTCGCATCGTCGGCCGAGCCGTCCCGCGGGTCGGCGCCTTCAGGCGGCAATGCCATCCTCACGTCCAACGGCCAAGGCGAAGATCGACTCCTGGGTCGCGTCACCGGGGTCGATGAAGCCCGCCACCCGCCCCGCATGCATGACCATGATCCGGTCGCTCATCGCCAGCACTTCCGGAAGTTCGGATGAGATGAGCACGATTCCCACCCCCGCCTCGGCGAGCTCATTGATCAACCGATACACCTCGACCTTGGCGCCGACGTCGATTCCCTTGGTCGGTTCGTCGAAGATCAGCACTTTCGGCTTTCGGGCAAGCCACTTCGCGATGACCATCTTCTGCTGGTTGCCGCCGGACAGCGCCTCGGCGCGCGTCGTCAGCCTCGGCGTGCGGATGCGCAGGCGGTCCACGAGCTGCTGCGTCTCAGCGACCGCTGCCGGCCAGTTGAAGCGCCCATAGCGACTTAGTCGCCTGAGGCTCGGCAAGGCGACGTTGTCGACCACCGACAGGAGGAGAACCAGCCCCTGGGCCTTGCGCTCCTCGGGGACGAGTGCGACACCGACCGCCGCTGCCTGCTCAGGGCTACCGGACCGAACCTGGCGGCCGGCGACCACGACCCGGCCGCCGTCCCTGCGGTCAGCGCCAAAGATCGCGCGCGCCATCTCCGTTCGGCCTGAACCGACCAGGCCGGCCACGCCCAGGACCTCGCCGGCGTGCAACTCGAAGCTCGCGTCGCGCAGTCGGGGGCCAGCCTGGAGCGCTTCGACCTGGAGCACGACGTCGCCGATCCGGTGGGCGCGCGCGGGGAAGTAGGTCTCCAGCGAACGTCCCACGATGAGCCGGATGAGTTCCTCGCGCGGGAGGCCGCGCAGCTGGCCGTCAAAAATGGCCTCGCCGTCGCGCAGGACCGTGACCACGTCACCGACCTGCTCGAGCTCCTCGATCCGATGAGAGACATACAGGAAGCCCACGCCGCGCTGCTTCAGCTCGCCGATCAGCCGGAACAGCCTGGAGGTTTCGCGATCTGACAGGCTGGCCGTCGGCTCGTCCATGACGATGATTTGAGCCTCGATGGCCAGCGCGCGGGCGATCTCGACCATCTGCCGCTGCGCCGATCCAAGACGCGCGACCGAGGCATCGGGCTCAAGGTCTACGCCAAGCGACGCTAGCAGTCTGGTCGCCTGGCGACGGGCTGCCCTCCAATCGACCAGCCAGCCCCGCCGCGGGAGGCGGCCCAGCAGGACGTTCTCCATGACGTTGAGGTGGGGCAGGAGCTGGTCCTCCTGGTAGATCAGGCTGATCCCCGCACCGATCGCATCATGGGGGTCATGCGGCTGGTAGGGCTTGTCTTCCAGCCACATCTCGCCTTCGTCGGCGTGGTAGGCGCCGGCAAGGATCTTGAGGAGCGTGGACTTGCCGGCGCCGTTCTCCCCCACCACAACCCGGACCTGGCCCCGCGCGACCTCCAGCCCGACGCGGTGGAGTGCCCGGACGCCGGGGAAGGTCTTCGAGATGCCGACCATCCGCAGCAGCGGCGCCGGCGTCGGCAACGTCATCGGACCGACCCGGTAGAGCCGCGCACCATCAGGTGGGGCTCGAGAAGGTACGGCATCCCCACCCCGCTGATCTCACCCGAGCGGCGGCGAACGAGCAGCGAGGCGGCCAGTCTGCCCAACTGGTACGTGGGTTGGACCACCGTGGTGAGTGGCGGCGCGACGAACTCCGAGAGCGCGATGCCGTCGAAACCAACGATTGACACATCATCCGGCACGGTCAGGCCAAGCTGAGCCGCCGCCTGGAGTGCCCCGATCCCGATGAGGTCATTACCGGCCAGGATCGCCGTTGGTCGTGGTGTACGCGAAAGCAGGTCCATGGCCTGCGCCCGCCCGCTGCCGATGGCGTAGGCCCCATATCGGACCAGGGCTTCGTCGTACGCGTCGCGGTCGGCCAGGGCAGTCGCGAAGCCTTCCTGCCGCTCGCGGGCGGAACTGGTATCGGGCGCTCGGTTGAGGATGCCGATGCGTCGGTGCCCGAGGTCCAGCACATGCTGGGCCGCCAACTGCGCGCCCCGCCGGTTGTCGACCATGACCCGATCGCCGGTGAAACCATCCATATCGCGGTCGACCAGGACGACCGGTGTCAGGTGCTCGATCAGGTAACGCAGCGGCGTCGGCGGTGTCTCATCGTGCGAGGGGATCAGGATCAGCCCGTCGATCCGCCGGCGGGCAAGGACACGCAGGTACTCGTTTTCCTTGTCCGGGTCGTCATCGGTGTTGCACAGGAGGGTGGCGTAGCCGAACTCCATCGCCAAGTCCTCGACGCCGCGCACCATCTCCGGGAAGAACGGGTTCGAGATGTCGGGAATCACGCATGCCACGATGTGCGTGACCGCGGTCTTGAGGCTCCTTGCGACATCGCTCGGCTGATAGCCGAGGGCCGCCACCGCGTCGTGGACTCGCGTCGCGACTCCGGGACTGACTCGTTCGGCGCCGTTCAAGACGCGGGACACGCTGGCAGTTGACACGCCGGCCCGCTGCGCGACATCCCGGATCGTCGCCATTCCGATCACGGTAATCGTTTGCGTAAACGATTTCAAGACCGCAAAGACCGACCGGGGATGCGGTGCCCCGCGACTGTGTCACGAGTCATGGTGTCCCTTCACGCTCCGAGAGGTCGTTTGGAGCGGAGACGGGTCTCGAACCCGCGACATTCAGCTTGGAAGGCCGAGACATCTGAGCGCTGAGGCACCGAGCGTGGGAGCCCGAGCGAATCGTGTCCGGTTATCGTGTCGTGCACGACCATTGGAATCGATGCCCTTGGCCGGGACTGAGCGCGCCGGGGCCCGGCCTTCCTACGTGTTGGGGCCGACGCCAAGCGGGCCTTGGCGCGATAGAACGGGGACCCGGAGGCGGATCGCTATGTAGCGGATCCCTCCGCGGCGGCGACCGGCCAGAGTTCGCGGCGGGCGACGCGGGACGCGAGGTCGGCCACGAACTCGTCGAGCGGCACGCCCTGACGCTCCTCCCCGGTCCGCAGCCGCGGGCTGACGGCGCGGGCCTCCGCGTCACGGTCCCCCACCACCAGCATCACCGGAACCTGCTGCTGTTGCGCGTCGCGGACCTTGGCCTGCATCCGCTCCGCGCGGTCGTCCACCCTCGCCCGGATGCCGGCGGCGTCGAGGGCGGTCCGCACCTCCTCGGCGTAGGCCACGTGCCGGTCCGCGATCGGGATTACGACCGCCTGGACCGGCGCCAACCAGGCCGGGAAGGCGCCGGCAAAATGCTCGGTGATGACGCCGATCCAGCGCTCGAACGAGCCGTAGATGGCGTAGTGCACGACCACCGGCCGCTCGAAGCCCCCATCGGCCGTCCGATACTCGAGATCGAAGCGCTGTGGCAGCTGGTAGTCGATCTTGATGGTCGACATCTGCCATTCGCGACCAAGCGCGTCGTCGAGGAAGACGTCGATCTTCGGGGC
>JBKJVN010000090.1:0-17550 GCA_046717345.1 Candidatus Limnocylindria bacterium | reverse complement strand
TCGTCCGCGGTCAGCCGTCGCAACGGATCTCGCGAGCCCGGGACCGGCTGGTCCGCGCGCAGCGCCGCGCTTCGAGCTAGTCGTCCGCGGGCCGAACCACCTCGATCGGTCCCAGGTCAGCCGCCTCGAGATCGGGTCGCACGCGCGCCGCATCCCCGGCCAGCACGATGAGCGCATCGGCCGGTCGAAGCAGGTCGACCGCCGCATCGTGAACCTGGACCGGGCCCACGGCCTCGATCCGGTCGCGGTAAGTGGCCCACCAGTCGTGGTCCAGCCCGTACACCGCAATCGGCTCGATCCCGGCCGCCGCGCCTCCGGTCGTCTCGAAGCGGAGGGGGAATACGCCGATCAGGAAGTCGATCACCTCGCGCAGCTCCGCCTCGTCGGGCGGGGCCGCCCGCATCCCCTCCACCAGCGCCAGCGTCTCGCGCACGGCGTCCGCGGTGACCTCGGTCTGTACCGCGGCGCGCGCGCTGAATGGTCCGGCCGCCCGCCGCATGTCGAATGCCGCCCGGGCGCCGTAGGTGTACCCGAGCTCCTCGCGCAGCCGCTGGTTCAGGCGGCTGCTGAACGTACCGCCCAGGAGGGCGGCCATGACGAGGGCCGGGAAGTAATCCGGATGGCTCCGCTCGATGCCGACATGGCCGACCCGCAGCTCGCTCTGGACCGACCCCGGCCGGTCCACGACCACGATCCGCCGGCCTCCCCGGTCGGCCACCGGAATCGTGCGGTGGCCGGGGCTCGTCCCGTCCCAGTCGCCGAGCGTCGCTTCCGCCGCGCGTACGACGTCGTCGACGCGGACCGGGCCGGCGACCACGAGATGGGCACGGTCCGGTCGCCAGTGCCTCGCGTGATGGGCACGGGCCTGCTCCACGGTCAGGGGTTCGACCGTCTCCGGCGTGCCCGCCGACAGGCGCGCGTACGGAGAGTCATCGGCGTAGACGGCCCGGAGGAACCATTCGTCCGCCAGACGTCCGGGCTCGGAGCGCGATTGGAGGATGTCGGCCAGTCTCTCCTCACGCAGGCGGTCGAACTCGCCATCGTCGAAGCGCGGCTCGCGGACCATCTCGGCCAGCAGCTCGAGACCGGCCGGATAGCGGTCGGCGAGAGCGCTGAATCCGGTGCGCGCGACGTCCCACGACGAGTCGGCGAAGATCTCGATCCCCAGCCGTTCGGTGGCCTCGGCGAATGCATGGCCGTCCAGGCGTCGGGTGCCGGTGACCAGGGTTTCGGCGGTCAGGGCCGCGATCCCGCCCTCCGGCTCGGATTCGGCGGCGGCCCCGCCGTCCACCAGGAGCTGGACGCTCACCAGCTCACGGTCGGGGAGCGGCACGACCCACAGCGTCAGCCCTTGGCCCAACGACCGGTGGGTGAAGTCGGGGAAGTGATACGGGCGCGGCGGGCCCGGCGCCGGGCGGAGCGCGTTGGGCGGGGTCATGCCGCATCCTCCGCGGCGTCCTCGGCGGGGATGTAGGTCAGCACCAGGCGGTTGTCCGCCCCAGCACGATCGGCCATCGCCTGCCGAACCTGCCCGGCCGTTACCGCGTCGTAGCGCTCGATCTCGGTGTTCACCATCTCGGGCCGATCGAACAGGCAGGCGTATTGGCTGATCCGATCGGCGCGCTCACCGACCTGCTCCAGGCCCTGCTCCACGGCGGCGGCGTGGAGGGTCCGGACACGGGCCAGCTCATCGTCTGTCGGTCCGTCCGTCGCAAGGCGAGCGACGTCGTCCAGGAGCTGCGCCTCGAGGGTGTCGACTTCGATCTCAGGTCGGGCGGTGGCCCACACCGCCAGCACGGTCGAGCCGCCGGCCCACGGGAACACGAAGGCGGCCACGTCGGCGGCCAGCTGGCGCTCGCGCACCAGGGACCGGTACAGGCGGGAGGCGCGACCGGTGCCCAGCAGGTCGCTGACCACGTCGAAAGCCTGGTGGCCCTCCGTCCCGAAGGGCGGAATGCGGTACGCGACGTGAACCCGCGGGAGCTCGACCTGGTCGGGAACCACCTCCCGAACCTCGCCCCCCAGGCTGTCCGGAACGTCCATGATCGGCGAGGGCGGTAGGTCCGGGTTGGCCGGAATGGGTCCGAAATGGCGCCCGATCGCGGCCAGCGCCGCATCGGGATCGAAATCCCCGGCCACGGTCAGGACCGCGTTGTTGGGGGCGTAGAAGGTGGCGAAGAACCGGCTCACGTCATCCAGCGAGGCCGCCGACAGGTCTTCCATGGAGCCGATGGTCGAGTGGTGGTACGGATGGCCTTCCGGCCACAGCAACGCCTGCATCCGCTCCTCGGCCGTGCCGTATGGCTGGTTGTCGACCGACGAGCGCCGCTCGTTCTTGACCACGTCGCGCTGGTTGTCGAGCTTCTCCTGGGTCATGGCCGGCAGGAGGCTGGCCATGCGGTCCGATTCGAGCCACAGGGCCAGCTCCAGCTCGTGGCTGGGGAGCGTCTCGAAGTAGTTGGTCCGATCGGTCCAGGTCGAGGCATTCAGGGTGCCGCCCACCCCGTTGACCATGGCGAAATGCTCGCCCTTGGCCACGTTGGCCGAGCCCTGGAACATCATGTGCTCGAACAGGTGGGCGAAGCCTGTCCGCCCCCGCTCCTCGTGCCGGCTGCCCACGCCGTACCACAGGTTGACAGCGACGATCGGGGTGCGCCCATCCGGCGACAGAATCACGCGCAGGCCGTTGTCCAGCCGATGCCGCTGGATGGGAATTTGGGCCATGGCGCGTGCCTCGCGAGCTTGTGCGGCGACCGGAACGGGCCCGCGGTGAGACCGTCGCGACGCTATGGATTCGGATGGTGAGCGCCCAGGGATTCGAACCCTGAACCTAGTGATTAAGAGTCACTTGCTCTGCCGTTGAGCTAGGCGCCCGGCCGATGATGCCCGCCCGCGGCGCGGCACGCAACTACTGGACGGGTCGCCCCGGACCGCCGCCCGGCTCGGGCGAATCCGCGTAGTGCTGGTCCACGAACCGGTCCATCAGATCGGTATCCACCTCGTCGAGGTACAGCAGCCAGGTCCAGGACACCATCGCCATCGGCCGACCGAAGTCGGACCCCGCCCACGGGGCGACGAGGACCTTGAAGCGCTCGGATGTGTTCCACGAGCGGGTGTAGTTCTCGAGCTCATCGATCTGCTCGGGTGTCACCTGGGCGGCCTGGTACCAGATCACGATCCCACCGTGCTCGAGGTTGTGAATGGCCGGTTCCTGGGGGATGGCGCTCGAATAGACCCCCCAGTTCAGGGGTTCGGGCCAGTGCGGGCCCGATGCGGCGGGGGTCGACGAGTAGGGACCGCCCGCCGTGCCGCTGTCGATGTGCGTCTGCCCGTCCATCGCCTGCGCCACGCCTACCGACTCCGAAGCACCCGGCGCCAGGAGCGCAAAGATGAGGATCGCCGACAGGCCGGCGATCACCAATGCCCCGATGCCGACGATGGCCAGGGTCGTCCCGCTCAGCCGGCTGGCGCCGTTCGACCCCACGCGGCGCCCGAGGGCAGCCTCGGTAGCGCGGGTTCGGCGCTGGGGTGACGACGTTCGGCGGCGGGTCATACGGCGGGTCAGGATAGCCGAGCCCGGCCCGATGGTCCGGGCAGGGGAGATGGAAGGGCGTTGATAGAATCGGCGGGCCGTGGCTGCCCAGACGCCTGAACCAAGCGGGATCCGGGGGCTTCTCAGCTTGCTCATCGAGCAGGTCTCGGAGCTGGCCCGGCTCTACGTTGCCGCCGCGCGCCAGGAGGTGGGGGAGGGCCTGAACCAACTGAAGGTGGCCGCGGTGCTGGGAGGGATCGCGCTGATCCTGCTCGCCCTGGCGGCCGTGGTCCTGGTCGTACTCCTGGTCTCCGTCATCAGCGCCGTGATCGGGATACCCCTGTGGGCGGCCGCCCTGATCGCGCTGCTGGGTCTCCTGCTCCTGGCCGGCCTGTGTGGCTGGCTTGCCTATCGGCGCCTTCGACATGCCAGACTGATGCCGGAGGAGACTATCGCCGCCGCCAGAGAGGACCTCGAGTGGGCGCAACATTGGACGAAACGCGGGTAGAGCTCGCGGCACAGCGAGCACGGGTGCGCGCCACCGCCGACCGGCTGGAGTCGGCCGTGAGGCGCGGGTTCGACCTGCGGGCCAGGCTGCGCCAGCACCCGGTCCAGACTGCAGGCGTGGCCGTGGGCCTGGCGTTCATCCTGCTCGGCGGGCCGCGGCGCACCGTTCGCCAGATCCGGCGCGCCCTGGCCGGGTCGGCCGAGGCCGAGCGGGCGTATGCCTCGCTGCCGGGTTCGCTCCGCGCGCTGGTGGACGCGTCGGCGTCCGGCGGGAAGGACCAGGATGAGGCCCGACGGCAGCTGGCGCTGGCCCTCCACGCCTGGCGCGAGGACCCGAAGAACCGGAAGCGCGCCGCGCGGCTGGTGAGCGAAACCCTCGCCCCGCCGGGGCCGGGACGCGCCTTCTGGTCCTTCGTCGAGATCGCAGCGGTTACGGCTGCGGGGATCGTCGTGCGACGGGTGGTGGCGAACCGGCTGGCGGACGAGCCGAAGTCGAGGCCACGGTCTGCCGGCTCGAGATCCGAAGAGACCCCGCCCGCCGATCGGTACTCCGGGTGGTCCGGACAGCGGGGCACGCCCGCCGGCCCGGCCAAGCCGACCCTGCAGCCAGCCAAACCCACCCAGGAGTCGGCAACGCCCGCCAGGAAGCCTTCCTGACCCGATCGGGTCGAATGCCGCGGTTGGTTTGCTAGACTCCGCGGGCCGCCGAGCACCCTCGTTCGGGCGAGTGGCGGAACGGCAGACGCGCCAGCTTTAGGAGCTGGTGTCGCAAGACGTGCGAGTTCGAATCTCGCCTCGCCCACCATCCATCAGAAGGTCGTACCGCTCGTGACGCTGCTCACATGATCACCGTTTCCACACGCCCCGAGCCGGGCTCGCGGGTCCGACTCGACATCGAAGTGCCGGCCGAAGAAGTGTCGCGCCATTTCGAAACGGCGTATCGCCACCTGGCGGAGCGGACTCGGGTCCCCGGGTTTCGGCCCGGCAAGGCGCCGCGCAATGTGATTGAGCGCTATGTCGGCCGAGACGCGGTGCTGGCCGAAGCGGTCGAGCACCTGGTCGGCGAGGGCTACGACGCCGCCATCGACCAGACCGATCTCATCCCCATCGACCAGCCCGAGGTGGAGATCGACACCGCGTCTCTGCGGGAGGGCGGCACGGCGCGATTCGCAGCCGTGGTGGCGGTTCGTCCAACCGTGACCGTGGGGGCGTATACCGATTACCCGTTCACGCTCGAGGTGCCGCCCGTCAGCAACGAGGACGTCGAGGTGGTGCTATCGGAGCTCCGCGACCAACAGGCCACGCTGAGACCCGTGGACGACCGGGGAGCCGCGAAGGGAGACCTAGTCGCGGTCTCGTTCCGCGGCACGATCGATGGGGAGCCATTCGATGGCGGGACCGCCGACCGCCTGCCCCTGGTCCTGGGCGAGGAGCGGATGATCCCCGGCTGGGAGGACCAGCTGCTGGGCCTGCGGATCGGTGAAAGCCGGGAGTTCGACCTGACCTTCCCGGCCGATTACCGGGTCGAGGCGCTGACCGGCAAGGAGGCCCACTTCAACGTCACCCTGGTCGACCTCCGGGAGCGGATCCTGCCCGAGCTGGACGACGCGTTCGCCGCGTCGGCCACCGACGGTCAGACCCTCGACCAGCTGCGCGCCGAGATTCGCGAGGCACTGGGGCGCCGAGCCGAGGCCGAGGCGCGGCACCAGTTCGGCGACCGGATCATCGAGTTTGCCACCGCCAACGCCACCGTCGAGCTGCCGGAGGTCATGATCGCCAACGAGGTCGAGATCATGCGCGACGAGCTGCGCGCTCGCCTGGCCGAACAGCGAATCGGGATCGACAAGTACCTCGAGCTCGCGCGCCAGACGCCGGAGGAGCTGATGGCCGAGCTTCGCGAGCCCGCCAGCCGGCGCGTGAAGACCCTGCTCGTCCTGTCGGCCATTGCGGAGCGGGAGGGCATCGACGCGACTGACGCCGAGGTCGACGCCGAAGTCGAGGCCCAGCTGGCTCGCTACCCCGGCGAGCCGCGCCTCCGCGAGTACCTCGCATCGCGCCGCGGTCGGTCGTACCTGCGGATGACGCTGCGGAACCGTAAACTCGTGGACGGCCTCATCGACCGGGCCGCGCCGCCAGCGGCCACCGAAGACGCCGCCACCGAAGAAGCGGCAACCGAACCACGCGCGGAGTGAACACGATGCTCATCCCGATGGTGATCGAGAGCAGCGCTCGCGGAGAGCGGGCGTTCGACATCTACTCCCGGCTGCTCAAGGAGCGGATCATCTTCCTCGGCGAGCCGATCGAGGATCACGTCGCCAACCTGGTCATCGCCCAGCTCCTGTTCCTCGAGAGCGAGGACCAGGCGAAGGACATCATGCTGTACATCAACTCCCCCGGCGGGATCGTGACCAGCGGCCTGGCTATCTACGACACCATGCAGTACCTCAAGGCGCCGGTCAGCACCATCTGCATCGGTCAGGCGGCGAGCATGGGAGCCGTGCTCCTGGCAGCGGGGACCAAGGGCAAGCGGTACGCGCTGCCGAACTCGCGGGTCATGATCCACCAGGGGTCGGGCGGCTTCCGGGGCAACACGCCGGACATCGAGATCCAGTTCCGCGAGGTGCTGCACCTGACGGACCGGTTGATGCGGATCGTGGCCGAGCACACGGGCCAGGAATTCGAGAAGGTGAAGAAGGACGCGGATCGCGACTACTTCATGAGCGCCGAGGAAGCCAAGGCCTACGGCGTCATCGACGCGGTCTTCGAGCCCACCGGCGAGTCGTTGATCAGCATGAAGCAGGCTGCCGGCGGGACGGTGCCAACCGCCAAGGAAGCCGCCGCCAAGGAAGCCGCCGCCGCGGACGCCAAGACCAAGAAATAGGTCGCGCCGGGTTCTGCGGCCCAGGACCCCTGGCCGATACCGGAGCGTGGATAAGGCCGTGCTATCCTCGCCCGGCGATGACCACCAAGACCAAGGCTCCCTACCGCTGCTCGTTCTGCGGGAAGAGCCAGGAACAGGTCCGCAAGCTCATTGCGGGGCAGGGCGTCTACATCTGCGATGAGTGCATCAACCTGTGCCAGGAGATCATCGACGAAGAGATGGCCGAGGCGCCACGCTCCAGCCGGACCCCGCCGCCTCCACTGCCCAGCCCGCGCAAGATCAAGGAAGCTCTGGACCAGTACGTCATCAGCCAGGACGCTGCCAAGAAGGTCCTCTCGGTCGCGGTCTACAACCACTACAAGCGCGTCAATGCCGGCTCCGCGGTGGACGATGTGGAGCTCGGCAAGAGCAACGTCCTGCTGGTCGGCCCGACCGGGTCGGGCAAGACCCTCCTGGCCCAGACCCTGGCCCGCGTCCTGGACGTCCCGTTCTGCATCGCGGACGCCACCAGCCTGACCGAGGCCGGCTACGTCGGCGAGGACGTCGAGAACATCCTGCTCCGCCTCATCCAGGCGGCGGACTTCGACGTCCAGCGCGCCCAGCGCGGCATCGTGTACGTCGACGAGATCGACAAGATCGCGCGCAAGACCGATAACCCCTCGATCACCCGCGACGTGTCCGGCGAGGGCGTTCAGCAGGCCCTGCTGAAGATTCTGGAAGGCACCGTGGCCAACGTGCCGCCGCAGGGCGGTCGCAAGCACCCGCACCAGGACTTCATCCAGATCGACACCACCAACATCCTGTTCATCTGTGGCGGCGCGTTCGAGGGCCTGGAGCGGATCGTCGAAGAGCGGGTCGGGCGGCGCGGCATCGGTTTCGGCTCCGAGGCGCAGCGCGACCCGGAGCAGCGACGGATGCTGCTCGAGCAGCTGATGCCGGACGACCTGCTGCGATACGGGCTGATCCCCGAATTCGTCGGCCGCTTGCCGGTCGTCGTCAGCTTGGCTGCCCTGTCGCGTGACGACCTGGTCAAGGTCCTGACCGAGCCCAAGAACGCGGTGGTGCGCCAGTTCGCGAAGTTCCTGTCCCTGGACCGGGTGGAGCTCGTCTTCACCGACGACGCGCTGGAGGCCACCGCCCGTTTGGCGACCGAGCGCAAGACCGGTGCCCGCGCCCTGCGCACCATCGTCGAGGAGGCGCTGCTCGAGGTCATGTACGACATCCCCGAGCGGACCGATGTGACCAAGGTCGTCATTACCGCCGATACGATCGAGCGCGGCCGGCCGCCGATGCTCGTCACCGAGACCGATGAGTCCGGTCCACGCCGGCGCGGGAGTCGCGCCCGTGATGACGCCGCGCGCGAGGACGCCGCCCACGAGGAATCCGCCTGACCTTTACCTCTGCGGTGGTACCACCGTTTGGCTGGGGCGGTACGACCGGGCGGGCCGGTTTCGCCGGGCTGGGGTAATAGGATGCTCCCAGGCGTTGATCAGCTGGCTCCTGCTGGATGGCTGAGGGCGCCAGATGGAGACGCTTCATGACGGCCACCCAACGCCGCCTCGGATTTCGCTTGAAGTGGAGCCCCGAAGGCGACCCGGTGGAGGAAGAGCAGCGAGCGGAAACAGACATGACGGAACGCGCCGAATCGGGGGTCTTCAGAACAGCTGGCGGCTGGGAGCCGGCGCGTCCGGTCGAACCTTCTGATCAGTTCCTCGATTCCCTGACTGCCGCCATGCGGCGGGTGGCCGACGATGCCCGAGAGACGAGCCTGGCCGATGCGCGGGCCGCCGTGGCGGCCAAGATCGCCGACATGCGCGTCGCGGCCGGATCCCGGGCCGAGGAGTTGCGGACCCGCGCCGAGCAGGACACCACCGGCGTCGGCGACTGGTCGCGGGCTGAGATCGTGCGGATCGAGGCCGAGACGCAGCGCAAGATCGAGCAGCGGCGTGCGCAACTGGCCGAGCAGCTGGATGAGCATGATCGAAAGGCTGCCTCCGACATCGCCGCTCTGGAGGCCCAGGTCGAGCAGTACGAGGGCGAGCTGGCCCTGTTCTTCTCCCAGCTAGGCGAGATCAGCGATCCCGACACCTTCATCTCGGCCGCGCGCCGCATGCCGCGCCTGCCGCAGAGCAATGGCGAAGCGGCGGCGGACGGCGGGACGGCAACCGACGCCGGAACCGCGGTGGCTGACGAGGCGACGGGTGGACATGAAGAGCGGCTGCGGAGCCTGGGCATCGATCGCGAGCCCGAACCCGACCTGGCCGAAGGCGACGGCGGGCCGACCAACGGCGTCGAGCCTGAATCGGAGGCGGTCGCTTCCGACGGTCCGGCGGCGGTGACTGCGATGGCCCCGGCCGCCGAGGAGCCCGTCACCGCTCCTTCCTCTGCGCCTAGTGAACCCGTGACCACTGACGCCAGCACACTGGTGGCCGCGGTCGGGCTTGGCAGCTTCGGTGCCGTGACCTCGTTCAAGACCGCCCTCGAAAAGGCGGAGGGCGTGACGAACGTTCGCCTCAGCCTGGGCTCGGGCGGCGAGTTCATGTACAACGTCACCCACCGCGCCGACGTCGACCTCACGGCGCTCATCATCGCCGCCCATCCGGGGGCATCGGTCCAGCGCGACGACGACGGCGTTCTGCATCTGAGCGCCGGCAAGCGCCGCTAGCCTCACCGACCAGCGCCGGGCCGGGTGTAGACTCGGTTCTCGGCGCCGATCGTGAGGAGTAGCCCTCCAGCGGCCGACAGAGACGGCGGGTCCCGGCTGAGAGCCTGTCGCGGCAGGAGCGGGCGAAGGTCGCACGAGAGCCGATCGGGATCCGCCCGATAGCGCGGGTATGAGGGTGGCACCGGCTCGGTGAGCCGATGTCGCCGCACGAAGGTGGTACCACGGGCCCGCTCGTCCTTCGACGAGCGGGTCGTTGTTTGATGGAGGGTGAGATGGCGAGCGGATGGGCCGAGCTGCCGCCGCGCTACGCGCCGGGCGAGGTCGAACCCCGCATCTACCAGCGGTGGCTGGAGAGCGGTGCGTTCACCCCTGCCCCGGAGCCGCCGCCCGGGGCAACCCGCTTCGTCATCACCATGCCCCCGCCCAACGTGACCGGGACGCTGCACACCGGGCACGCCCTGTTCGTCACTGCCGAGGACCTGATGATCCGCTACCACCGGATGCGCGGCGACGACACCCTGTGGCTGCCCGGCGTCGACCACGCCTCGATCGCCGCCCAGTTCGTGCTCGACAAGATCCTGGCCGAAAAGGGCGAGAGCCGCGAGTCGCTGGGTCGCGAGCGGTACCTGGAGCGCATGTGGCGCTTCATGGACGAAAACCGGGACGCCATCTCGCTGCAGCTCCGCCGGCTGGGAGCCAGCGCGGACTGGACCCGCAACCAGTTCACGATGGACCCCGGCAGCGCGCGGGCGGTGCGCGTTGCATTTAAACGGCTCCACGACGCGGGCCTCGTCTACCGTGGCGAGGCGCTCGTCAACTGGTGCCCTCGGTGTCGGACGACGATCAGCGACCTCGAGAACGTCCACCGCGACCAGATGGGCACGCTGTGGACCATTCGCTACCATCTCGTCGGCCCGGACGGCGCTCCCGACCCGGATCAGTGGGTGGCGGTGGCCACGACCCGCCCCGAGACGCTGCTCGGCGACGTGGCGGTCGCGGTTCACCCCGACGACGACCGCTACCGCTCCCTGGTCGGTCGCGAGGCAATCCTGCCCTTCCTGGGCCGCCGGCTGCCGATCATCGCGGACCCGGTCGTCGACCCGACCCTCGGCACCGGAGCCGTGAAGATCACACCTGCTCACGATCCGGACGACTACCAGACTGGGAAGCGCCACGGCCTGCCGGCCATCTCGGTCCTCGACGAGGAGGCGCGGATCAACGAGGCCGGCGGCGAGTTCGCCGGGCTGGACCGCTTCGACGCGCGGAGCCGGGTCGTGGCCCGCCTGACGGAGATGGGCGACCTGGAGGGCGACCAGCCGCACCCCATGGTGGTGGGCCACTGCGACCGGTGCGGGACGGTGGTCGAGCCGCGCCTGTCGATCCAGTGGTTCATCCGGACCCAGTCGCTGGCCGCGCGCGCCCTGGCCTCGGTCCGCGAAGGGCGGACGCGGATCATTCCCGCCCGCTTCGAGAAGGTCTACGCCCACTGGTTGGAGAACATCCGGGACTGGGCCGTGGGCCGCCAGCTGTGGTGGGGCCATCGCATCCCGGCCTGGTTCTGTCCCGACGGCCACATCACGGTCAGCGAAGACGCCGAGGGCCCGTCAGCCTGCGACGTCTGCCACCGTCCCGCCAGCCAGCTGGTCCAGGAAACCGACATCTTCGACACGTGGTTCAGCAGCGGGTTGTGGCCGTTCTCGACCCTGGGCTGGCCGGACGACACGCCGGACATGCGGCGCTTCTACCCAACCTCGGTGATGGAGACCGGATACGACATCCTGTTCTTCTGGGTGGCCCGGATGATGATGCTCGGCCTGTTCCTGACCGACGTCGAGCCCTTCCACACCGTCTATCTTCATGGCCTGGTGCGGGCCCGGGGCGGGGTCAAGATGAGCAAGACCAAGGGCAACGTGACCGATCCGGTCGAGCTGATCGATGAGATCGGAGCCGATGCGCTCCGCATGGCGCTGACGATCGGCACCTCGCCCGGCAGCGACCAACGGCTGACGATGGCCAAGCTCGAGGGGGCGCGCAACTTCACGAACAAGCTGTGGAATGCGGCGCGTTTCGTGCTGGGCAGCCAACCGCCGCCGGCCCCGGACGGATCCGCCGGCCCCGCGCCCGAGTCCCTGGCCGAGCGCTGGATCCGCTCGCGCCTGGCGGCGACCACCGCCGAGGCCACCCGGCGCCTGGACCGATACGACCTGGGCGGCTATGCGTCCTCGGTGACCGACTTCGCGTGGAGCGACTTCTGCGACTGGTATCTCGAGATGGCGAAGATCGAGCTCCGCGATCCAGACGCGTCGGCTGAGACCGCGGTCCGCGTGTGGACCACCAGCGCCGAGGTTCTGGCCGACATCCTGCGGCTGCTGCATCCTGTGTTGCCGTTCGTCAGCGAGGAGATCTGGGCCACGCTGGGTGCCGCACATCCGGCGGCGACCGCGAGTCCGCTGCTGCTCACCGCCAGCTGGCCGGCCCCCGCTCGTCGCGACCGCGGCGCCGAGGCCGCGTTCACGTCCATGGCGGAAGTGATTCGAACTGCCCGCAACCTGCGGACCGAGGCCGGCATACCCGCCGGCGCCGTCGTTCCGCTGCGCCTCGTGCCCCCGGACGCGGCCGCTGCCGATGCCGCGGAGGCTGGTCGCCACTACATCGAGCCGTTGGCGCGCGTTCGGCTCGAGATCCTGGCCCCGGATGCATCTGCCCCGGCCACCGACCGGGCGGCTACCGTGCTGGGGGCCCTCTGGCTGGAGGCGGCCACGACCGGAGACAACCGGAGGGCCTCGCGCGCCGCCGAGCTGCGTCGCAGCCAGGCGCGGCTCGAGGCCCTGCTCGGCGATCCGAACTTCGTCGCCCGGGCCCCGGCGGCCGTCGTCGCGCGGGAGCAGCAGCGTCTGGCGGAGATCGAGGAACGGCTGCGTCAGATCGGCGAGTCGGCCGGGTCGCGGTAGAATCGCCCCCGACCCAGACGCAGCAGGGGATTCGCGTGGGATTTCTGCGCCGCCGCAAGTCAGAGCCCGAGCCAGACAGCCAGCCGACGCCCGCCTTCGCGGCGGTCGGCGGCCGCCAGTACGCGGTGGCGCTGGCCTACCTGGCCCGCAGCGGCGACACGATTCGGCTCACCCCCGGACCCAAGGTCATTCAATCCCTGCCGCGGATCGTGGAACCGTTGACCCTGGATGGCATCGAGGTGGTGTCTCCATTGCCGCTCGAGCTCGCGTCTGCCGCACCGGTGATCGAGCGCCTGTCGGACCTCGAGCAGTGGATCGTGGCCCGCCGCCAGGCCAGCCCCGTCACCCGCCACGCCCTGTTCGTGCTCGAGCAGACCGAAGCGGTGGACATGACCATCGACACCCTCGTCTGCGGCCTGCTGCTCGGGGAGACCGACACATCCGGGTACCCAACCTATGACGCCATCACCGGCGGCCTGGCCAGCCATTTCGATGACCTGACCGGCGAGCTGGTGGTGCGGGCCGTGCTCGGGTGGGGCGGCAAGGGCCAGCGGGGCGACACCGAGCGAAACGCGCAGCGCCTGTTGAGCAACCTGCAGCAGCAGGTCCTGGCCTCCGGCCTGGCAGTGGGCACCGCCGACGTCCCGGTGAGCCGTGATGCCGGCGAGGGCAAAGTCTGCGGCCACTGTGGCTTCGACGCCCGCGGCACGGGCGCCTTCTACTGCCCCAAATGCGGGATGCGCCTCGGCGGGAACCCCTAGGGCATCGGTACATTCGGCCCATTGCCCGCACCTGACCCGGGCGTGGACACTGGTGCCCCAAGTCACCGCACCAAAGGGCACCAATGGAACGACCCCGAGTCCTGGTCGCCGCGCACGACGATGCCGCAGCAATCGCCGGCGCACTCGCACGCGCCGGATTCGAGGTCATCGGCAGCGAGGAAGACTTCGAGGCGGCCGTTGTCGAGGGACGCACGCCAGAGATGGCGGTCATCGACGCCGACCTGTCGCCCAGCACGGTGCGGCGCATCCATCGGCGCCTGAACGAGGCCAATCCGGTTCCGGCCTTGATCCTGCTGGGGGACGAAGCGGGCGAGCTGGACGACCTGTGGCAGGTCGGCGACGAGTTCGTCGTGAAGCCGATCATGCCCGACGCCCTGGTCTACCGACTCCAGGCCCTGCTCATTCGCTCCGGCTCCGCATCGGCCCCCAGCGTCGATCGCGACACCCCCGAAATCGGCGGGCACGACCCGGCCAATGCCCGAGTGATCGCGATCTTCGCGCCCAAGGGCGGGGTGGGCAAAACCACGGTGGCGGTGAACCTAGCCGTCGCGCTGCGTATCCAGACCCGCCAGCGCGTCCTGCTCCTCGACGCGGACGCCGGCGTGGGCAACGTGACCGCGGTCATCGACGTGCCGGCCCGTCGCGGCCTGGCAGACATGGCCGACAGCCCTCCCGAGCACTGGAATGACGAGGCGTTCGGGTCCCTGATCGTGAATCACGAGCCCAGCGGGCTTGACATCATGACCTGGGGCTTCGAGCCGGCCGACGCGGAGCGCATCGGCCCTGATCTCCTCATCGCGGCCGTACGCTGGGCCCGGGAGCACTACGACCTGGTCATCGTGGACACCCATCCCGGCTATGACGACCGGACGGTGGCCATGCTGTCGGTCGCCAACGAGATCCTCCTCACCGTCACCCCCGAGGTCGGGCCCCTCCGCAACAGCGCCCAGTTCATCCAGCTAGCGTACGAGCTGGGGATCGACGACGCGATCAAGGTGGTCGCCAACCGCGCCAACCACGGGGTCAAGATTCGTGACATGGAAAGCGCACTCGGCCGTCCGGTGATGGCGACCATCGTGTCGGCTGGAGCGACCGCGGTAATGGCGGCCAACGAGGGCAAGCCGCTGGTCCTCCGCTTCCCGCGCGAGAAGATCACGGCCGACATCCATCGCCTGGCCCGCATCGTGGCCGGGACCGAAGAGGCCGGCCCGGCCGTTCAGCCGGAACGGCGTCGCTGGTCGGTCGCGTCCCTGCTCCGAGCCGGAACCTGACCCTCAGCTGATCCGCGCCGCCCTGCGGCGTTGCTCCCACCGCCCGCCCCTGCGATCATCGTGCTCGGTGCCGACCTACGACTATCGCTGCCGCGACTGCGGCCACACGATCGAAATCATCCACTCCATCCTGGAGGACGGGCCGGAGGTCTGTGAGCGCTGCCGAGGGCCGATGCAGCGGGTCCTGCACCCGACCGGGGTCATCTTCCGGGGCAGCGGGTTCTACGTCACCGATTCGCGCTCGGCTCATGAGACCGCCAGCCGCGACTCCGCGGCCAGTTCAGCCGAGGGAGGAGGCTCGGCCGAGGGGGGAGGCTCGAGCGGGAGCGGAGACTCGGCGCCGGCCGGTTCAACCGGTGGCACCCCGAGCACCCCGAAGGACTGATCAGGCGCTGAGGGTCTGGGGGGTGCCGCAGCGGCGGCAGAATCGCGCCGTGGAGGAGACGGTCAGGCCGCACGATCCGCACGGGCGGAGCGATGCGCGCTGGGCGCCTTCCATCAGGGCCCGGGTTGATGCATCCCAGACCGCGGCCAAGGCGGCGCTGCCGCCGGCCGCCGATCCGGCACCGCTCGACCGATAGGGCATCGCCGTCCGCTGGCCGACCGACACCGTCCCCTCGCCCGGGTCGTCGATCCCCAGGCTGTCGAGCTGGCTGCGTCGCGCGGCGAGGCTCTCGGGCACGTCTTCCGTCGACGCTGCCACCGGAGGCGTGATTGGCCCGCGCAGGAACGTGTCGCGCAGGTCGCGCCGTGGGGTGGTGACGGGTGGTGGGGTCGTGGCTGGGACCTCGGGCTCGGCCGGGACCTCGGGCTCCTCGGCGATGACCGGCTCGGGGACGACCTCTTCCGCGACCTCGACAACGTCCGGTTCTACCTCGTCTGGTTCCACCTCGACCAGTTCGCCGTCGATGGCCCCCTCCGCGGGCGCGATGCTGTCGACAGCCGGCCAGGTGAGCGCCTCCGCACTCGTCAGCAGGGCGGCGCCGTCCGCTGGCGCGGCCGTGACCGGCAGGCCCGCAATCCGCTGGTCGAATCCCGCGATATCGTCGACGCCGACCAGCGGCACGCAGGAGCGGCAGCGCCCTGCGTCATCGTTCCAGCAATTGACGCAGGTGTAGCGCCGGCAGTCGAGGCAGAAGTTGAAGGCCTGCTGGAACGCCTCGATCTGGACCGCGGCGAGCGTTTCCTCCTCGGCCCGCATGGCGTCGTTGATCGAGTCCGACAGGGTGTCGGTGCTCATGATGAACGCCCGCAGACCGCTCACCAGGCCGCGCGTTTTCCGCCCGGTCGACAGCGGCTCGGGCGTGCCGAATTCATAGCGCGTGCCGCAGCGCTCGCAGAACGATTCGGTGAGGATCTCAGTCGTCATCAGTAGGCCCGTCTCGCCGGGCCGCCAGTATAGCCACGACCTGCCCGATGACCCGATCGGGCCAAAGTACCGCGATCGGCGCCGTTGGTACCCCGTGCTAGCATCGCTGGCCGTGGGCATGTTCCGGCGCCTCGAGGATTTCCTCGAGCGGCTCGTTGAGGCGCCCGCTGGTCGGCTCGGAGCGGCACCACCCCAACCGGTGACGCTCGCCAAGCGGATCGAGCGCGCGATGGACACCAACAAGCGGTTCAGCGAGGGCGGCGTGATCGTCCCGAACCGATATGCCCTGCACCTCAACCCGGCCGATTACGCGCCGTTCGACGCCTACCACGGATCGCTCGAGGATGACCTCGCCCACGACGCCCTGACCCGCGCCCGACGCCTCGGGTACCGGCTGGTGGCACGCCCGCGGGTGGTCCTGCGCCCGGATCCGATGGTGCCGCGCGGCGAGGTGCGGGTGGCGGCCGCGGTGGCCGACGAGGAGTCCGACACGCCTGCGGCGGCGACTCCGGACCCGACCAACACGAGCGTGCTGGCCCGACCCGGCCACGCGGTGCCCGAGCCGGACTCGGCGTCCCGCGCGTTCCTGGTGGTGCAGACAGATGGCGCGGCGCCGGCCCGATTCGACCTCGGTGGCGCGCTGATCGCGATCGGCCGCGCGGCCGACAACGACGTCATCCTGGACGACCCGCAGGTGAGCCGCCATCACTGTCAGCTGAAGCTCCAGCACGGCGCGTACGGGTTCGTCGATCTGCAGAGCAGGAACGGCTCAGCCGTCAACGGCCGGCCGGTCGAGGAGATTGCGCTGGCGGACGGGGACCGGATCCGGATCGGCAGCACCAGCATCGAGTTCCGGCTGCGCGGATGACGTTCCTCGCCCCGTGACCAACGAGCTCCTGCGGCTGCTTCTCCTCGCGCTGCAGCTCGGGTTCCTGGCCCTCCTGTTCGTCATCCTGTACCGCTTCGCGCGCGCCCTGCGGGCCGATCTACGCCAGGCCGAGGCCACCGCGGCCGCAACGCGGACGGGCATGGGCCGCCTGGTGGTCCTCGAATCGCCGGGGGAGGAGCCGTCGGTCGGTCGCGTCCTGCAGATCGGGCCCATCACCACCCTGGGCCGCGACCTGAACAGCACGATCTACCTTGATGACGAGTTCGCCAGCGGCACCCACGCCGCGCTCACCTTCCGGGGTCGGGCCTGGTACGTCGAGGACCGGCGCAGCACGAACGGGACGTGGGTCAACGGCCACCGCATCCAGCGCCCGGTGGCCCTGTCGTATGGGGATGAGCTGGTGGTGGGTCGCGTCCGGTTCCGCCTCGAGCGCTGAGCGTGTACCGCCTGGCCGCGCGTCGCATCGAGCTCGGGCTGCTGATCCCGGTCCTGCTGCTCGTCCCGTTGGGCGTGGTCGTCACGCACATCGCGCAGTCAGGACTGGCCGAGCCCGGGCCGCTGGCTGTGGCCGTCGTCTTCGTCGGCCTCATGCTGGGCGCTCACCTGGTCCTGGCCTGGTCGGGGCACCGCGGCGACGAGCTGCTCCTGCCCGCCGTGGCGGCCATGGGAGCGCTGGGGATCGTCATGCTGAACCGCCTGCCGC
>JBKJVN010000089.1:0-8716 GCA_046717345.1 Candidatus Limnocylindria bacterium | reverse complement strand
TGAAGACCGAGTCCGGACCAACGGCTGGCCGGCTCTTGATGACTTTCGAGCAGGTCGAAGGCGGCACAAAGGTCGTGTTTGACGCGGAGTTTGAGGCACGCGGACTCGTCAAGCTGGCCAAGCCGCTATGGATGAACCTTGGCAAGCGACAGTGGAACCGCGATCTCGCCACCCTGAAGGGCCTGATGGAATCCCGCGCCTTGTAAGCGCACTGCGATATTGACGACCTTCACGGTCGCCACCCGGACCCCTTGACAGACCTTCGCGTTCAAGCTCCGAGAGCGGTCCGTGACTCACGGTTGGATCGGGCAGGGATCCCTGTCGCTGGTGCGCTTACGGGCCGCTTACCGCCGGCGAGTGTTGGCGAAGGCCAGCGTCGCTCGGCCTGCTACGCGTCACGGCTCCAGTTGCACGGAGTCGATGACGCCCTCGAGCGCCTCGCGCGCCGTGTCCGAAAGCGGCGGTCCATACGCCATCGCGATCAGCAGGCGGACGCCGTCGACGTCCACTATCCGGATCTCCGCGACCTCGCCTGGGCCGACGCCGTTCTGCCGGGTGGTCGTTCGCCAGGTGTACATATCATCGTGGCAGGCAGCTGGCGCGGTCAGGGTGAACTGCTTCCCGGGGTATCCGTCGATCGTCACGTCCGTTGCCGCGCTGGCCTCGAAGCCCTCGAGATTCGACAGGGCCTCGACCAGATCATCGACGGTCGGGCCGACGGGTGGGTCGAGCGGCTCGGTTGAACAGGGATCGGCCACGACGTTGTCGACGATCTCGAAGCTCAGCTCCCCCTGATCGGGAAGACTCAGGTTTATTTGGGACCCCGCTTCCGTATATGCCCAGGCGACCACGTCCGGTAGGTCGAAGGCCAGGTGCACGGGAAATGGGGTGTCGACGTAGTAGCTGCCCGCCGAGAGGTCTTGGCCATCGACAGTGGCTTGTGGCTCAATGAGCGTGCCCTGAGGCGAACACGCCGCGAGCAGGCCGAGGGTGATAAGGGTCAGGACCAGTCGACGGGGCATGGGCGCGTCCTCCGTGGAGAGGCCCGACGGGTGGCAGGGCCTGGGGCGGCAGTGTAGCGGCGGCCGGGGTGGCGGCGGAAGCCCCCGAACCGGCTCCCCTTTCGGCGTCGAAATCACCCAATTGGAGCCCGGCCGCCGGGTCGGCTTCAAGACCGTGTCCGGCCCGATCGAGTGGTCCGGCAGCTGGGAGGTGCGGGCCGTCGATGCCGGTCACACCGAGGTGACGGCTGAGGGCGAGATGCGGCTCAAGGGCCTGCGCCGCTTGCTTGAACCCCTCATGGCGGGGGAGATTCGGAAAGGCGAGGCGGCCGAGCTGGTCAAGCTGCGGGCCAAGCTCGAGCACGAGGGCGGAAACTAGGGTCCAGGGGTGAACGAAGTCGAGATCTCGACCGGCGAGGCATCAGTCGCAGGCGCGAGCAGCTTTCCCGCGCGAAACCCGAACCCCGTCCTGCGGGTGGCCTTGGACGGCACGCTGGAGTACGCCAACGAGGCCTCCGAGCCCATAAGGCGGCAGTTGGGCGTGGGAGTGGGCGATCAGATGCCGAAAGACTTCCTAGAGCAGCTGGCGGCAGCCGCCGAGGTCAGCCCACCCGCCTCATTCGAACTGGGGTGCGGCCTGCGCACGTTTGCCATTCTTGGCGCCGCCCTCGCTTCGGGTGGCGGCATGAACGTGTATGGAACTGACATCACGGGCGCTAAGGTATTGGAGAAGTTTCCCGACAGGAACCCGAACCCTGTGCTTCGGATGAGCCCTGAGGGAAAGGTGCTGTACGCCAACGCGGCGAGCGAAGGAATCATGCGCGCCCTCAACCTCGCCGTTGGTGACCCCGTACCCGACGATCTGGCGCTAAAGATCGAGCGCCACCTGGCCGGGGAACCTGGAGTCCCGATTGAAGTGAGCGGTGACGGACACACCTACGGCGTGGTACCGGTGGCGATCCCTGAATTCGGGTTCACCAATGTGTATGGGACGGACGTCACCGCGCTGCACGCCATCAACAAGTTTCCCGATGAGAATCCGAACCCAGTCCTGCGCGTGTCGCAGTCGGGCGCTCTTACTTACGCCAACCCAGCGAGCGAGATCGTCCGGCGGGCATTCGGCGTCGATGTGGGCGAACCGCTTCCGGCCCAGCTATTCACTCGGGTTCGCGACATCGTCGAGGGGCGAGCGCCTAACGTGATCGAAGTTCAGCACGCCGACCGCGTCGTCGAGCTGCGCGTGGTGTCGCTCTTTGAATTCGAGTCAATCAACTTGTATGGCACCGATGTCACCGCCGCACGGCAGGTCGAAAAGGCCAATGCGGAAAACGAACGTCTGCTTCTCAACATCCTGCCGGCCTCTATCGCCGATCGACTGCGACACGGCGAGGAGCCGATTGCGGATGCGTTCGACGACATGGCCGTCCTCTTCGCCGATGTCGTCGACTTCACTCCATTCTCGGCCACGCGTCCCGCGCGGGAGGTGGTCGCGGTCCTGAACCAGATCTTCTCGATATTCGACCGCCTGGTAGACCGCTATCGGCTGGAGAAGATCAAGACAGTCGGCGATGCGTACATGGTGGTAGGCGGGCTGACGTCGGATGGTGGCGGAATCACCGAGGTGGCCGACATGGCGATCGACATGATTGACGAGATGCGGCGCTATCGGACGGCATCCGGAGCCGAAATGCAGATTCGCGTCGGCATGCATGTGGGACCCGGTATCGGAGGCGTTATCGGCCTCAAGAAGTTCATCTACGACGTCTGGGGCGATACGGTGAACACGGCAAGCCGTATGGAGTCATCTGGGCGGGCTGGATGCGTCCAGGTCACCGCTGAGACTGCTGAACGCTTGAAGGACCGCCACGTTCTTGAGCGGCGAGGGCTGGTGGACGTCAAGGGCAAAGGGGAGGTGGAGACCTACTTCCTGATGAGCCGTAGGTAGCCGGGTGGGCGTCGGGAGCGGGTTCGCGGCTAGCCGGGTGGGCGTCGGGAGCCGGGCTTGCCGATCCCGTATCGTCTCTCGTGCCGATGCCATCGAGTGAAGCTGCGAATCACTTCAAGTGGGGCTTGCTCTGGCTCGGCGGCGGGGCTGCTCTCACCTTCATTGGCATGCAGCAGGTTGAAGGTGGCGAAGCATTCCTTGTGTTCTACGGCGCCATGATCTACGGCGGCTATCGGCTCGTTCGAGGTCTCTTAGCAAGTTCCAGTCCGCCATCAAGCGGCCCCGAGGTTCCGATCGTGACGACCTCGCCAGCCCCCCAGGCTTCACAGACCCCAACGGGTACTCCGGCCGGGGAGCCGGCTGACGTTCCCGCAGCCATCGCGGCGCCGACACCTGAGGCCGTCGAGGGTTTTGGCGCCCACGACGTCGCGTGGCTCGCGCATTCGTTCGTGGCTTTGCCGACGCCCTGTCCCGGCTTGCCCAATCCGACCTGCTCTTTCTCCTCCTGGCCGCCAAGGGTGCGCTCCAGTCGATCGAGGAGGCCGATCGACAACGAGTCTACGAGGACACCGCGTCAGTAATGATGGTCGCAGCTGATCGGTTCGGGGGTCGTGTCCATCGCGGGAGGGATCACGAGGCTGCGACCGACGTCATGTTTGCCAGCCTCCAAGCGATGGGTGCAACGTCGTCCCAGACTGTATTTGCGCTAACCGAGGCCGAACTGATACGGACTTACCACTGGCGCCCATAGTTCCGCGGTCTCGCCACCGGCGTTGCCCAGCGGGGATCCGCGGTAGCCGAGGGGGCGTCGGGAGCCGCCTGGGGGAAGGGGGGTGAGATTCCCTACAGCTCTGGTGCCGCTAGTACCGCCCACAGAAGCGCTGGAACCCGCCTGGGATACCTTCGCACGACACGATAACTGGACACGTTTCGCTCGCGCCCTCACGCTCGATGCCGCTTCAGCAACACTCCGCCTCCCGTATGCGTCGAGGTCCATGGCCGTGTCGAATGCGCTCAACATCACCTGCCAGCCGGACAACATCGGATGGCGATGCAGCGTGGTCGTGGGTGACGATCCGGCGGCCACGCGACACGTGGTCAGCCTTTCCAGCGACGACCTCCTGCGCTACGCCAGACCCAGAATCAGCGTGGAGCGGCCGGTTGCGGCCTCATTCGTGTTCCTGCTCGAACGCGAACCGCGTGAATCGATCCTGCGCGCGTTCGACATTTCGGTCATTGCGCGCTACTTCCCCGAGTACGAGCGGGAGTTACGCGGGCGCCTGAGCGGCTGACCCACTCGATTCGGCGGCATTCGCAGTGCGCTCGCCGTCCGGTACTCTGAGCGCCCATACGCTGGGAGCGAGTTCGTGACCTGCGCGAACTGTGGAACCGAAAACGAGGCGGGTCGCAAGTTCTGCGACGCCTGCGGCACGAGCCTTTCGGCCGGCTGCCCGAACTGCGGTGCGAGCAACCGGCCTGGGGCGCGGTTCTGCGCGGACTGCAGCCTGCCGTTGCCGGGCGGCGGTCCCGCGCCAAGCGCGACCGCAACCTCTCCGTCGAATGCAGCGCCGGTGGCCGAGCGGCGGGTGGTCAGCGTCCTGTTCGCCGATCTGATTGGGTTCACGCCATTCGCCGAGGAGCGAGATGCCGAAGAAGTCCGCGACACGCTGAGCCGCTACTTCGACCGCGCGTCCGACGTCATTCGGCGCTACGGCGGCACGGTTGAGAAGTTCATCGGCGACGCCGTCATGGCGGTGTGGGGCGCCCCGACGGCCCACGAGGACGACGCCGAGCGCGCAGTGCGGGCCGCCCTGGACTTGGTGGACGCGGTACGAAGCCTGGGTCCGACCGTGCAGGCGCGCGCGGCGGTGCTCACCGGTGAGGCGGTCGTCACCCTTGGGGCGGTGAACCAGGGCCTGGTCGCAGGCGACCTGGTGAACACGGCGTCACGTCTCCAGTCGGTGGCGCCGCCAGGATCGGTCCTTGTCGGTGAGTCCACGCAGCGCGCGACCGCCGGCGCGATCGCCTACGAGGCCGTCGGCGACGCGAAGCTCAAGGGCAAGTCGGCGCCCGTCACCGCCTTCCGCGCCCTCCGCGTGGTCGCGCAGCGTGGAGGAGCCGGACGCTCGGACACGCTCGAGCCGCCGTTTGTCGGGCGCGATGCCGAGTTCCGGCTGATCAGGGACCTCTTCCATGCCACCGGCGACGAGCGCCGGCCGCGCCTCGTCTCGGTCATGGGCCAGGCCGGCATCGGCAAGAGCCGCCTCGCCTGGGAGCTGCTGAAGTACATCGATGGTGTGACCGAGCTGGCCTACTGGCATCACGGCCGCTCGCCGGCCTATGGGGCGGGGGTCGCCTTCTGGGCGTTGGGCGAGATGGTGCGCGGCCGGGCCGGCATCGCGGAGGGCGAGGAGGCCGCCAGCAGCCGCGGCAAGCTCACCGCGACGCTCGAAGAGTTCGTGACCGATGCGGATGAGCGGCGCTGGATCGAGCCTCCGCTCCAGCAGCTGCTCGGGATGGCGGAAGCCGAAGCGGCGGCCCTCGCCCGCGAAACGCTCTTCGCTGCATGGCGGACGTTCTTCGAGCGTATCAGCGAGCGCGCCACGGTGGTGATGGTCTTCGAGGACCTCCACTGGGCGGATCCCGGTCTGCTCGACTTCATCGAGCACCTCCTCGATTGGTCGCGCAGCCATCCGATCTACGTCCTGGCGCTCGCCCGCCCGGAACTGACCGAGCGTCGCTCCGACTGGGGCCTGGCGCGGCGCAACGCGGCGTCGCTCGCCCTCGAGCCGCTTCCCGAGGCACCGATGCGCGAGCTCCTTGGCGGGATCGTCACCGGACTCTCCGAGCCGGTCGCGCGCTCGATCCTGGAGCGTGCTGAGGGGATCCCGCTCTACGCCGTCGAGATCGTCCGCATGCTCATCGCAGAGGGCCGCCTCGAGCCGGCGAACGGGGCCTACCGACCGGTCGGCGAACTGGAGAAGGTGACGCTCCCGGAGTCGCTGCACGCGCTGATCGCCGCTCGCCTCGACGCGTTGGATGCCGGCGATCGCCAGCTGTTGCAGGGAGCATCGGTCCTGGGCAAGACCTTCACGCTCGAGGCCATCGCTGCGATCGCCGGCGCCGAGCCCACCGGGCTCGAGGCTCCGCTCCGTTCGCTGGTGCGGCGTGAGCTGCTGCTCGTGGATGCCGATCCGCGCTCGCCCGAGCGCGGCCAGTACGGCTTCGTCCAGAGCCTCATCCGCGCGGTCGCCTACTCCACGCTCGCGCGGCGCGAGCGGCGGCGCCTGCATCTCGCGGCGGCGCGGCACTTCGAGGGGCTCGGGGACGATGAGCTCGCCGGGATCCTGGCCACCCACTATGTCGACGCCTATCGTGCCCAGCCCGACGGGCCTGAGGCTGAGGCGGTCGCGGCGCAGGCCCGGGTCGCACTGCGGGGCGCCGCCGAGCGGGCCGCGGCGCTGGGTTCGCACCTCCAGGCGCTGGGCTACCTGGAGCAGGCCCTCGACGTCACTCCGGCGCCGAGCGAGCGGGCCGCGATCCTGGAGGCGGCCACAGGGGAGGCCGTCCACGCTGGCATCGCCACGAAGGCCAGGCAGCTCGGGGAAGAGGCGCTGCGCCTGCGGCGGGGGCAGGGCGAGCGCGAGGCGATCCTCCGTGCCACCGCCGGACTGGGTCGCGCCCTGAACTACGAGTACGCGGTCGAGGAGGCGGTCGCCCTCCTCGAAGGCGCCGCCAACGAGTTCGAGGACCTGGTCGAGATTCCGGCGTACGTCGCCGTCGCGGCTGAGCTGTCGCGCGCGTACATGAGGACGGGACGCCACGAACGCGCGGTCGCGACAGCAGATCGGGCGCTGCCGACAGCCGAGCGGCTCGACCTCGATCGGGAGACCCTCGAGCTGCTCGTCAACCGAGGCGCCGCGCTGACGCACACACGGATCGTCGAGGGTGGAGCAACCCTGTTAGGGGCGATCGAGCTCGCGCGGCTGCGGGAGCTTCCCGAGGTCGAGATCCGGGCGATCATCAACCTCAGCTCCCTGGTCGAGGCCGAGGACCCGAGGCTTAGCCAGATGGCGCGCGCGCTGGAGCTGGTCCAACGCTTCGGGATGCGCAACTTCCTCCCGTACCTGCTCTGGAACGCTTCCGAGGAGGCCCTGGCGGCGGGCAACTGGGACTGGGCGATCGCGACGGAGTCGGAGTGGCTGGCGTCTGCGGTGACCGACGAGCAGCGGAGTGACGTGGAGGGCTCCGCCATCGGTGTACGGATCTTCCGCGGCGAAGCGGGCGATGCCGCGCTCGAGCTCATCTGGGGACCCTTGCAGACCCACTCCGACCCGCAGATCCGCAGCGCGCTCCTCTTCTCCCGGGCCCGCGTCGCGCTCGTCGAGGGGCGCCTCGCCGACGCACACCGACTGGCGATGGAGGCGATCGCGGCCAGCCAGACGCACGTCCGCGAGGGGGCCATCCTCGCGGCGCGCGCCGCGGTCTGGGCCGGGGACGTCGAGGCTGCCGGCCGTGCCCGCGAGGCACTCGCCGGATACCACGGCCGTGCGGTACGCAACTCGCTGCGCTCGGCCGATGCCGGCATCGCGGCGCTCGAGGGCCGCCGGTCCGACGCGCTCTCCTTCTACCGTGAGGCGATCCGCGTTTGGCGCGAGTTCGGCCTCGACTTCATGCTGGCGCTCACCGAGCTCGACCTGCTGCTCACCCTCGGCCCCGAAGAAGCGGAGACGGCCGCCCTCGCGGACGAGGCGCGCCAGATCCTCACCCGCCTCGGCGCGGCACGCCTGGTGGGGAGGCTGGACGACGCCATATCGGCCGCCGCGCCGGCTGCCACGGCGGCCACGGTAAGTGCCTCGACAGAGGAGCCGGCCAGGCGCTGAGCACCCTCGGCCCGCCTAGAATCGGTCGCCGATCGGGCAGCGCGAGGACGAGCTGGCAGACGTGGCGACGGCCAGGCGCCAGGCGGCGAACTACTGCGAGGAGACGGCGGCCACTACCGGTCGCCGACGCTGGCCGGTAAATCCAGCCTTACCGGACCGATAAGCGGGGGTCCTTATCGTCGCCGTATGGCGCTTGATACGACCCTTGCGCCAGCATGGCTCAATCCGATCCTCAACTCCCTCGACCCGGAGCAATGCGCCGCGGCGACGCTCCCAGACGGACCCGCGCAGATCGTCGCACCCGCGGGCAGTGGCAAGACGGCGACCCTCGTGGCGCGGATCGGGGTCCTGTTGGCACGTGGGGTACCGGCGCTGGCGCGCGCCGACGTCGGCATCGCCATTGGCGCTGGGACCGACGTGGCGGTCGAATCGGCCGTCATCGTCCTGGTCAGCGACGACCCGCGCGACGTGATCGGCGCAATCCGGCTGTCGAAGGCGAGCTACGCGAAGATGATCCAGAACCTGTGGTGGGCGGCTGGCTACAACATCGCCGCCATCCCGCTCGCCGCCGGCATATTGGCTCCGATTGGGATCACCCTGCCCATGAGCGTGGGCGCACTGATGATGAGCCTATCGACGATCGTCGTGGCCGCCAACGCCCAACTGCTGCGCGGCCTCAAGCTACGGGCTGAGCCGGCCAATTGAGGCACCGGGGCTTCTTCATCGTTCGACTTCGAGCCAACCTAAGCACGAAAGGCGGTGGTGCCGGAGGAGGGGGTCGAACCCACACGGGATTGCTCCCATCGGTGTTTGAGACCGACGCGTCTGCCTGTTCCGCCACTCCGGCCCGCGGGGGATGTGATTATAGGTAGCCGATGTCGGATCTC
>JBKJVN010000088.1:0-19701 GCA_046717345.1 Candidatus Limnocylindria bacterium | reverse complement strand
TTGCCGCGCTGGAGCGTCTCGCGGGCCTCCTGGAAGCGACCCTGGCGCTGGTAGATGTCGCCGAGCACCCAGGAACTCGCGACGACGCAGGCCGAGGCGCCGGTCTCCTCCGCGCGCATGACGCACGCCTCGGCGATCGGAACGGCTTCGTCGAGCTGTCCGCGCGCGGAGCGGACCATGGATTCAGCGATCTGCGCGTCGAGCTGGGCGATCACGTCGCCGCCGCCGGCAAGCTCGGTCGCGTATCGGGCCGCTTTCTCGGCCTTGTCGAACTCGCCGAGGTGGGCGTAACCCATTGCCAGGGCACCCCGCGCGAACGCCGCCCCGATGAAGTCCTGTCGCTCTTCCATGAGTGGGACGGCCTCTTCCAATGCAGTGACGCCCTCGCGAATGGGACCGGCGAAGACCTGGTTCAGGCCGATGACGGCGAGCTGCAATGCCCGCAGCGAGGGATCGTGGAGTGCGTCGCCGATCTCGGTGATGCGGTCGAGCGAGCGCTTCACCTCCGGATCCGACGCTCGCTCGCCTTGCTCCATCCGGGCCATTGCCAGGGCGAGATGGATCGGGGCGAGCAGATCGAGATCGCCGAGTCGCTCTGCAGTCGGGACGATGGCTTCGAGGTCGCCGATGATGTCGTCGATCGAGCGGAACGTCCAGCCCGCTCGCCCTCTGCCGAGCTCGATCTCGACACGTCGACGCCGGGTAGCCTCGTCCTCGATGTCCGTGGCAGGCGGCATGAGTGTGGTCGCTCGATCGAAGGCCGAGTACGCCTCCGCGATGGCATTACGATCCATCGCGAACCGCCCCGCCGCCAGAAGGTAACCGATGGCCTTGTCGGTGTCCCCGGCCTCCGAGAAGTGGATCGCGAGGACGCCCGCGAGCTCGCTGCCACGATCGGGATAGAGAACCTCGAGTGCCTCGCCGACGAGGCGGTGCAGCTCGCGGCGCTCCTGCTTGAGGAGCGACCCGTAGGCGGCGTCCTGGACGAGCCAGTGCCGGAAGAGGTACTCCAATTCGGGCCGGGACGCTGCGAGCCGGATGAGCCCCTTCGCTTCGAGAGTGTCGAGCTGTGCTTCCATCGCCATCGCCGCCTCTACTCCCTCGTCTCGCCCAGGACCCGCTCGAGGACCCGGACCGGGAACTGTCGTCCGATGACCGAAGCGACCCGCAGGCTCCGTTTAGCGGCGTCGGGCAGCTGATCGATCCGAGCGAGGAGGAGCCCGTGCAAGGTCTCAGGAATATCGACAGACGCCACTTCGGCGGTCGCGACCCACTGATCCTCGTGGCGCTCGATGACGCCCCGCTCGATGAGCATCCGGATGACCTCCTCGACGAAGAACGGGTTTCCCTCGGCACGTGCGAGGATCGACTCGCGGACGGTGCCGGGAAGGGACTCGATCTCGAGAAGATTCCCGACGAGATCGCGGCTGTCTGCCGCTGACAGCGGCTCCAGCCGCATCTCGGCGAGGGCGTCGCCGAACAGCTCGCGGGCCGCGCTGACGAGCTGCCAACCGGCGGAGTCGGTATCGGCTCGCAGGGCGGCGATGAAGAGGACGGGGAGCTGGGCGGCCAGTGGCAGCAACTGGCTCACCAGCGCGACGGACGCCGGGTCGGCCCAGTGCAGGTCCTCGCACACCAGCACGACCGGTCCACGGGCGCTCAGCGCGCGGAGCAGACGGTGAATGGAGGCGACGTACCGCCCCTGCATCGCCTCGGGGTCGATCAGCGCGCGATCGGCCTCATCCGGGCGGAGCGGCAATGTCAGGAGGTGGGCGAGGTAGGGGGCGGTATCGGCGGCGTCGTCGCCAAGGTGGGCCGCGAGCTGGCGATCGAGCGTGGCCCTCGCCTCGGTTTCCGAGCCGACAAACGGGATTTCGAGCGTGAAACGAACGAGATCGAGAAGGAGGTGATAGGGAAGGTTCCGGCCGTACGAGACGCAGCGGCCTTCGAGCCAGGTGGAGGAGGCACCGCGCGCGGCCTCCGCCCGTGCCTCATTGGTCACCCACCGGCGGAACTCGGCCAGGAGGCGACTCTTCCCGATGCCGGGCTCACCAACCACGAAGGCGACCCGGCTGCGACCGGCCTGAACGACGCCATAGAGCGACTGCAGGGTCTCCAACTGGCTGTCACGGCCGACCATCGGACTTTCTAGGCCGGCGCGCTCGAGGCCCCGTCTCCGACCCGGAACCGCCTTCGGTGCCAACACCCGGAAGGCATGGACGAGGTCGGTCTTGCCCTTCACGGCGATCTCGCCGATGTCCTCGGTTTCGAATGCATCCGCCACGAGTCGATGGGTGCTGGCGGTGATGAGGACCGAGCCCGGCTTGGCGGCCGCCTGCATGCGCGCGGCGACGTTCATGGCATCACCGAGGGCGGTGTACTCGTAGCGAAGGTCCGTTCCGACATTGCCAACCACGACGGGGCCGCTGTTGATCCCGGCCCGGATGCGGAAGTCAATGCCATGCGTGGCCTTCAGCTGGCGGGCGAACTCGTCGATCGCGGCGACCATCTCCAGCGCAGCTTTCACCGCCCGATCCGGGTCGTCTTCGTGGGCGACCGGGGCACCGAAGAAGGCAACCATCGCGTCGCCTTGGAGCTGCGCGATCGTGCCCTCGTAGCGGAAGACAGCCTTCGACATCTGATCGAAGGCTTCGTTCATCATCGCCGTCCAGTCCTCGGGATCCATCCGCTCGGCGAGGGCTGTCGAACCCACGACGTCGGCGAACAGCGCGGTCACCGGCTTGCGCTCGCCGGTCAGCTTGGCCATGCGCATCTTCTCGATAAGGGGCGAAGGGGCAGCGGCGGACAGGCGAGCCTGGCGAGCCTGATCCGTCTCGCTGGCCTCGATGAGCGCCTGGCCGCAGTTCGCGCAGAAGCGCGCGTCGGCGGGGACGGCCGCCTCGCAGCGCGGGCAGGATAGGGGCGGGGACTCAACCATCATCCGGCCGACATCTTAGCGCCGGTCACGGATTACCCCACGTGCCCGCCGCGGCCCGGAGGGTCGCCTGCAGCTGCGCTCCGAGTCTGCAGATCCACGATGGAATCGATCGCAGCGCTGGACCCTTATCTGGACCCTCATGTGGGCCGTTTCATGCGTCTCATGCGTCTCTGGATGGTACTTGGTGAACTCGGCTGACTCGCATGAGACAGTTCCCTCGGAATCCGGTATGCGGTACCACTTCCAGTTAGCCCCACACGTCGCCAACGCGGTCTGACTGGCGAGGCCGGGTGCTCTCGCCCGGCCCCGTCTGGTATGCCATCGGCCGTCTGGCGCCGCTCGTCACCATGGGTGGCTAGCGCGTTCGTAGCGCGACCGCCTAGCCCTTGACGATGACAGTCTCGAGATACTCGCTCGGCACCACCATCGTGCCGTCGTCGGCACGGTTGAATCGAGCAACGAGGTCGAGAAGATCAGATGCGAGCGCCTCCCGACCTGCCTCGCCGACGGCCTCGAAGGTCTTCATCGTCGGGCCGTAGTAGCGCCGCCAGTAGTCGAGGTAGGCCTGTGGCGAGCGGTAGCGGAAGACGTAATGGCGTTTCTCGGAGCGGATCTCGGTGACGGAGTCGCCGAACAGTTCGTGAAGCCGCTCCTCAGTGCCCCACTGCACCGGCGAGCGCAGGCCGGCCGGCGGCGGCACATGCTTCACGTTCGTCTTGAAGAGCTGGCCGATGAAGCCCTCGGGCGTGTGCGCCACGAGGCCGATCCGGCCGCCGGAACGGCAGACTCGCATCAGCTCGGCGGCCGTCTGCTCCTGGTTCGGCGCGAACATCGCGCCGAAGACCGAGCTGACCACGTCGAAGCTGCCGTCCTCGAACGGCAGCGCCTCGGCGTCGCCCTCGACGAACTCGACCTCGAGCCCTTCGGCCTCGGCCCGTCGCCGCGCACGTTCGAGCAGGGCTGGCACGTAGTCCATGCCGACGACCTGGCAGCCGCGGCGCGCCGCGGCGAGCGCGGCGTTGCCGCTACCCGTCGCCACGTCGAGCAGTCGCTCGGTGGAGTGCAGGTCGAGCGCCTCGATGAGCAGCTCCGAGACGATCAGGATCTGCGTTCCGATCATGTGGTAGTCGCCGCTTGCCCAGGTCGCCTGCTGGCGCTGCTTGATTGCGGCGAGATCCAATGCCGTTGGAATGGTGGTCATCGTGTCATCTCCACTAGTGTTCCTAATTGTCTGTGGGCCTCGACCCTGGCCGGGGCGGAGGGTCAGGGTTTTCGACTGACGTCCCGGCGCCGACCGTTCCGAATGCCGCCGCGTCCGAGTCCAGACGACTTGTGACGACGAACAGACCGATTATCGCCGCCGCTACAGCCCGAAGCGCGTCAGGATTGCACTGAAGATTACGAGAAGGCCGGTCAGCTCCAGCGTCGCGAGCAGCTTCCCCCGATCGGTCGCCGCCTCGAACTCGGCGCTGGCGCTGCCGTCGGGGTTGACCGGCGCAACGTTCATCCGGACCACGCCAGTCTCGATGACGAGCTAACCCCACAGGAACGTGGGGATCCGCGGTCAACGCAACGAGCCAGGTAATGCAGTAGGCGCTCCCGAAGACGCCGTCGAGCGCCTTGATAAGTCCCGAATACGGGCCCGAAGCCGAGCACGATGACCGTTGGAGCCACGACGTTGAAGATGCGGCCTGCCCGCCCGTCCGTGCTCTTCCCCTGTTCGGTAGGTGCGTTCAGCCCGCCGACGACTCGAAGATGCCGTCGTTCCACTCCGGATCAGCTTCGAGAAGCGCTCGGAAGCGCTGATACCACGCGTCCTGCTCGGGATCGTCGGCGTTCTTGCGGTACGAGGCCTCGTCGTGGAACATCGCGACCAGATAGGCCGTTCCCGCCTCGCGATCGGGCCGGGAACAGGTAGCCATCCTGTGCGCCTTCTGCACGGGGCCGTCGCTCGCGCTCCCACTCGCGCAGAAGCGCAAGCGCCTCCTCCTCGCGTCCCGCTTGGATCCGAATCCTGGCGATCGTGCCGTACATCGACAGCCTCCTCCACACTCAAGGACCGATCACGCCAAGCATGAGGGGATCGTCAACAAGGCGAGCGCGATGAGGTAGGCGAAGCTTCTGCCCACGAATGAAGGCGATCAGTGCGCACCTTGGTTCTGTACCCTTGTCCGTACCCTGTAGCCGGCCGGAGCTGGCTGGATTCGGCCGGAGCTGACCGGACCATCCGTGCTCAGTCGGAGCCCTCCAGACCACTGCCGCGATTCCGGTATGCGGTACCAAATTCTCATTCACGCTTAGATTCGCCCTCTGAGCGTCTCTGTACCCTAGTTCGTTTCCTATCCGGCGCCGGATAGCACCTGATCCATCCGCCGCACCGCCTCCTGCATCGTCGGGATGACGTGCGAGTAGCGGTCCAGTTAATCCGGTTTCGGTGGCGGATGGTGTCCCCGGGCAGGTTGACCCACGGTCGGGGATGATCCGATACTCGACGGGTTGACCTGCCACAACTGTGGGACCCAGAACGAGGCCGGCCGCAAGTTCTGCCGTGAATGCGGCGTGCGCCTGGCGGTCACCTGCCCGGCGTGCGGTAGGGCGAACGCCCCCGAAGACAAATTCTGCGGCGAGTGTGGCTCTCCGCTCGGCGCCGCAGCAGCGCAAGCCTCGGGCGCCTCCGGCACCGATTCGGCCAGCCCGGTCATCGGCGAAACCCCGGCCGCAGAGCGCAGGCTCGTCTCGGTCCTCTTCGCCGATCTGGTCGGCTTCACGACGCTCGCCGAGTCGCGCGATCCGGAGACGGTGCGCGAGCTCCAGGCGAAGTACTTCGATGCCGCCAGCCAGGTCATCGGCCGATACGGCGGAAGCATCGAGAAGTACGTCGGCGATGCGGTGATGGCGATCTGGGGAGCGCCGACGGCGCACGAGGACGACGCGGAGCGGTCGGTGCGCGCCGCGCTCGACCTCGTCGAGGCGGTCCAGCAGATGGGAGAGGAGCTCGGCGCGGAGCTGATGGCACGTGCCGCCGTCCTGACCGGCGAGGCGGCGGTGACCCTGGGCGCCGCGAACCAGGGAATGGTCTCCGGCGACCTGGTGAACACTGCCTCGCGGCTCCAGGCGGTCGCTCCGCCGGGAAGCGTCCTCGTGGGTGAGACGACGTTCCGCGCGGCCAGCGGCGCCATCGCCTTCGAGCCGGCCGGCGAGCAGGATCTCAAGGGGAAGGTCGCGCCGGTCACGGCGTATCGCGCCCTGCGCGTAGTGGCGCGGCGCGGCGGCGCCGGCCGCAGCGAGCAGCTGGAGGGTCCCTTCGTCGGCCGCCAGGCCGAGCTGCGCATGCTCAAGGAGTTCCACCTGGCCACCGGCGCCGAGCGTCGGCCGAGGCTGGTCTCGATCATGGGGCAGGCCGGCATCGGTAAGAGCCGCCTGGTCTGGGAGTTCCAGAAGTACCTCGACGGGGTCACCGAGCTCGTCTACTGGCACAATGGCCGCTCACCCGCCTACGGCGAGGGGATCACCTTCTGGGCGCTGGCCGAGATGGTGCGCTCCCGCGCGGGCATCACCGAGGGCGAGGAGCCGGCCGCCATGCGCGCCAAGCTGGTGGAGACGGTCGGCACCTGGGTGACCGATGAGACGGAGCGGCGCTGGATCGAGCCGCGGCTGCTCCAGCTGCTGGGTCTCGAGGCGAGCTCGGGTGATGGCGGTGACCGCGAATCGCTCTTCGCCGCCTGGCGCACCTTCTTCGAGCGGATCGCGGAGCGCGGGGTGGTGGTGCTCGTCTTCGAGGATCTCCAGTGGGCCGATGGCGGCCTGCTGGACTTCATCGACCATGTGCTCGAATGGTCGCGCGAGCGACCGATCTACGTGATCAGCATGGCGCGTCCGGAGCTTCTCGACCGCCGGCCCGACTGGGGCGCGGGGAGGCGCAACTTCACCTCGCTCGTCCTGGAGCCCCTGTCCGACGCGGAGATGCGCGAGCTGCTCGCCGGGCTGGTGCCCGGCCTGCCGGAGCCGGCGGTCTCGGTGATCCTGGAGCGGGCCGAAGGGGTGCCGCTATATGCCGTCGAGACGGTGCGGATGCTACTCAGCGATGGGCGCCTCGAGCGTGACGACGGCGCCTATCGACCGGTCGGCGACCTCAGCCAGTTGTCCGTGCCGCCATCGCTCCAGGCACTCGTCGCCGCGCGCCTCGACGCGCTGGACGCCAAGGATCGGGCGCTTCTCCAGGCGGCGTCGGTCATCGGCAAGACGTTCAGCCCCGAGGCCTTGGCTGCGGTGAGCGGCGCCCCGGCCGAGGAGGTCGCAACCCGGCTTCGGAGCCTCGTCAGGCGCGAGCTGCTGGTGCTCGACGTCGATCCTCGCTCGCCGGAACGCGGCCAGTACGGCTTCGTGCAGGCGGTGATCCGCGAGGTGGCCTACGCGACCCTGGCGCGGCGCGATCGGAGGCGCCTCCACGTCTCAGCCGCCCGCCACTTCGAGACGCTCGAGGACGAGGGGATCGCGGGAGTCCTGGCCGAGCACTACCTCGCCGCCTACCGCGCGCAGCCGGAAGGACCCGAGGGCGAGGCTGTGGCCGCACAGGCGCGCGTTGCGCTTCGCGGCGCCGCCGAGCGCGCGAGCGCGCTGGGGTCATTGCGTCAGGCCGCCGGCTATCTGGAGCAGGCGCTTGAGGTGACGAGCGATCCGCTCGAGGCGGCCGACCTGCACGACGGTGCCGCGAAGGCCTTGACCAACGGCGGGCGATTCGACCTCGCCACCCCACATGCCGAGCGGGCGCTCGAATTGCTACGGCCGATAGGGGACCGCGAGCGCGTGCTGCGAGCCATCGTCGTAGTGGCGTTCAACCGTGATGTGGTCGGCCGCCTGTCCGATGGGGTGGCGCTTCTGGAGGAGGCCGCTCGCGAATTCGCGGACCTTGCCGATGCGCGCGAGTACGTCCGCCTGATGGCGGAGCTGGCGCGCGCGAACCTGCTTCTCAAGCGATCCCAGCGGTCGCTGGAGATGGTCGACGGTACGCTGCCAATCGCCGAGCGCCTGGAGCTGACCCGCGACGTGCTCGAGTTGCTGGTCACCCGTGGAGGCGCCCTCGCCGATGTCCGTCGCATCAAGGAGGCGATCGTGACTCTCGAGGGCGCGGTCGGCATGGCCCGCTCTCATGGCATGTCCGTGCAGGAGCTGCGCGCCCGCGTGAACCTCAGCTACGCCGCGGCTGCGGAGGATATCGTCATGTCGTACCGCGTCGCGCGCGAGGGGTACGAGCTCTCGCAGCGTCTGGGGATGCGAGGGCCCGGCTACTGGCTGCTCGGCAACGCTGTCGATGCCGCGATCCGCGCCGGCGACTGGGAATGGGCGGCCACCCAGAGCGAGGAGGCACTCGCGAACGATCCGGATGCTCACCCCTTAGCCCGCTTAGCGCGCATCCACATCCGGGGCCTGCTCGGTGAGCCGATCGATGCAGACCTCGAGGCGCTCCCCCCGCCGCCCGATTTGGAAGCGGCGATCGCGGCTCACGAGGAAATCCGCAGCGATGTGCTCCTCGCCCGCGGCGAGTTCGAGGAGGCGCGCCGCCTGGCGACCTCATCGTTCGCTCGGTCGCATGCCCCCGACAGTACCGCCCTGCTGCGTTCCGCGCGGCTGGCCTGCTGGCTCCGCGACCTGTCAGATGCACTCAGGATTCAAGAGACATTGGCCGAGATGCCAGGAAGGGTACAGGCGGTCAGCCGGACTGAGCTGGCGGCCGGAATCGCGGCGCTCGAGGGGCGTGAGGCGGACGCCCTTGCCGGCTTCATCGATGCGCTCCGTGGTTGGCGCGATCTGGGTGCTCGATTCGAGCTCGCGCTGGCCGGCCTCGGCATGGTCACGATGCTGGGCGCGGCGAGTGCCGACGCCCAGGAGTCGGCCGAGGAGGCGCGCACGATCTTCCAGGGGCTCCGGGCGGAGCAGCACCTCCGCCTACTTGACCGCGCCCTGACCTCCCCGCGGCCGCGCGCGCCTGGCGGAGCCGCGAAGCCGGAGGCCGCCAAGGAGGCGCCCACGCCGCGATAGCCTTTCTTTGTGGAGGCATCGCGATGACGGGTTATAGAGCCCTTGCGACGGTAAGGCGCCTGACTCTGGATCAGGATATCGAACGTTTGATCCTCCCACGCCCATCCCGAACGACGTCGGACGCCCTCCGAGAATGGACAGCGAGGGCCGCGCCGGATCTGTCCGGCCTCAGTGCGCCCGCCTCGGGCCGCGCCGGCTGAACCCTTATCTGGACCCTTATCCGCGTTGTTTCTTGCGTGTCATGCGTTGCACCGAGGTGCTGGATGAACTCGGCTGAGACGCATGAGACAGTTCACCGGGAATCCGGTATGCGGTACCAGCACTCATCCCTCGGCCCCGATCTGAGCGTGGATTGGGGCTTTTCCGTGTCCGCGGAAGCCGCCGTACCCTTGTTTGTACCCTTTCTGGATCCGAGAGCAGTCGGTCCATTCTGGGGACGAGCTGGCCCCGCTCATCGGTCGAGCGAGACCCACACACCGGAAGCGGATGATTCGTTGGCGGCTTCAACCAAGGCGATGCTCCTGGCACCAGTCTTGAGCGTGGGGTACGGTGCGTCGCCGGGTGACGGTGGCTCGCCGGTCGCTACGGGAGCGTAGAACGGACGGAGCAGGTCGCGAAGCGCCTCTCCCCAACCCTCCGGGTGACCGTTCGAATTGAAGGCGGGTCGAGGTTGATCAGGTCGACCGAGGCGTTCGGAGGTAGCGGCGTAAGTCGGTAGTGGCTCAATTTGCCACGCACGGCGAAGCGGTAGTGGTTACCCGGAAGTCGTCGAGGTGGTCGCCTTCAGAGAGGTCGTTTGGAGCTGCGGCGGCCGCTCTGGCCGCTGCATCTGCCAACTGTGCCCGCCGCAGCAACCGGTTCAGCTGGCTACTGATAACTGACGTTCACCGCCACCCAATCGAGCGAGAAGTCGCGCGATGTCGAACTGGCCACATTGATCACGCGGACCCGGAAGTTCGCGTTCGAGAAATCCCCGACAGTCCAGGTACGGCCCCATGTGTCGCTCGAGCCGCCGAGGATGTACGTCGCCTCGTTGGTGGTCAGCGTCGTGGTTGACTTCGCCGATGTCCACGTTGCCCCGCCGTCCCAAGAAAGTTGGGCGCAGATCTTCGGGGAGTCGGAGGTGCTATCGACCTTAGCGTCGAGCCGTACCTCGATACCAAGAAACATCGCGCCACCCGGTAGGGTAAAGCCGTAATTGTAGAAGTTGTGCTTGTCCTTCCCTGAGCTGGAGCACGAACCGGACGTGTTGGTGCCGCTATTGTTGTCGATGGCAAAGACACCATCATTGGCGTGGGCACTGCTCGCCCCCACCTCATAGCCGTTCCTGTCGCCGCCGCCGTTCGCTGCATTCGCCGCTGGGCTTGTCAAGCCTGTGCTGGTCGGTGGCGTCGTGGCACTGGCCGTGTTCGAGTAGCCGGAATCACCGGCCGCGTTATTGGCACGGACGCGGTAGTGATAAGTCGCCGACGGGGCTAGGCCGGTGTTGGAGTAGCTGGTGACATTGGCCCCCACCGTCGCGATCTCCGCGAAGACGAGGCCATCGGTCGAGCGCTCGAGCTTGAAGCCAGTCTCGTTACTGGAGTTGTCCGCCCATGCCAAATCGATCTGACTGCTCGATGCGGCCGTCGCGGTCAGGCCGCTCGGCGCCGTAGGCGGCAGGGGAGCTGCCAGCGTCGTGGCACTGGCCGTGTTCGAGTAGCCGGAATCACCGGCCGCGTTATTGGCACGGACGCGGTAGTGATAAGTCGCCGACGGGTCTAAGCCGGTGTTGGAGTAGCTGGTGACATTGGCTCCCACCGTCGCGATCTCCGCGAAGGAGACGCCATCGGTCGAGCGCTCGATCTTGAAGCCAGTCTCGTTACTGGAGTTGTCCGCCCACGTCAAGTCGATCCGGCTGCTGGACACTGCTGTCGCGGTCAGCGCGCTCGGCGCTGAAGGCGGCGTCGGGGGCACGCATGAAAGTGCCTTGTGCGCGTTAAGGCGTCCGCCCGTCACGGTCTTTCCGGCCAGGCTGGAGACCGGGTCTACGTTGTTCAGGATCGCCGCCTTCAGTTGGTCGAGCGTCAGCGCGCAAGCGGATAAGACGAGCGCGGCGGCTCCACTCACGTGCGGGGTGGCCATCGACGTACCGTCGTAGTAGGCGTAACTGCCGTTCCGGATGGTGGAGAGGATGTTCACGCCGGGCGCGCCCAGGTCGACGCTCGTCGAGCCGTAGTTGGAGAACGAGGCCTTCGCATCCGTCTGGGTAGTTGCTGCTACGCACAGCTGACTCGATGAGGTGTAGCTGCATGGGTAGAACGGAGAGCTGTCGACGTTGTACCCAACTCCGAAGAAATTACCGTTGCCGGCCGCGAAGACGGAGAGGATGCCGTTCGCTCCGGCCTGATCGATATTGTCTAGGAAGCCCTGTGAGAACCCGCCCCCGCCCCAAGAATTGTTGAGCACCCGGATGTTGACGCCGGCCTGCTTCGCCTGAATGGCGAAGCCATAGGCCTCGATTGCATCTTCGATCGTTCCCGACCCGCTCGAACTGAGGAACTTGAGGCCCATGATGCTGACGTTCCAATTGACGCCTACCACGCCACCGTTATTTGCTTCCGCTCCAATTGTTCCGGCCACGTGGGTCCCGTGGTTGTGGTCGTCGTTGGGGTCACAGTCATTGTTCCGAGCGTCAAGGCCATGCGTGCCGGCCGGGCAGCCCCCGACGCCCCCGGGGTTGCTCCAAATATTCGCGTCGAGGTCGGCATGGCCATAGGCGACGCCCGTGTCGACTACCCCTACGACTATGGTGCTGCTGCCAGTCGTGATATCCCACGCTTCCGGGGCGTCGATATCAGCATCCACGGTGCCCGTGACCCCGTCGACGGTCTGGCCGGTGTTGTGCAAGCCCCAAAGGACGCCGAACGACGCGTCGGTGGGCGTGGCGATCGCCTGCACGATGTAGTTGGGCTCGGCGTACCTCACCTGAGGAAGTGCCTGCAGCGCTTGGATCGTGGCGAGGACCAGCCCGGGCGGCACCCGCGCGACGTGCGTCGGCGCGCCAACCGCCCCGATTACCCTGGCTCGGGCTGCCCCGACTCGCTGCAATGTCGCCACCACATCGGCGTCGGAAACGCCTTCATGAAACCCGACGAGAACCGTGCCATCTGCGAACGCCGGGACGTTCGGTTGCGCCCGGTAGGCCGCGTGCTCCGGTGTGTCAGTCGACAGCGGTCGGGCTTCGACGAGACCTGCGAGCGAGCCGGCGAGAAGGGCGGTGGATACGACTGCGAGCATCAGTCGACGAAACATGGGGTACCTCGAAGGCTAGAAAACCGAAGCCGGCCGGCTGAAGATCTAACGGTATCGCTCATTCGGAGGGCGGTCAACGCCTACTCTGCGTCACGAGGACGGGCCTTCGGCCGCCAGGCAGGGGCGCCTCGCCGATGGAGCGACGCGAAACGGCCGCACGCTGAAGGAAGTGGTTGTCAGCGCTACGCAGGTTGTCCGGCCCTCTGGAAGGCTTCGAGCACCCTGTCCCAGTCGGGTTTCTGGGCGCTCGTGCCGAGGGGACCCCACAGCAGCTCGAGCGCCTCGCGAAACCTGGGATCGAAACCCTGGTCCCCGCGCGTCGCGGCGGTAGTCGTATCCCAGGGCCGGTAACCATCGTGCCTCGGCGTGAGCAGCACTCCGACGCTAAGCATCTCGGCGCGCTCGGGCATCAGTTCGATCTGCTGCTGATGCCTCAGGGAAACATAGTCGCCGAACATCGCCTGGATCGGCTCGCTGAAACGGGTCGCCGCACCGAACAACAGGTATGGGCGACCGGGCCACGGGATGTTCCGGAACCGCCATGTATGCCCCGGGTCGGGTACGGCCGCAACCTCGCCCATCCAACGGAGGATGTCTTCGCCCAGCTCAGCCCTATACGCGACCGGGAGGCTGTCGATCGCGGCGAGAACGTCAAGCCTGGCCGTCTCGTCGACCGAGCCTGTGATCGCTATGTCTTCCAGCACGATACGCACGACCACGTGGTACCGATCCTCACCATGGCCGGCAGGCTTTTGCGGTAGAAGAGGCACAGACGTGGGATTTGACCCGAGGGCCGTTAGGCGAGGATCGCCTTGGCCCTGGGGCGCTGCCGCATCTGCTGCCGCGAGCTGGTAGTAGCGGACCGGCTCCTCGCCGAGCAGGACCGGAGGCATCGAGCTGACACGCTGGATGTATTCGAGGACGGCGTAGGTTGACTTGACCTGCTGGAATAGGAACTCCCAGTCCCTACGGAGGAGCACGACCGCGCCGCCTGCCGGGACGTACTCGCTGATGCCGGGATGGTCGAGCACCACGACCTTCAGCCACGTCTTGCCGGCGGTACTGATCGCGACTTCCCGGCCGCGCTCGTTTACCAGCGTCGTGGTCGGCGCTGAGGTCAGGCTGCGAATGGTTCCTGTCGCCTGGCTCAAGCCCTCGCGGACCTTCTTATCGAGCCAGGACCGCTCTCTGGCATCTTTCTCCGAGAGCGCCTGCCGGGCTTTCACCTGCACGGAAGCGCCCCGATCTCCGGCGACGAGGATCGCGTCCCCCAGTTCACGGTTGCCGCGGCTGCGGGCTCGAACGGCTGACCGGAATACGAAGTCGGGTAGGCCCCAGAACGCAGCCGCATTCCGCGTAGCGTCCTCGGCCGCGCCGCCGTGGTCCAAGTCGTGCGGTAGGAGAGAGGCCGGCATGATCGGGCGCAGGAACACGCCATCCGGCGTCTCGACTTCGAGGACGAGTGACGGTTCGACCATTGTTCGAGAGTACGCCGATCGAGCTGGCGAGTTCTCGGCCAGGTCGATTGGTTCCTTGGCCGATCGTCGACGCGCGCCTCTCACAGCTTGCTGCGGGCCCACGGCTTCGTCAGCATGGACCTCGCGGCGGTATTCCGTCTTGGTGCGGAAGTCGACCACGACTACGCGTTCAGCATTGAGCGGCTGGGGTCGCTCTCGCTCGGACGGAGCAGCGCGGAAGAACTCGTCAGCCCTCCGTCGGTACCCTTGTTCGTACCCTGTAGCCGGTGAGAACACCCCGGAGGTGGCTGGATTCCACCGGAAGATTCGTGCTTAGTCGGAGCCAGCCGGACCACCGCGGCGAATCCGGTATGCGGTACCAAGTCTCATCTACGCCTCCAATTCGTGCTCAATCGGGCCAATTTCGGCTAGGTGGGCGGGTGTCAAGCACCCTTATCAGCACCCTTACGCGTTTTCTTCGATCGGGGCCTGGGCTCGCAGATGCGTGACGAGGGGTACAAGATATGGCGTAGGGTCAGTCGCTGGTATCAAGATGTCGTGGTGGTGCGGTCGATCCGATTCCTCGGTCACATCACCCGATCGCACACCCATCTCGACATCGTCCACCCGGCTAACACTTCCGACGGTCCAGGAAGCGGACCGGAAGCTGGATTCTCGAACAGCTCGCCGATCCGTAGGTACTCGAGGATTCGCTGGCCGTGCTCGACCGCAGGTGCTCCCAGCCGGCGGCTCTGCTCGACGACGATCCGCATCCAGTGCGGGGCGCTCGCCAGCTGTCCGACCTCGTAGGCCCTCTGCCTGGCGGCGCGCGCGTTTCCGGAGGATTTCGCGCCGGGCATGGTCGTGCTGGTGAAGCCGGACGGCAGCGTGACTCCCGTCGCCGACGGCCTCGCCTTCCCGAACGGGATGGCCGTCACCGCTGACAACGCCACCCTCATCGTGGCCGAGTCGTATGCTGAGCTGCTCACCGCGTTCGACATCGCCGACGACGGAACGCTCAGCAACCGACGCACATGGGCGGCAACCCCGGGCGATCATCCGGACGGGATCTGCCTGGATGGCGATGGTGCGACCTGGTACGCCGACGTCAGCAACCGCCACTGCGTGCGCGTCCACGGCCGACACGTCCGACAATAGACTTGGCCGTTAGAGTCGATTCCAAGTAATCGGCGCGTGCGGCGGGGGTAGCTACCTACGAGGACGAGGTGACCCATGTCGAAGTACGCGCGCACGATCCATATCGGAGCGCCGCCGGCGGATGTCTGGGCGGCCATGATGGAAGTTGAAAGATGGCCCGCCTGGGCATCGCAGTTCAAACGCCTGGAGCGGCTCGATGCGGGGCCGCTGGCGGCAGGCAGCCGCGTTCGCGTCAGGCCGAAAGGAATGCCTGCGTCGGTCTGGCAGGTCACCGACTACGAGGACGGACGGTCGTTCACGTGGACGTCGTCGCCAGTGCCTGGCGTGGTCCTGGCCGGCGGCCACGTCCTCACGGCCGATGGCGACGGTACGAATGCGGAATTCTCGCTCGAGGCGAGCGGCGCGCTCGGCACGCTGCTGACCCCGCTGCTGCGACCCACGGTGTTCAGTCGGAACACCAGGGGCGCCACCGAGGGGCTGAAGGAGTACGTGGAAAGACGAGGTGCCGCCTCCGCGCGGTGACGGACGCACCTGCCCAGCGACCGCTCCCGGACCCATTTGAGAGCGCCGCCTATCGGCCGAGCGGGCCGGCGGGGTGTCAGTCATCGGCGAAGCCGGGGAGCGCTCGCGCGAGTCAAGCTGGGATGCGCTCGCCGCGGCCGACCCGCACGTCGTGGTGCTGGGCCTGTGCGGCTTCGATCTGCCGCGCAGTCTGCAGGAGCGTCATTCATCGTCTCATCTACACCCGCCGATTCGTGCTCAAAGGGAGCCAATTCCGGGCATCTTCGCTGTCGGCAAGCACCCTTATCCGCACCCTTACGCGATTTGGCTGATGCCGGTGGTCTTGAGTAGGGGAGGCCCGCAGCCCCTGCCCTGCGCGCTGCTTCTGAGAGCCGTACCCGTAGGGTCGATCGACTCCTCCCTTTGACTCGAATCCGTCGATAGGCCTCGGAACTTGACCCGCTGCACGGCGGTCGGCACTGAGGGCCTGCCTCGAAAATCCCTTGACTCGACGCAGATCCATGCCGTTCACTTCGAGCCGGAGCCGAGGGCTCTCTGTCAGCCGATCCACTCCTGCCAATGCCCGGGCAGCGCTTTCCCCATCGCTCGTAGATACACGCTGACCTTCCCATAGAAGATCAGCAGCGCCTCCCTGTAGATGTCGAGCTGGATGCTCGGCAGTGGGGCGAAATCGCCGACGTCGAACTCGCTGCGGACGATCCGGCGGTTGGCGATGTCATCTTCGGACAGGGCCGCGACGGCCGCCGTCAGCTCGCGGTCAAGCCCCACGTACCAGGATGAAAGTGCAGCGACGCTGCTCTCGAGCCGCGGATCCGGGTTGCGATATCCGAAGTCCTGCCGAAAGGTTCTGAACGACTCGACATAGGAGTGCTCGATCTCGCCGATCTCACGACAGAGCGCGCCGAGGCTGGCACTGCCGCCCCCGACCCGAAAGCCAAGGTCGTCGTCGGTGAGGATCTCCAGGAGCTCGTCGCGCAGCGCCTGATACTCGCCGAAGAATGTGGCCGGCATATGGACCCGGACGATGGAGTTCAAGACCTGCCTCCATGGTGGAAAGGATGGCCGCGTCGTCGAACCCGTACGTCCTGACGAGCCCTTCCAAAGACCGTCTGGAGGCGGCCCTCGACGTCCATGTGTTGGCCTTCGACAGGTGCAAGCGGCGGGTGTAGCGCCAGCCTCCTGGGCTTCCTCGCATTACCCGCTTACAACGCGTTGGCTTCCATCAAGTCCTTCAGGTTGTCGAGATCGCTCTGAAGTTGCCGCTTGCCCACGCTCACCACGAGCGGTTCAGCCAGCTTGAAGAAGCCCCTTGGCTCCGCCACGAAGGTGACGTTGACTCGAGTGCCGCCTTCGATGGGCTCGAAGGTCATCGAAGCTTGGAACGGGAACTGCCGCGACTTGCTCTGCACCGCGAATTTCCGGTTCGGCTCGTACTCGGTGAGCTCTGATTCACTTTCGAGGCGCCGTCCGAGAAACTTGCTGACGGTGCGCGCCGTCGAGCCCACCCCGATGGGCCCCGCCGACGTGATCTTGCACTCCAGCGCGGCCGATGACCACTTCGGGCTGTTCTCGGGATTGCTCAGCACGGCGAAGACGTCCTCGACGGGTCGCTTGATCGTAGTGCTGACGTCGGCCTTTGCCATGACTAGATCCTCCAATCTCTCTCGGGAGGGGATGGGGAAGCTTCGCGCTCACGACCTTCGCCGTTATACACCCTCATCTGAGCGGCGTCGGCGGCTCGACGACGGACGGAATGCCACGTCCAGACCAAATGACGGACGCCCGCGTCGTCGTCCCACTGGCGCGTCTGCAGGCGCCCTTCGATGGCGATCCGCTGTCCCTTGCTGAGGTGCAAACGGCGGGTTAGTAGGGACGGGGTCGCCTCCACCCACGTCATGCCGAGAGATGACCACGGCCGTCAACGGCTGCGCGGTTCTTGCCTTGCGCTCTTGGTAGCTGTTCAATGGGCCTGGGCTGAGCAGCGTCGTCCGTCTGCTTGGAAAATCACCGGTTGGAACTTGAGCACGAGGAGCGAGCGATGTACGCCAGGGTGAGCTACTACACCGGATCGCCAGAGCAGATCGATGCAACGATCAGCAACTGGCGGGACAACGTCCTTCCTGCGGTTCGGCGGCAGATGAAGGAAGCAGGCATCAAAGACCATGGCGCCCTGGTTCTCGTCGACCGCGGCTCCGGAAAGTCGCTCAGCATCAGCTTCTGGGAAACGGAGGACGAGATGCGGGCCAGTGAGGAGTTGGCTGACCGAGCCCGAGGCGATGCAGCTCGCGCCGTAGGCGGGAGTGTTACCGGCGTCGAGCGGTACGAAGTGGTCATCGACGGGCGAGAGTAGAAACACCACTCGTCAGCGGGTAAAACACCATCACTCAACGCGCCACAATCCCCATCACGGGATTGAGTGTCAGCGGTGCGGGGCCGTGTCAACAGGTGCAAGCGGCGGGTTAGTAGCCAGCCCGGCTCCCGAGGCCCGCCTAGCAGAGGTGGTTTACGTCGGTCTCCCGACCGTTGCTCCAGGTGATGCGAATGTAACTCGGGCAGTAGGTGCCCCCTGCCATGGGGGTTGCGTCCACGAGGACGCGGCTCGTGCGGCGACAGCCGCGGCGATCGGTAGCGTGCAGGCGACCCCGGCCCCCCTGAAACCCGATAGGTTGACCTCGGCCAGGCGCCAGGCGTAGATCGTCTGATCATCATCACCAACCACAAAAAGGTTGCCCTCGGGTGCCGCGAGGAGGCGCACTAGGCGCAACCAGACGCCACAATATGAGTGCTGCCCTACACGATGGAAGCATCGTGCCGACACGCGCACGGTGATCGCCCTCATCAAGCTGTATACAGGCCGGCGGCCGCTTGGTCGTGTCCGCGCCACGCACCCGGCGACCGGCGGAGCGGGGCCACTGTATGGTTGCCTGCTGACAGGGGCCGCCTAGCGGGCCGCTCACGGAGGACACGATGACCCAGCAGACCGGGGAGTCCTATCCGAAGTTGCGTCAGGTGCTCGGCGACGATGGGTTCGCGGAGCTTGCGCAGCTCATCCGCAAGACGTACGAGGCGAACGGCGCGTCGCCGGCGCCCTGCTCGCCGCGGCCGCGCGCAGCCAAGCCCTGGGGCATGAAGCGCCATGGCGACCTCCCAGGCGGTCATTGCGGCGCTCGATGTCTCGGCGGTCACCTGGAATCAGCCGGCGCCGGGCATCCTCGGCGCCGGGACCGGGTGGGGGACCGGCGCTGGGACGGGCCTCGCCAGTCGGCCTGACGGCGTCGACGCCGTCATCGTCGGCTCCGCACCTTCCGACTGGGACCCGGCACGCCAGAGCGACTACGGTTCGGCATCGACCATCGCCCAGGTCTTCGAGGGGCTGACCGCCGTCGACGCCGACGGCGTAGGGTTGGGGAGAGGCCCTTCGCGACCTTCTCCGCCCGTTCTACGCTGCGGTAGCGACCGGCGAGTCACCGTCGCCCGGCGACGCACCGTATCCCACGCTCCATGCTGGTGCCAGGAGCATCGCCTTGGTCAACGCCGCCATCGAACCATCCGCTTCCGGTGTGTGGGTCTCGCTCGACCGATGAGTGGCCAGCTCGTCCCCTGCCCTTTCTACGAGATCCCCGAATCGACGCTTGCCTGGCTGGTCGCGGTCGAACGGATGCGCGCCCTCCACAACGAGGCGTCGGCACAACCCGCCGAGCTGATGGCCGGGCGGCGCAGGCGGTGTTGGGTCCGGGTTGGGTCGAACCCGGGTCACCCGGCTGGCCGCCCGATAGCGACCAGCCGGTAGGCCTCGATGCGGGTGGGTGTGATCAGCCCGATCGCCTGGCGCACCCCGCCGCGTGCCTACGGGCCCTGGGAGCAGGTCGCCTCGAATGTCGCCGAAGGGCTGGTAGCACGGGGTCACGAGGTCACCCTCTTCGCCACCGCCGATTCACTGACCGCCGGTCATCTCGAGGCGGTTGCCCCGGCCGGCTACGAAGAGGACGCGCAGGTCACCCCCAAGGTGTACGAGGCGCTCCACATCGCCCGGGTCATGGAGCAGGCGGATCGCTTCGACCTCCTCCACAACCACTTCGACTTCCTGCCGCTCGCCTGGTCTCGACTGATCCGGACGCCCCTCCTGACGACCATCCACGGCTTTTCGTCACCAGCCATCCTGCCCATCTACCGCGAGTACGATCGCCACGCCTTCTACGTGTCGATCAGTGATGCGGATCGAGACCCGTCCCTCGACTACGTGGCAACCGTCTACAACGGCATCCGCCTGGCGGACTTCACCTTCCGCCCGAA
>JBKJVN010000087.1:0-2621 GCA_046717345.1 Candidatus Limnocylindria bacterium | reverse complement strand
CGGCGACGGCACCACCATCGAGGCGATGGACCCAGCGGCCGTGATGGTCCTCGTCGACGAGCCCACGGTGAAGGCGGTCGCCGCCGAGGCACAGGAGCGTTTGCGCCGGGTCATCGAAGCGCTCGAGATCGAAGCGCTCGAGCTCGAGGCGAACCGATGATGTACGGGTCCGGACCGGCGCGGCCGTGGGCTGGACCTGGGTCGTGGGCGCGGTCGTCCTCGTTGCGGTCGTGGTCTGGCAACGCCGCGGCCAGCCCCGGCAGGAACGGGGCCCGCGATGAGTGCGCCGCGAGCGGCGAGGCTCGCGAGCGCGGAGCCTTTGTCCGTGGTCGCCAGGAAGGCGCGGGCCCCCTCGACATCGGTGAAGATCCCGAGCGAGCAGCGCCCGTACTTCGCCTCGACCCAGCTGACCACCTGCGATGTAGCACACGCCGGAGCCCTTGGTGCTGACTCTCGCGCGCGCACAGGCCCCCGACACCCTCCGGCGTCCAGGGACTGGCTTCAGGATCGAAAAACTCGAGTGTCGGCTTCGGCACGCTGCTCCTCCGGTTTCCCAAGGTGGGGCGGTTCGGGCCTCCGGCGCGGCAGCGGAGGGCCCAAACCGCCCCGTCAGTCGCCATTCACCGACCGCCGATGGGCTCGGGCTTCGGCCGCGACTTCGACCGCTCCTCCCTCGCCTGCCTGTAGAGGCGATCACCGTTGCGGAGCACATCGATGATCGTCTGATGATCCATCAGCCTTGCGAATCCCCGGCGCATCGTCCGGATCGTCGCGTGGTGAGCCATGGCGTTGTCGGTCGCATTGACATCGCTGCCGAACACGACGTGATAGTTCAGGAAGTAGCCGGTGCGGGCTGTGGACTCGCAGCAGAAGTTCGTGAGCGTCCCACAGATGATGATCGTCTTGATGTCCTGGTCCCTCAGCACGTAGTCAAGGTCAGTCCCCGCGAACGAGTCATACGTGTGCTTGACCCGGATTACCCGCTCACCGGGCTTCGGGTAGATCTCGTGGTAGATATCGGCGCCTTCGCTCCCTTCCTTGATGGCCCCGGCCGCGACCGGGTCCCAGTACTCGTAGAAGTCGGCGCAGCAGTCGCCCGCGATGTTATGGGCCGAGTAGATAACCGGAACTCCGATGTCACGACAGGCTTCGATGAGGGTCTTGATGCGAGGGACCTGGCGGTACGCTTCGGGGACGCACATCGGATTATTCGGGTTTACGAAGTCCTCCTGCATGTCCACCACAATCAGCGCAGACTCCTCGGGCTTGAGTTCAAACGCCCAGTGCCTGTCCCGCTCATAATCCCGGTTGGCGAACTCGATGAACTCGGTCTCCCCCGCGAAGAGGCCCGGTGCATGCAGCCGGTCGGCCCCAAGTAGATCCTCTTCTGTCCGGCCATAGGTCTTGAGGAAGTCGCTTACCACACCGTTTCGCTCGCTACTCACGAATACACCTTCTATGTGCCTGAAGCCCCTCGGGGGCTCGAGAGAGTCGATCAGCTCATGTTCCGTGACCACTGTCGCGATCGCAGACAGCAGGCTCAACCCTCGCATGAGCTCAGCCGCTCGCCATCGGCCTGCCTTCTTCGTCTGCTCGATCGGTCGCGCGAAAGGCGCTCGCCGTAGCCGCGATTGCCAGAGCCATGCCGGCGACGAACAGCGGCCAGGGAAATGATGTCGGCCGTCCTCCCGCGAAGACCTGTCCACTATTAGCCGTGAAACTGAGTACGACGAGCAGTCCGCCGGCCAGTGCGGCTCCGCGCTGAAGCCGGCTGATCGGGATGGGCCGGCCCGCCTCCAGACGGCGCGCCGCGGCTAATCCAAACCCAACCAACGCGGCACTCACCACGAGTGGTGCCCAGACTGGGCCCACCCATGGGACCGGGATGAGGAAGAGGAGATCCCACGCGCCGAGTGATGGTGGCCAGCCAGAGAAGATCCACAGCCAGCCGTAGTACGAGACGTCCCAGATGCCAAAGGCGACCAATCCCCAGGCGAGCCGTGCGAGGCCTGTGCGGCCGCCGAGCCACCCGACGGCGCAGAGCATGACCAAAGTCGCGGCTTCGCGACCGAACTCGATGGTGCCGAAACCGCCGAGTGAGGCTGGCTCACGCAACGGGGACAGCCCCGGCGGATCGATCGACAGGGCGCGCCGCAGGTACACGACGAGCGCGGCCTCCACGTAGGCCATCGCGACTGCGAACGCGGCGATGACGATCCCGCGCGCACGAAAGCCCAGACGAGCCTGCGCCATGTCAGAGCCCCGCGCGGCAATCTACGTCCCGGGAACGCCTCGCCGTCAGCACGGCCTCAGTATCGGCTCATCGTGTCGGGGTCCTCGCGGCGTCGGCGGTGTCGGTCACGCGGAGATGCTACCGAGAGCGGAGGCCGCCGGTCATCCCGAACACGCGACGCGGGGACAATGAGCGGGGGACAGCCTACGAACTAGGGTACAGAGACGCTCAGAGGGCCGAATCTGAGCGTGAATGAGAGTTTGGTACCGCATACCGGATTCGAACCGGTGATCTCCGCCTTGAGAGGGCGGTGTCCTAGGCCTCTAGACGAATGCGGCGTGGCGCTCCCGAGCCCCCGAACGCGGGCGGCGGCGAGTATAGCAATCGC
>JBKJVN010000086.1:0-3001 GCA_046717345.1 Candidatus Limnocylindria bacterium | reverse complement strand
GGCTTGGTCATTTCCCCCAGCGGGAAGCGAGTGGCGGCCAGCTGGCGCTGGTCGAGGTTCCACAGGAAGTACGTCTGGTCCTTGGCCGCGTCCACGGCCCGCAGCAGCCGCCACTGGCCGTCGCGGTGCGTGACGCGAGCGTAATGACCGGTCGCCACCCCATCCGCCCCGTAGGCGCCCACGGCGCGCCGGGCGAGGAGGTCGAACTTGATCTTCTGGTTGCAGGCCTGGCATGGGTTGGGCGTGGTCCCCCCGAGGTACGCCTCGGCGAAGGCGTCGATGACCTGGGCCCCGAACTCGGGCTCGACGTTGAGGATGAAGAACGGGATGCCGATCCGCTGAGCGACGCGGCGCGCGTCGTCCGCGGCCTCGGTTGAGCAGCACCCGCGCCGCGGCTCCCACCCCTCGCCCCGGTCCGGGTGGGTGCGCATCCAGACCCCGACCACGTCGTCGCCCCCCGCCGCAGCATCGCGGGCGAGCAGCGCCGCGGCCACGCTGGAGTCCACGCCGCCGCTCATGGCGGCCACGATCCGCGGCATCGGTGCTCTCTCAGGCCCTCGCCGGGGCCGGCGCGGCATCGGCCGCAGCGGGCTGGGCCGCGGCGCGAACCCGCTGGACAGCCGCGGCCACCAGGTCCGCCGCTCGATCGACCTCGGCCGCGGTGGTGGTGCGGCCCATGCTCAGGCGCAGCGAACCGCGAATCAGATCCGACGACACCCCCATGGCCGCCAGGACGTGGCTCGGCTCGGCCCTCCCCGAGGTGCAGGCGCTGCCGGTGGACGCGGCCACGCCCTCCAGGTCGAGGGCTGCCACCAGGTCACCGCCCTCCACGCCCCGGAAGGCCCAGCTCACGCTGTTCGGCAATCGCGCCTCCGGATGGCCGGTGAGCTCGCCGTCGGGAATACCCTCGAGACGATGCGTAAGCCGCTGGCGCAACCCCCGCTGGCGCTCGTTCTCCGCCGCCAGTTGCTCAGCGTCGCCACGGGCCAGGCGCAGCGCCTCACCCAGTCCCACGGCCCCGGCCACGTTCTCAGTCCCCGCTCGGCGCTGCCGCTCCTGGGACCCGCCCTGCTGCTGGGGAATGAGGTTCGTTCGCTGGCGCACGAACAGCGCGCCCACCCCCTTGGGCCCTTCGATCTTGTGCGCCGCGATGCCCAGCAGGTCGACCTGGAGGCTATCCACGTCGAGCGGCAACGAGGCCGCTGCCTGGGTGGCATCGGTATACAAGGCAACCTTCCGCTCCCGGCAGATGGCGCCGATCTGGGCGATGGGCTGAACGGTCCCGACCTCGTTGTTGGCATACCCGATCGCGACCAGGGTCGTGTGCGCGCCGATCGCGTTTGCCACCGCGTCCGGGTCCACCTGGCCGTATCGGTCCACCGACAGATACGTCACCTCGAACCCGTGCCGCTCGAGGACGGCGCAGGTGTTCAGGACCGCCCGGTGCTCGATCGCGGTGGTGACCATATGGCGGCCGCGGGCGCTCGCCGCCCACGTGATCCCGTTGATGGCCAGGCTCGTGTTCTCCGAGGCGCCGGAGGTGAACACGATCTCCCGTGGCTTGGCGCCCAGCACGCCGGCCACGGCCTCTCGCGCCTCGTCGAGGCCCTGCCGGGCACGCCGACCGGCGGCATGGAGGCTGGATGGATTGCCGAAATGCTCGGTCAGGTAGGGCAGCATGGCTTCGAGGACCTCGGGCCGCAGGGGGGTGGTCGCGGCGTGGTCGAGGTAGATGGCCATGGTCGTGAGCGATTATGCCCCAGCCATCCGGACGGCCCACAATCGGCCTGCGCCGGCCGAACAACCGCAGAGGAGAGACCGATGATCATTCGATCAGCCGATGACGTGGCCGGCACCGAACACGAAGTGTCGGGCGATGACTGGACGAGCCGACGGATTCTGACCGCGGCGGACCGGATGGGCTACTCCCTGAACGACGTCGTGATCCAGGCCGGCTTCGAGTTGGAGCTCGAGTACCGGCACCACCTCGAGGCCTGCTACGTCGTGTCGGGTGGGATGGAGATCACCGATGCCGCCAGCGGGCGGGAGTTCGCGGTAGGGCCGGGTGGGGTCTATGCCCTCGACCAGCATGACCGGCACACCGCGCGCAGCGCCGGCGGCGCCCGCCTGGTCTGCATCTTCAACCCGGCCCTGCGCGGGACGGAGCGCCACGTCGGCGGCGGCTACGAGCCCTCGGGCGACTGATCGGCGAGCCGGAGCCCCAACTCGGCGAGTTGCTCGGCCGCGATGGGCGACGGGGCGCCCAGCATGAGGTCGCTCCCCGACTGTGTCTTGGGGAACGCCATGACTTCGCGGATGTTGTCCTGGTCGGCAAGCAGCGCGGTCCATCGGTCCAGCCCGATCGCGATCCCGCCGTGCGGGGGCGCGCCGAACTCGAGGGCGTCCAGGAGCGCCCCGAACTGGTCGCGCATGCCCTCGATCGTGTGGCCCATCAGGGCGAACGCCCGCTCCAGGAGGTCGCGGCGGTGGATCCGGATCGAGCCGCCACCCAGCTCCCAGCCGTTGAGGGCCAGGTCGTACTGCTGCGCGTGGATGGCCGCCGGGTCGCGCTCCATGTCGTCGGCCTCATCCCACACCGGGGCGCTGAACGGGTTGTGGGTCGCGTCCCAGCGATTGCCATCGGCATCCCACTTGAACATGGGGAAGCGGTGGACCCACACGTACGACAGCACGCCCGGCTGGCCGATGCCGAGCTGAGCCCCCAGGTCCACCCGGACCCTCCCCAGGGCCTCGGCCCCCCGACGGCCGTCGGCGTCGGCGACCGCCAGGATGAGGTCGCCCGGCACTGCGCCACTGACCTCGATCATCCGCTCCGCGGTGGCCGGCGGCAGGTGGCGGGCGACCGGTCCTTTCAGGGTGCCATCGGGCTCGACCGCCAGGTGGATCAGGCCACCGGCGCCGTGCCGGATGGCGAGATCGGTCAGCTCATCGGTTTGGCGGCGTGAGAACCCCGCGCAGCCGGGCGCGACCAGGCCGCGGA
>JBKJVN010000085.1:0-13887 GCA_046717345.1 Candidatus Limnocylindria bacterium | reverse complement strand
ACCCTCGCCGACGCGGGAATCGTGGCCACCATCCGCGAGCAGTCGGGGGCCGGCGAGGACGAGTAGGATGCGCGACGCATGACCCGGCGACCCTTCTGGACGCGCTCCCGCAAGGTGATCCTGGCTGTGGTCACGAGCGCCCTGTGGCTGGGCTACATGGTCGTCGGCCTGGCCGTCATCAACACCGTGTTCCCCACGGTGGAGGGGGAGGGGCCGTTCGGTGCGGCCGCCTTCGTGGGGCTCCTCAGTGGCTTCTTCGTGACCGGCTTCATCATGTGGGCCATCTCCGACTGAGTCGTCAGACGGGGTAGCCAGACGCATCCGGGCAGACGATAATCGTCGCCCAACCCCACTCAAGGATCAGGAGGGTTCACCCGTGTGGCGACGCTTGTTGGTTGGCGTTGCGACCTCAGCCCTGGTGCTCAGCGCCTGCCAGCAGGCCGCGACCGGCGAGGTCGAAGTGTTCAGTTGGTGGACGGCCGGCGGTGAAGCCGACGGTCTGGCCGCCATGGTCGAGGTCTTCAACGAGGAAAACCCGGACCTCACCTTCGTCAATTCGGCGGTCGCCGGCGGAGCCGGGACCGATGCGCGCGCCCAGCTGGCCACCCGCCTCCAGGCGAGCGACCCGCCCTCGTCGTGGCAGGGTCACGCCGGCCAGGAGCTGATCGGGACGTACGTCGCGGCGGGCCAGATCGAGCCGCTCAACTTCCTGTACGAGGAAGAGGGCTGGCTGGACGTCATGCCCGAGACGTTGATTCCGCTCATCTCCGATGGAGACAACATCTACTCGGTGCCGGTCAACATTCACCGCGCCAACGTCATGTGGTACATCCCGTCCAAGCTCGAGGAATGGGGAGTCGAGGCGCCCACTACCTGGGACGAGTTCCTGGCCACGGCGGCGACCCTTCAGGCCGCCGACGTGACGCCGCTTGCCATCGGCTTCCAGTGGACGCACATGCATCTGCTGGAGACGGTCCTTCTGGGGGCGTTGGGGGCGGACGCATACAGCGCGCTGTGGGACGGCAGTGGCGACTGGGGCAGCGCTGACGTGACCGCTGCACTGGAGACCTATCAGCAGGTCCTCGAATTCGCCAACTCTGACGCGTCCACCCTCGAATGGGATCAGGCCGCGCAGCTCGTGGTCGATGGCACGGCCGCCTTCACCATCATGGGCGACTGGGCGGAGGGCTTCTTCAAGGCCCAGGGGCTCGAGCCGGAGACCGACTTCGGTTGGGCCCCCGCCCCCGGCACCGATGGGCTCTTCCAATTCCTGTCCGACAGCTTTGTGCTGCCGGTCGATGCCAAGAACCGGGATGGCGCGCTGGCCTGGCTCCGGGTCGCCGGATCGCAGGCCGGCCAGGATGCGTTCAACCCGATCAAGGGCTCCATCCCTGCCCGTTCGGACGGGGATCGGTCGCTGTACGACGCGTACCTCACATCGGCAATGGACGACTGGGCGAGCGACACCGTGATCGGCAGCCTGACCCACGGCGTGGTAGCTAACGACGCCTGGAAGGCGGAGATCGACAGTGCGCTCGGCCTGTTCCTGGCCGACGGGGACGTGGGGGCGTTCCAGGAGGCCCTGGTGGCGGCCTGCGCCGAGACAGGCCCCTGCTCGTAACCTAGGACTCTCGCGGCCCGGCGCGCGCCTCGCACGCCGGGCCGCCTCTCTTTACCGCGACCATGCAGGTGCGCCGCGCGTTCCAGGGGCGATGGGTGGCGGTGGGCATGCTCGCGCCGTCCATGCTGGCGGTCGCGATCTTCGTCTACGGATTCATCGGCTGGACAGCCCGGGTCTCGCTGAGCGAGTGGCGGGGACTGCTCCCCAACTACACGTGGGCCGGCCTGGCGAACTTCGTCGACCTGTTCGCCGATCGGCGCTTCCACATCGACCTCATCAACACGCTGGTGTTCACGAGCTTCTTCGTGGTCGGTGCGGTGACGGTCGGGCTCCTGCTGGCGATCCTGCTCGATCGCCAGTTTCGCGGGGATAGCTTCTTCCGCAGCCTGTTCCTATTCCCACTGGCGATTTCGCTGGTGGTCACCGGGGTGGCGTGGCGCTGGCTGATGAACCCGTCCACCGGGGAGCGGCTCAGCGGGCTGAACCTGCTCCTCGGCACCTTCGGGATCGACCCGCTGGCCTGGCACACCACCGACCAGCCGTGGGGGATTGCCTTCGTCGCCCTGCCCGCCGTGTGGCAGATGGCCGGGTTCACCATGGCGCTCTTCCTGGCCGGGTTGCGAGCCATTCCCGAGGAGCTGAAGGAAGCGGCCCGGGTCGACGGGGCGAGCGAGCTCCAGGTCTATCGAGGCGTGATCCTGCCGCTCCTGCGGCCGGTCCTGCTGAGCGCACTGATCATCCTGGGCCACCTGTCACTGAAGGTCTTTGACCTCATCGTGGCCATGAGCGGCAAGGACATCCGGCTCGACGTCCCCTCGATCTACATGTGGACGACGACCTTCGACGCGAACAACTACGCCCGCGGGGCGGCCATCGCCATCGTCCTGCTGATCATGGTCGCGGTGCTGGTGGTCCCGTACCTGGTCTGGAGCCTCCGTCGCGAGGCGGAACTATGACCAGCCTCCCGGTCACCATCGCCGCGCCCCCCGGGGCCCGTCGCCGGGTCTGGACACGGAGCATCGGCCGCGGGCTCCGCTTCGGGCTTCTGCTGGCCTGCGCCGCATTCTTCCTGCTGCCCATCTGGGTGATGTTGATTACCGGGCTGAAGTCGTTCGACGAGGTCAGCCTGGCGCGGATGTGGGAGCTGCCATCGGGGATCAACCTCGACAATTTCGTCGCGGCGTTCGAGAGGCTGGCGCCGAACCTGCTGAATTCGGTCCTGCTGGCCGTCCCGGCGGCCGCCATCTCGGCCGTGATCGGCTCCATGAACGGCTACATCCTGTCCAAGTTCAAGTTTCCCGGCTCCGACCTGGTCTTCACCCTCTTCCTGGTCGGCATGTTCATTCCGTACCAGAGCGTTCTCATCCCCCTCGTCCTGTTCGTGCAGACGATCGGCCTGTCGGGGAGCATCCCGGGCCTCATCCTGGTACACGTCATCTACGGGATCCCGATCACGACCCTCATCTTCCGCAACTACTACGCCACGCTGCCGACCGAGATCGTCGAGTCGGCCCGGGTTGACGGAGCGGGCTTCTTCGCCATCTACCGTCACCTGATCCTGCCCCTGTCGGTCCCCGGGTTCGCGGTGGTCCTGATCTGGCAGTTCACCCAGGTCTGGAACGAATTCCTGTTCGCCCTGGTGCTCACCCGCCCGCAGACCTGGCCGGTGACCGTGGCCCTCAACAACATGGCCGGCACCCAGATCGTGGAATGGAACGTCCAGATGGCCGGCGCACTTCTTGCGGCACTCCCGACGCTGGTGGTTTACATTTTCCTGGGCCGATACTTCCTGCGCGGCTTGATGGCCGGCGCGCTCAAGGGCTAGCGAGGTAACTCCAGTGGCGACCGTTACGTTCGACCACATCACCAAGCGGTTCACCGGCGAGATGGTGGCCGTTCAGGACTTCAACCTTGAGGTCAGCGACGGGGAGTTCCTGGTCCTGGTCGGGCCGTCGGGATGCGGCAAGACCACGGCGCTGCGGTGCGTGGCCGGGCTCGAGACCATCAGCGAGGGGCGCCTGCTCATCGGCGAGCGAGTCGTCAACGACGTCGCGCCCAAGGACCGTGACATCGCCATGGTCTTCCAGAGCTATGCGCTGTACCCACACATGTCGGTCTACGACAACCTCGCCTTTGGCCTGAAGCTGCGCAAGGTTCCCAAGCCTGAGATCGACCGACGCGTCCGGCAGGCGGCCGCCATCCTGGACATGGAGCGATTGCTGGACCGCAAGCCGAAGGCACTGTCCGGCGGCCAGCGGCAGCGGGTGGCGTTGGGCCGGGCGATCGTGCGCGAGCCGCAGGTCTTCCTGATGGATGAGCCGCTGTCCAACCTGGACGCCAAGCTCCGGGTCCAGACCCGGGCCGAGATCCTGCGGCTCCACCAGCGGCTCAAGACGACGATCATCTACGTCACCCACGACCAGGTCGAGGCCATGACCATGGGTGACCGGATCGCGGTCATGCGCGACGGCATCCTCCAGCAGGTCGGCACCCCGCAGCAGCTCTACGACCACCCAGCCAACCTGTTCGTGGCCGGGTTCATCGGGTCTCCGGCCATGAACTTCATGAAGGCCCGGACCGATGGCTCCGATCTGGTAGCCGGCGAGCTCCGGCTGGAGCTGGCCGACAAGGCGGCCGAGGTGCTCGCTGACCGTCCCGCCGGCTCGGAGGTGACCATCGGCTTTCGGCCCGAGCACCTGGAGCTGGGCGACGGTGTCGCCGGAGCGGCCGTGAAAATCCCGGCGAGCGTCGACGTCGTCGAGTTCATGGGTGACCAGGAGCTGCTCCACGCGCAGGCGGCCGGTGGCGAGATGCTGGCGCTGGTCGGCTCCGACCACAAGGTGAAGGTCGGCGACCGGGTCGAGTTCCGGCTGGGACTCGGCAAGCTCCACCTGTTCGACCCCACCACCGAGCTCGCCCTGCTTCGCTAAGCACGAGCGCGGTGGTAGACTCGGACTCCCACCCTGGCGCACGACCCAAGCGAGACCCACGCGCGCCCGACCGGTATTGGTGAGCCGGCGCGGGAAGGTGGGGCAAGGAGGTAGTGCAGGAGGGAGCAGCCTTCAGGACGGGGCCGAGCCTCGCCACGCGATCACCGCACACGGAGAGAGGGAGATTCATGCCAAGACACAGATTTCTCGTCGGGGTAGCGGTGCTGTCACTGCTCGCCGCAGCCTGTCAATCGAGCGCCAGCGAGTCGCCCGGACCGGCCGGCCCTTCGGAAGGTGCTGAGCCGCTCGGGGGTTCGATCAGCATCCTCGCCACCTGGACGGATGCGGAGCAGGAGACGTTCCTGGCCATGATCCAGCCGTGGGTGGACGCGAACGGGGTCGAGGTCGAGTACGAAGGCACGCGTGACCTCAACGCGGTTCTGACCACTCGGGTCGAGGGCAACAATCCCCCCGACGTGGCGGGTCTGCCCGGTCCCGGTCAGATGGCTGAGTTCGCCCGTAACGGCGACCTGGTCGACTTGAGCGACATCCTCGACCTCGACGCCATGGCGGCTGAGTACAACGAGGGCTGGATCGCCGACGGCATGGTCGACGACCAGTTCGTGGGGATCTTCATCAAGGTCGCCGTCAAGGGACTGATCTGGTACAACCCGGCGCAGTTCAAGGCCGGCGGATATGAGGTCCCCAGTGACTGGGCCGGCTTCGACGGCCTGGTTGAGCAGATCAAGGGCGATGGCCATACGCCGTGGGGCATCGGGCTCGAGTCCGGAGCCTCCAGCGGCTGGCCAGCAACCGACTGGATCGAGGACTTCGTCCTGCGCCAGTCCGGTCCGGAGGTGTACGACGCGTGGTGGCAGGGCGAACAGGCCTGGTCATCGCCCGAGATCCGGGCAGCCTTCGAGGCCTTCGGCCAGTGGGCCGCCGACGCAGAATACGTGGCCGGAGGACCGAACAACGTCCTGAACCTGAACTTCGGCAACGGTGGCGATTGTCTCTTCACCGATCCGGCCGAGTGCTCCCTCCATCACCAGGGGAGCTTCATCTCCGGGTTCTTCGAGGACAACTTCCCCGAGGTTGCCGTCGCCGGCGAGACCTACGACTTCTTCCCGATGCCTGCGGATGCGTTCGATGGGCTGACGACCGCCGGCGACCTGTTCGGCATGTTCACCGACACGCCGCAATCGCGATCGCTGATGCAGTATCTGGTCACCGCGGACGCCCAGCAGATCTGGGTTGAGGCTGGTGGCGCCATCTCACCCAACTCGGCGGTCCCGACCAGCGCCTACCCGGATGACACCTCGCGACGGATTGCTGAGATCCTCATCTCCGCCGATGTCGTCCGCTTCGACGCCTCGGACAAGATGCCGGACCAGATGAACCAGGCGTTCTGGAGCGCAATGCTCGATTACGTCCAGAACCCGGGGAATCTGGACCAGATCCTGGCTGATCTGGATGCCGTGCAGGCCGAGGCATACGGCGGCTGATTCGTCTTTCCGGACGGGCCGGGGCCTGGCGCCGGCCCGTCCACATCGCCCCGTGATCTGACCAACGCTGCCGAGGAATCCTGCCGGTGGACCTTGGGATTGGGCTGATAGCCGTGGTGGTGGTCATCGGCGTGCCAGCCATCACGGTTCTCTATGCGCTGGGCACCGAATGGGTTGTGGGGCTCCTTCCCGAACGACGGCGACCCGGCCTGCGTCCGTGGCTATGGCTGCTCCCCGGCTTCGTATTTCTGGGCGTATTCCTCGTCTACCCGACCATCACGACCCTGCTCCTTAGCCTCCAGGACAAGCGCTCCGAGGCGTGGGTCGGCCTGGAGAACTACCTCGACCTGTTCGGGCAGGCCCTCTTCTGGCAGACGATCGGGAACAGTGTCCTGTGGATCGTCTTCTTCACCGGGCTCGCGCTCGTCTTTGGCCTGCTCGTCGCGGTGCTGTCCGACCGGGTGCGGTACGAGACCGGTATCAAGGCCCTGATATTCATCCCGATGGCCATCAGCTTCGTGGCCGCGGGTGTGATCTGGAACTTCATGTACGAATTCGACCCACGCATCGGGACCGTCAACGCAGGGATAGCCCTGCTGGGGGTCGAGGAGCAGTCGTGGGTGACCGAGTGGCCGCGGAACACGTTCATGCTCATCATCGTCGGGATCTGGATGTGGGTGGGCTTTGCGATGGTGATCCTGTCGGCGGGGCTCAAGGGCATCAGCAGCGAGCTGCTCGAAGCGGCGCGGATGGACGGGGCCAACGAGTTCCAGGTCTTCTTCCGCATCATCCTGCCTCTGCTGAGCCCGACCATCGCGGTGGTCGGGACCACGATCGTCATCATTGCTCTCAAGACCTTCGACATCGTCTACGTCATGACCGGGGGCAACTTCGGGACCGATGTCATCGGCACCCTCTTCTACCAGGAACGGTTCGTGAATCGTGACGCGGGGGCCGCTGCCGCGGTTGCCGTCATCCTGCTACTTACCATCATCCCGGTCATGCTGATCAACATCCGCCGCTTCCAGGCCCAGGAGGCGGCGCGATGACCGCCGCGTCGACCAACGGAGTGGTGGGCACCCGGCCACGGACTCGCCCCATGCGGTGGTACTCGCGACTCCCGCTGCACGCGGTCCTGATCGCTGTCAGCCTGGTCTGGCTGGTGCCGACGGTGGCCCTCCTCGTTTCTTCGTTCCGCCCGGAGAGCGACGTGCTGACCACCGGCTGGTGGAACGCCTTCCAGCTGCCCTTCTCGTTCACCGTGGACAACTACACAGAGGTTCTCACCGACAACAACCTGGGCCAGTCGTTCCTCAACAGCCTCTTCATCTCGATCCCGGCCACGGTCATCCCGATCATGGTCGCGGCGTTTGCGGCATATGCCTTTGCGTGGATGGACTTCCCCGGCCGCAACGCACTCTTCGTGCTGGTGGTGGCCTTGCTGGTCATCCCGCTCCAGTCCGCGCTCATTCCGGTTCTCCAGCTGACCACCGCCGTGGGCCTCACCGGGACGTTCCCGGCGGTGTGGCTGGCCCACACCGGGTTTGGACTTCCCTTCGCGATCTTCCTGCTGCGCAACTTCTTCGGCGGCCTGCCGCGAGAGATGTTCGAGGCCGCGTACCTGGATGGCGCCTCGCCGACGACTGCCTTCTTCCGGCTCGTGCTCCCGCTCTCGGTCCCTGCCATCGCGTCCCTGGTGATCTTCCAGTTCATGTGGGTCTGGAATGACTTGCTGGTGGCGCTGATCCTGGTCGGCGGCTTCCCAAAGGTGGCGCCTCTGACCGTGACCATCGCCAACATGGTGGGCACCCTCGGGCAAAACTGGCACCTGCTGACCGCGGCCGCCTTCGTGAGCATGGTTCTGCCGCTCATCGTCTTCTTCTCGCTGCAGCGCTACTTCGTACGCGGCATCCTCGGCGGCTCCGTCAAGGGCTAGGCGAATCGCTAGCTGATTCGATCCCCCTCCACCCGGCTCGCCAGCATCTCGAATGCGAGGGCGGACCAGGCGAACCCACGGGCACCGTGGCCAACCCCGGTGTCGGGATTGAAGTACTCCCGGAATCCCGACCGCTCCACGAGGGCCACGCTTGCGTCCTCGATGCGCCGCGCCAGGGCCATGTGCCCGTGACGTCGGAGCCCCCGCGCGACGTACCAGTTGGTGTTGATCCAGGTCGGTCCTCGCCACAGCAGGTCGCGCATCGGGCCGGCTCGGAATGCGGGATGCGTGCGCGCCACGCTGGGCACCGGAAACGCCGCTCCAAACTCGTTGCGGTCCGCAAGTCGAGCCGCGATGCGGTCGACTACCGGATTCGGCGTGGCGGCGAGCAGGACCGGCAGCAGACCCGCGACCGTCCCCCCGGGGAGGGGCGCCTGCGACTCACCGGCCAGGGCGTGGAAGTCGGCATCTTCGGCCACCCAGCAGCGTTCGAGGACCCTGGTCGCCGTGCGATCAGCACGTGAGCGAAGCTCAGCGAAGCCGACCGTATCCCCGACCTGGGCGTGGAGATCGGCCAAGACCCTCTGGTTCTCTGCGTACAACGTATTCACCAAGACATCAGCGACCACGAACCGGTCGGCCGCGTTGATTCGCTCAGGTCGCCGCTCAACCTCGGCGCGCTTGAGAGCCACCGACCGCCAGGCGGCCGCGAATGCATCCGGAGTCGCCGTCTCAACGCCGAGGTAGGCGTCGAAGCTCGGCGACTGATCCATTCCGGTCTCGTGAGGTTCCAGAACGACGATGAGCCCTTCGCCATCGGGGTCACGGACGCGGTGGCACCAATCGTAGAATGCTCGGACCGCCGGCAACACCTCCCGCAGGAACCGCAGGCCCCCGCCTCGACGCGCGACGGCGGCCGTCGCCTCGGCCAGAATCGGTGGCTGCATGGAATCCGACAGCCATGGGGAGCGCCAGCGGATCAGGTAGTCCGCCACCGCGCCCTCATGACGCTCGCGCTGCCAGAACGTGACATGGGAGAGGAAGCCATCAGGATGCTGATTGGCGAGCAGGGTTCGAAGCTCGGCCTCCGCCCGCTCAGGGTCCAGGCGGCTGAGGACGACGGCATGAAAGCAGGAGTCCCAGAACCACTGGAACGGGTAGCGCTCGACTGACGGACAGACGTAGTCGTAGTCGCGGTCGCACCATGCCGCGTGTCCCTGCTGGCGGTTGCGCCGGTACAGATCCTGGACAGCCGCTTTCAGGTCGCCCAGACGCCCGCGGTCTGTGAACGTCACTGCATTGACGGCGTCCTGGCGACGCCGCCTGGATCCTGGCGCAGGATGAGCGCTTCGTAGGGACGCAGCGCCAGTGCTGCGTCCCTGATCGGCCCTACGCGGGCGGGAGAGGTGCTCAACAGGACCTGCCAGCCGCCGGGGTCGGGCAAGCTGACCGAGGCGGGCGTTGACCGCGTATTGATCGCAACCAGCAGACGCTCATCGGGAGCTGTCCGCCAGTAGGCCAGGACGCCAAACCGGGCCCGCACCTCCCACGCGAAGTCTCCGGTCTGGAGCGCCGGCGAGGATTTCCGCAGCCAGATGAGGCGGCGATAGAGCGCCAGAACCGAATCGTCGGTCGCGGCCTGACGCTCCACGTTCCGGGTGGCGGCGTCGGGCGTCCTCCGCATCCAGGTTCGGGCGGGCCGCTCAGCGGTCCACGGCAGCGGCGCGCGGGATGCGTCGCGGTTCTGCCAGACGGGGAGTGGCCAGTAGCGGCGAGCCGGCGGGTCGACGATCTCGCGGCGCGGCACGCGCACGTTTCCGAGGCCGATCTCCTCGCCGTAATAGAGGAACGGCGTCCCACGCAGGGTCAGCAACAGCACGGCCGCGGCCTTGGCCACCGCGTCGCGCTCCGGACCGCGCGAGAACCGGCTCGCGTGCCTGGGCTGATCGTGGTTGGAGAGCACGACCGTGGGCCATCGATCCGGGCCGAAAGCCGCTTCGCGCTCGTCGATGGCTGCCGCCAGCGCGTCCGCCCGCCACGCCGGTTCGCTGAGCCGGAAGTCGAAGACGAGATGCCCTGGCGCCGCGTAGCGCGCGGCGCCAGCCGGATCGCCGAAGAAGAGCTCTCCCACGCTCATCCGACCGGGGGCCGCATCGAGCAGGGACCGAAACTCCATCAGGAATTCGTTCAGCTCCGGCTGGTCCTTGTTATGCAGGTGCCGCTGTCGATCCCATCTCCGTATCCCGCCCCTCAAGTGCCGCGGGTTGGACGTCAGGTCGCGGTCCTTGAAGAACACGTTGAACACGTCGAGGCGGAAACCGTCAACGCCCAGGTTCAGCCAGAAGCCGACCATGTCCAGCATTGCCGCCCGGACGTCGGGGCTGCGCCAGTTCAGGTCCGGCTGCTGGGGCAGGAAGGTATGCAGGTAATACTGGCCGCGGCCGGGATCCCACGTCCATGCTCGTCCGCCGAAGAACGAGACCCAATTGTTTGGCGGGCGGCGCCGCCCGTGCCAGCCGCGTCGTATTGGGTCGCGCCACAGGTACCAGTCGGCGTAGGGCCCGGTCCGGCTCTCGCGCGAGGCGACGAACCACGGGTGGAGGTGGCTGGTGTGGTTCATGACCAGGTCCACGATCACCGCGGTGCCCCGACGGTGCGCTGCATCCAGCAGGGTGGTGAAGTCGTGCATCGTGCCGAAAGCGGGGTCGATGGCGCGGTAGTCCGAGATGTCGTAGCCAACATCGAAGCCCGGCGAGGGGTACATGGGCGAGAGGAGGATGGCGTCCACGCCCAATGACGCGGACGTGCCGTCGTTGAGGTGGTCCAGGTGGGCAATCACACCAGGCAGGTCGCCAACGCCGTCCCCATCGCTGTCGGCGAAGCTGCGGAGGTACAGCTGGTAGACGACCCCGCGCTGCCACCAATCCGGGTTCACGCCTAGTCGGTGTCCCCGGAGTACAGGTCCGCGCTCGGCGGGTGGAGGCGGTCGCGCGCCGGCAGGAGGAGGCGCCCGTACAGGCCGGGGCGCCGGTCGTTGATGGTGTCCCATTCGTGCTCGCCCGGGATGCGGCTGTGATGGGTCTGGCGCGCCAGGTCGGGGTCGACGTCGCCGAACAGGATCGCCTCTTCGGTGTCGCTGGCCACCGCCAGCTCCTTCCCGTTGTAGTCGAGCAGCATGGAACGCCCAATGAACGTGGTGCCGCGCTCCTCGCCCACCCGGTCGCAGGCGAGCAGGTAGACGTGGTTCTCGGCCGCGCGGGCCGGGGCGAAGATTCCGGGGTGGAACTGGACCCCGACCGGCCAGTTGGTGGGCAGCGCCACCAGGTCGGCGCCCTCCAGGGCGCAGATCCGGGCCGCCTCCGGGAAGCGGAGGTCGTAGCAGATCAGGACCCCGACCCGCATCCCGGCCAGGTCGTAGACCTCGGGCGCATCCGGTCCCGGGGTGGCGAAGCGGTCGACCCCGAGGTAGGGGAGATGCATCTTCCGGTACCGGAAGCGCCGACCGTCACCGGTGAAGATGAGCGCGGTGTTGAAGACCTCGCGCGCCTCGGCCTCCAGGGTGCCCACGATGAGCGCCACCCCGGCCCCCACCGCGGCGTCCGCGAGCCGCTGCTCGGCCACCGCGACGGCCCGCTGGGCCACGGTCAGGGCTTCGTCGAGGTTCTCGAACACATATCCCGTGACGGCGGCCTCGGGCAGGACGACGAGCCCGGCGCCGGCGGTCGCGGCTTCGGCCACGACACGCTCGATGTGCTCGAGGTTGCGGTCGACCTCGCCCAACTGGGGGTCGATCTGACAGGCCGCCACCCGAATCGTCATCCGTCCACCGCTCTGATAGGCTGCCGCGCGTGCTGACCCGCGCGTCCGAAGGCCGCTGGCTCCTGCCGGCGGCCTTCATCTTACTGGGCCTCCTGCTGGGCACCGGGCTGGTCGTGCTCGGGATCGGGATCGGGGGGCTCCGATATGATGCGATGGTGAGCCTCGCAACCCGCGTGGCGCGGCGGTGAGCGGGATCGAGCCGGGGCAGGACGTCGGGGCCGAGCCCGCCTGGGACCTCAAGCTTGATGGCAACCGCCGCCGGCCCACGACCGCCGAGCAGGCCGTGCCGTGGCTCATCGGCCTGGTGCTGGCCCTGGCCGGCATGCTGATCGTGATGCTGGCCCTGATCTTCTCGAGTACCGACGGACTGCTGCCCGCGTTCGGATCAGCATCGCCCGAGCCATCCCTGGCATTGACCCCGACGCCGCGGCCCACCCGCACGCCGGAACCGAGCCCCGAACCCACCGTCACGACTGAGCCGACTCCTGCGCCAGAGCCGACTCCGGCGTTCCCGCCCCTCGAGATCGTCTTCATGCAACGGACCTCGGCATCGGGCCCGGTCCACCTCTTCTCGCACGACTTCGCCGGTCAGGAGACCCCGGAGCCTCTGGCCCGCGACGACCGAGGAGTCGACCAGTACGCCTGGTCGCCGAACGGGGCGTGGGGGATTGCTCTGGTCGAGGGTGACCCGCTGGCACTGAACCCGGGCAACTCGGCCCGCGACCTGGGCGACGGATTCGACGGGATCACCTTCGCCCCAAACTCCGCGACTGCGTATGCCATTCGCGCCACGCTCGCCGGTTCGAACGATCGGGCCGAGCTGCTCGGCATCGACATGGCCAGCGGATCGGTTCAGTCACTCGCAACATGGACCTACCCCCACCCCGTCACCTTCCAGCAGGCCGCGGTTCTGGAAGCACAGTTCGCCGACGAAGGCGGCTTCAACCGGGTGTACGTGCTGGACGACGGCCGGGTCGTGGTCTGGATCCTCGGTGCGCCCCAGATCTACACCTATGACCCGGCCACGGGTGCCGCGGGCACGACGGACCGGGCGCCCATCTTGTGGTCGCCAAATGGTCAGCTCCGGGTGGAGGTCACCGAGTCGGGGGGTAACAGCACGCTCACCGTCCGCGGCCTGGCCAATGAGGCACGGGCCTCCGCGGGGGTCTCGGGCTATGTCAGCCACGTCCGCTGGTCGTCATTGAACAACCAGATCGTGTTCACCATCAGCCAGGGGACGTCGGGCGGAGGCGTTTCACAGGACCTGTACCTGTGGGAGGTGAGGACCGGGTCCAACGCGGTGCGCCTGACCCAGGACCTGCGGTCGATGGGCGGCATGTTCCGCGGCGTACAGGAACGCTGGAAACCGTGATCAGCGACATCGTCAACCCCATCGCGGTCGAGCTGGACGAGACGGCGCGCCTGATGCGGATCCGGTGGGACGACGGCCACCTGGGCGTCTGGGGCTGGACCGAGCTGCGCCGCGCTTGCCCGTGCGCGCTGTGCTCGGGCGAGGGCAACCTGCCCGGCGTGGTGACCCTGGAGACGGTGTTCCCCCCGGCTGCGGTAACCGTGGAACGCGTGAAATGGATTGGCCGATACGCCCTGGCTCCCATCTGGGCGGACGGCCACGACACAGGCCTGTTCACCTACACCAAGCTCCGGTCCATGTGCGCCTGCGGCGAGCACGGCAACCCATGAGCCGATCCGCTCCGCCGCTTCCCATGGCGCTGGCCTCCGGCTTCAGCCTGGCCCTGGGCGGGGGTGGCGCGCGGGGGTTCGCGCACCTGGGCGTGGCGGAGGCGCTTGCCGAGCGCGGCCTCGTGCCGGGGCGGATCGTCGGCACGTCCATGGGCTCGGTCATCGGGGCAGGGCTCGCGGCAGGGCTGACCGTGAAACGGATCGTGGAACTGGCGAAGCGCTTCGATCCGTGGCGAATGGCCCACCGGCCGGCGCGGCTGGGCATCTTCGATCATCGGCCGCTGATGGAGCAGGTGGTGGCCGAGGTCGGCCACCCCCGGATCGAGGACCTGCCCATCCCGTTCGGGGCGGCGACGTTCGACCTGGTGAGCGGGC
>JBKJVN010000084.1:0-3583 GCA_046717345.1 Candidatus Limnocylindria bacterium | reverse complement strand
CTCAGAGCGTCGAACAGGATGCTCACCGGCGGGCGAGTCTAGCAGGGGTCGAGGTGGTTCAGAAGCGCCGGAGGGGGTCGGTATAATCGACAGGCCGATCCCTCCGTTATCGAGATCGTTGATTGCGCGCCCTCCTCTCCGTCTCGGACCGCGAAGGGATCACCGAGTTGACGCGCGGCCTCCACGAGGCGGGGATCGAGTGCGCGGCCACCGAGGACACCCGCGCCCACCTGGCCGAAGCCGAGGTCGAGGTCGCCCTCCTCCCTGACCTCGCCGACCCGAACCTCCTGCGCGCGGTCGGCGCGAGGCGGGATCACGGAGACGAGATGGCGGCCCTGGCCCAAAGCGGCCTCGAGCCTATCGATATCGTCGTCCTCAACCTGGCTCCCGACCCGGACCTGGCCGCCGTGGCTCTCCTGCGGGCGGCCGCCGCCAACCACGAGTGGGTGGCGGCTGTCTCCAGCCCCACCCAGTACGCATCGGTCCTGCGAGACGTCAAGCGCGACAAGGCGGTGGCGCCGGAGACCCGCCAGAAGCTGGCGGCCGAGGCGTTCGGGCTGACCGCGGCCCATGACGCGCAGATCGCCGCCGAGCTGAACCGCCAGGCCGGCACCCTGTTCCCGGCCCGGCTGACGCTGGTGTTCGAGAAGAAGGCGGACCTCCGGTACGGCGAGAACCCCCAGCAGCAGGGCGCCTTCTACGCCGATGACCGTGACCACGGCGCCGTCCTCAGCCGGGCCCGTCAGATCGCCGGCAAAGACCTGTCGTTCAACAACCTGCTGGACCTGGACGCCGCCTGGCGGATCGCGTCTGACTTCAAGACCCCCACCGTGACGATCGTCAAGCACGGCAACCCCACCGGGCTCGCATCCGTGGTCGACCTGGCCGAGGCATTCCGCCTGGCCCTGGAGGGGGACAGCGTGGCGTCGTACGGCGGGATCATCGGTGCCAATCGGATGGTGGACGAGCTCACCGCCCGGGCCATCGAGCCCGGCTTCTTCGAGGCCATCGTGGCCCCCGGCTACACGCCCGAGGCGGTGGCCATCCTGGGCGCCAAGGAAGGGTTCGAGGTCGTGGAGGTGCCGCCGGCGGAGGACGTCGCCAACCCGGGAAGCGGCGAGCTGGACTTCAAGCGCATCGGGGGCGGGCTGCTGGTCCAGACCGGGGACTCGGTGGAGGAGGACCGCGACGAGCTGCAGGTCGTCACCCAGCGCGGCCCGACCCTGGAGGAGCTGACCGACCTCCTGTTCGCGTGGCGAGCCGTGCGCCACGTCCGAAGCAACGCGGTGGTCCTGACCAAGCGCCACGTCATGATCGGGATGGGTGCGGGCCAACCGTCCCGCGTGGTGAGCGTCGAAATCGCCCTGCGCAAGGCCGGCGAGCGGGCGCCGCTGAGCGTCATGGCGTCGGACGCCTACTTCCCGTTCCCGGACGGGATCCAGATCGCGGCTCAGGCCGGCGTCACCGCCATCATCCAGCCCGGTGGCAGTTCGCGCGACGCGATGGCCATTGAGGTCGCCGACCGTCACCATATGGCCATGGTCTTCACCGGACGCCGCCACTTCCGCCATTGACCAATCCGGATTGACCGATGCGGACTGACCGATGGACAAGCTGATCACCGACAACGCCCTGGCCGCAACCGAGGCGGCGGCCCTGTCCGCCGCCCGGCAGATGGGGCGCGGTGACCGCCACGGGGCGGACCGGGCCGCGGTGGAAGCCATGCGCCACGCGATGGAAGACGCGGACCTGAGCGGCACCATCGTCATCGGCGAGGGGGAGCGCGACAAGGCACCCATGCTGTACATCGGCGAAAAGGTGGGCAACCCCGAGTCGGCGGTCCTGATCGACATCGCGGTCGACCCGCTGGAAGGGACCAACCTGGTGGCCACCGGGGCCGCCAACGCCATCACGGTGCTGGCCGCGTCGGAGCCGGGCGGGCTCATGCATGCGCCCGACACCTACTTGCGCAAGCTGATCGTGGGGCCTGGGGTGGTCGGCCACGTCAGCATCCACGACCCGGTGGACAAGACCATCCGGATCATCGCCGAGCGACTGGGGCGGGCCGTGTCGGACATCACGGTCGTGGTGCTGGAGCGCCCGCGGCACGAGCAGCTGGTGGCCGAGCTGCGGCAGACCGGGGCGCGGATCAAGCTCATCCCCGACGGGGATCTCACGGCCGGGATCAGCGCCGCCGTGTCGGGAACCGGCGTGCATGCCGTGATGGGCACCGGCGGCGCCCCGGAGGGCGTGCTGACCGCGGCCGCCCTGAAGTGCCTGGGCGGCGAGATCCAGGCCCAGTTCCGGTGGCGCTCGGACGAGGAGAGGGAGCGGGGCCGCGAGATGGGCGTGGCGGTGGACGACCCCGACCGGGTCTACTTCACGAATGACCTGGCCAGTGGCCAGAACGTCGTCTTCTGCGCCACGGGCGTGACTGACGGGGAGCTGCTGCGCGGGGTTCGCTTCTTCGGCGGCGGGGCGCGGACCCACTCCCTGGTCATGAGCCGCGCCCAGGGGCTGATCCGGTTCGTGGACACGGTCCACATGTTCGACCCCAACCAGCCGGCCCGGGTCCGCCTCTAGCCGGCTCCGCTCTCGTCTGCGAGCGGGTCGCGAACCTCGGTCCCGCTGAACCGGCGGAACCCGGTCGCGAGTCCACATCGTTCTACCCGGGACCTCATCACAACCATTCGTGACATCGTGTAGCGCGATAGCACGAATGACTGTGACGAAACGCTCGTCACCGATCGTCGCCTGGTGCTGGTAGGCAGGCTCTGGCTTGACCCTACACTTGCGCACTGTCATGGCCAAGCTCACCGAGAAGAAGCGCGCCCAACTCCCCAAGAGCGCGTTCGCGTACATCGACTCGCGTGGGCGACGGCGTCTTCCCATCTACGACGAAGCCCACATCCGCTCGGCCCTTGGCCGCTTCAACCAGGTCGCCTTCGAATCCGACTCCGCCCGCGAGCAGGCCCGCACCAAGCTGCTGCGCGCCGCCCGCAAGTTCGGGGTGCTCCCGGTCGGCTTCATCGAGGCCCAGCTGCGGACCGAGCGCCGCCGCGGTCACGCGGATGCCCAGGCCCGGCAGGTCAAGAAGCTGCCCAGCGGGACCGTCACCTTCCTGATGACCGATATCGAGGGCTCGACCTCCCTCCTCGCCGAACTGGGGGTCGAGTACGCCGCCCTCATGGCCGACGTGCGTCGCCTCCTCCGGGACAAGGTGCGCCGGGCCGGCGGGCACGAGGTGGAGGTCCACGCCGATGAGTTCCTGGCCGCCTTCGCGGAGGCCCCCGCCGCTCTGGACGCCGCGATCGGCATTCAACGCCGGGTGGGCGACAAGGCGTGGCCGAGCAAGCGACCGGTACGGATCCGGATCGGCATCCACCGCGGGCATCCCACCCTGACCGAGACCGGCTACATCGGTCTGTCCGTCCACGCTGTCTCGCGGGTGTGCCAGACCGCCCACGGCGGCCAGATCCTCGTCTCCCGATCGGCTCATGAAGCCATGACCGATGAGCTCCCGGACGATGTCACCTTCCGCAGCCTGGGGCGGCGCCGCCTGCGCGGCTTTCCGCGTCCGGAC
>JBKJVN010000083.1:0-46071 GCA_046717345.1 Candidatus Limnocylindria bacterium | reverse complement strand
CTCGCGGCCGTGAGCGAGGCCGCCCTGCCCATCCTGGCCGTGGCCATCGGGCTGCTGGGCGCGGGGTTGGGGGCCGCGCTCATCCGTTCCAGTGGAGCCGACACACGAGCCGGGCGACGCCTGGCCGGCGCCCGCGCCGCGCCGCTGGCGACGCTCCAGGACCTCGCCGCCACTGACCAGCTGCCGCCCGGACCGGTGCGGGTCGAGGGCCGGGTGCGATGCGCCAACCCGTTGGTGACGCCCGACGGGGAGCGCCTGGCCGCGCTCCACCGCGATGTGGAGGTGCAGTTGCCGGACGGCCGATGGCGCGTCATCGAGCGCCTGCGGGAGGCGCGACCCATCGACCTGTGGGAACGGTCGTCCTCGGTCCGCCTTGATCTGGCCCAGATGGCCGAACCGCTCATCGGCATTCCGCGGGTCTGGGAGGGCTCGCCCGCCGAGCTCGGCGACAGATACAGGCCGGCCATCGACCGCGTCGCGGGCGAGCTGGGCCCTCTCCACCGGGCGCGGGCGACGACCCGTCAGCTGAGCCTGGTGGACCAGCTCATCGTGCTGGCCATCCCGCGCCGAGACGAGCACGGTCGACTGCGGCTCGAACCGCCGCCCGGCGGGTTCCTGGCGGCCAACGTCGAGCTCGACACGGCGATGCGCCTCCTGGCCGGTCCCCGCCGGACCCGCATGCTGGCCGGCTTCGCGGTGGGCCTGGTCGGCGCCGTCGTCGCGGTGGCTGGGCTGATCGGGGTGCTGTTGGTCCTACCCGGCTGACCGGGGGAGGTACGAACGGGGCATGGAGCCGCAGACCCCTAGTTTCTAGCATGGGCCACACGCCGCCTACCAGATCCTCCATTCGGGGGTCGGGCGATGTGAATCGGGGATCTCGTGGCTTCTGCCTCCGCCAGTGCTCCGCGGCCGGACGCGCTCATCAGCGTGGCGCAGGCGGCTGCCCTGCTGGGTGTGCACCCGAACACCGTCCGGGCCTGGACCGAGAGCGGCCGGCTGGCCGCCTGGCGCATCAACCCGCGAGGTGACCGGCGCTACCGCCGCGCCGACGTGGAACGGCTCCTCGCCGAGGGCACCGGGCAGTCAACCGGCTCCGATGGGGCGCCCACTCCCTCCGCCCGGAGCACGGATGCCGACGCCGAGGCGGCGGTGCTCACCCGGATCTCGCAGGGGACCGTCGAGGCTGGCAGCGTGGCCGCCGTCTGCCGCGTGGCCGTCGAGTCGCTGCGCACGGTCGAATCCATCGCCCGGGTGGCGGTGTACCTCGCGCGCGACGATCGACTGGTCCTCGAGACGCACTCCGGCCACAGCGCCCCGCCTCCACCCACCCTGGCCTGGCCATCCGCGGGAGAGGAATTCGGGCCCGACGGCAGCTTGCGCCTGCCATTGACGATCGGCCAGGAGCGCATCGGAGTGCTGCTCGCGGCCGACGACGTGAACGGGGCGTTCCTTCGCAGCCGGCGCCGATTCATGAGCGCGGTGGCCGCCACGACCAGTGTCGCGTTGCGCCACGCGCGGGCCATCGCCCGGGCTCGTCGCGAGCTGACTCGAGCTCGCGCCCTGGCCGGCGTGACCCGAGAGCTGACCGGCCAGCTGGAACTGGGCGCCGTGCTCAGCGACATCGCCGACCGCACCCGTGGCTTGTTCGACGCCGACCGGGTCGGGCTGTGGATGATCAACGAGGAGCGCGAGCACCCGTTCGAGTTGGCTGCCGAGCGCGGCATCAGCCCCGCCTTCCAGGCCATAACCAGCCGGCTGACCCTGACCAGCGCATCGCTGGGGACCCAGGCCGTCCGAGAGCGGCGCACGTTCGTCGCCCGCCACGCCGACACTGACCCCACCACCGGCGTCATGCAGGAGGTCTACCGCGACGAGGGCATCAAGACCGCGTGCCTGGTGCCCCTCGTCACCCACGACCGCGCCGTGGGGGTGATCGGTCTGTACCACGCGCGGGACCGCGATTGGCCCGACGACGAGCTGGCGCTGGCCCAGGCGTTCGCGAACCAGGCGGCGGTGGCCATCAGCAACGCGCGCCTATACCGCGCGACCGCCGAGCAGGCGGCTCGCATGCGGTCCATTCACGACCTGTCGGCCCGGCTGAACCGGCTGACCGATGTGCAGGCCATTGCCGACGCCATCGTGGCCGAGGCCAGCACCCTGGCCGCGTTCCATGACATCCGCATCTACACCGTGGACTGGGAGCGAGGGACCTGCGATCCGATCGCCTACACCGACCGCCTGCTGGGAGAGGGCGACTTCAGCGAACGGCTCCGCGTCGACATCGGTGAGGGATCGTTCACCGGCTGGGTGGCCGCCAACGCACTGCCGATCCTCAGCAACGACGCTCTGAACGACGAACGGGGGCACACCATCGAGGGCACCGAGGAGATCGAGGAGTCGATGCTGGTGGTCCCCATGGTCTACGAGGGCCGCTCGGTGGGCGTCATCGCCCTGTCCAAGCTGGGCGTCAACCAGTTCTCGACCGATGACCTCCAGACGATGATGATCTTCGCCGCCTACGCCGCCCAGGCCCTGGTCAATGCTCGAAGCTATCGGCGCCTGGAGGAGCAGTCCATCCAGCTCGCGCGCCAGCTGGAGTCGCAGCGCCAGCTGCTCGACGTCAGCGCGCACGTCATGGGCACCCTGGAGCAGGAGGACATCCTGGAGGTCGTGGCCGACGGGCTGAAGGCGGTCGTCCACTACGACAACCTGTCAATCTACCGCGCCGACCACGTCAAACAGGTCCTGGTCCCGGTCCTCACCCGCGAGGAGCACGCCGAAGAGGTCGCCCGCTACATCATCCCGTTCGGGCGGGGCCTGATGGGCTGGGTGGTCGAGCACGCCGAGGCAGTGCTGGCCAACGACGCGCTGGCCGACCCCCGCGCGGAGCAGATCCCCGGCACGCCACCTGACCCCGAGGCGCTGGTCGTGGTTCCCCTCATCAGCGACGGCCAGGTGACCGGGACCATGAACGTCGGCCGCGTGGGCGGCGAGGAGGTCTATTTCAGCGAGACCGACTTCGAGCTCGTGCAGCTGTTCGCGGCCCAGGCCTCGGTCGCCCTGCGCAACGCGGACGAGCACCACGCCATGAGCCTGCGCGCGTTGACCGACGCGCTCACCGGCCTGTCCAACCACGGGGCCTTCCAGCGCGACCTGACGTCCGCCATCGAGGCCGTGCAGAGCGGGCAGTACGGTGAGGGCCAGCTTGGCCTGCTGATGATGGACCTCGACCGATTCAAGACCTACAACGACCGCTTTGGCCATCCGGCGGGCGACGCACTCCTGCACGCCGTGGGCGAGGCGCTGTATTCCGCCACCCGCAGCGATGATCGGGTGTATCGATATGGCGGCGACGAGTTCACGATCATCCTGTCGGGCGTCGGCCTGCCCGAGGCCCAACGGGTCGCGGAGCGAGCGCGCCGCCTGGTGGCCGCGGTCACCCTGGAGCGGGGCGCGGCGCCGGTGACGATCACGATCGGCGTGGCGCTCTTCCCGGACCATGGCGCCAGCAAGGACGCGCTGATCGCGGCCGCTGACGGCGCGCTGTACAGCGGCAAGCAGGCGGGAGGCGACCGGGTCGTCGTGCCTGGTGAAGCGCCGAAGGCCCGCAGCCGGAAGGCCGCTAGGCCGGTCGACCCCGGGAGCGCCGAAGAGCAGCGCCGCCGCCGCAGCGACGCCCGCCGCGCGAAGTCGTCCGCCGCCTGACCCTCGTCCGGCCCACGGCGGGCCGGGTGCTATCCTCGGCCCCCCATGCGTGATCGACGCCGCGTCCCGCTGCGCCCTGCGGCGATGGCGCTCCTGGTGGCGGCCCTTTCCGCCGCGTGCGTGACCTCTCCCTCGCCCACGCCCTCCAGCCCCGCCCCGCGCCCGACCCCGACCCCCAGCCCGTCCCCGACCCCGGTCCCCACCCCCCGCTTCACGAATGAACCCGATCCCAGCCTGTCGGCCCTCATCCCTGCCCAGGCCGGAGAGTGGGTCGTGGAGCAGCCGCCGATCGCGGATTACGCCATCACGCCGGGCGATATTGGTCAGGCGGCCTATGGTGAGCTTGGCGCCCGGTTCCAGAGCCTGGTCATCGCCTTCGTTCGAGAACCCCGGCTGAGCCTGTATGCCATGCGGGCGAACGCACCGGCGGTGACCACGCTCGACCTCGAGCCCTACCTTGCCACGGCCGGCCGCTACGTGGGCATCGCCGGCCTCCAGCGCGAACCCTGGGAGCTGGCTGACGTCACCGGACACTGGGTCTGGGTTCGGCCCTCGGACGACGCGACCCTGCCCGGCACCCGCGTCTACACCTGGGCCGCGGACGAGTACGTGTTCCTCCTGATCGGCATCAGCGATGAGGTCAACCAGGCCCTGATCGCCCTCCTCCCCGGTGAGCCACCCCCAACCCCCAGCCCCGCGCCGACCACGAGCCCGGCGCCCAGTCCCAGCGCCTCCTAGACTGGCAAGCCAGACCCATGGATGACGACCTGGCCGGCCCGGCCCGCAAGCGCGATCGGCTGGCGCGTCTGCTGGCGGTGGCCTCGATCCTGTACGCCAAGGGCAGCACCGAGCAGGGCGTGCCCGTGTCCGAGATCGCCCGCCTGACGGGCATGAACGTGCGGACCGTGTACCGCGACCTGCGCGCCCTCGAGGACGAGCTGGCGATGCCCATCTTCCAGGCCGGTCGAGGCCGTTACGGGATCGAGCGCCGCTTCTTCCTGCCGCCACTCCACCTGACCGTGCCGGAGGCCATCGTCCTGTTCCTAGCCGCGCGGCTCATCGCGCGCTGGTCCGACGAGTCGGACCAGGTCGTCATCAGCGCCTTCATGAAGATCGCCAACGAGCTCCCGCAGCCCATCGCGCGCCATGTGACCGCCACCATGCTGGTCATCGGCGAGCAGCGCCTCAACGAGCCGTTCACGGCCATCTTCAACGTCGTGGCCCGCGGCTGGGCCGAGGGCCGGGTGGTGGAGATCACGTACGACTCCGGCACCGGCCCGGCCCGCCACACACGGTTCCGGCCCTACCTGCTGGAGCCGTTCGCCGCCGGACGCAGCATCTACCTCATCGGCCACGACGAGACCGTTGACGCCATGCGGACCTACAAGGTGGAGCGCATCCGTCAGGCGACCCTCACCGTGGACCGATACGAGATTCCTGACGCGTTCGACCCGGACCAATTCCTGGCTCACTCGTGGGGCATCTGGTCGTCGGACACCACCCCACCGGTCGACGTTCGGCTCCGCTTCGATGCGGGGGTGGCACGCCGCGTCCGGGAGACCATCTGGCATCGCTCGCAGGTCCTCACCGACCTCCCCGACGGAGGAGTCGAGCTGACCGTCCGGGTGGCGGGCATCGTCGAGATCCGGCCCTGGGTCCTGTCCTGGGGCGACCAGGTGGAGGTGCTGGCCCCGCCGGAGCTGCGCGAGGCGGTGGCCGGAGCAGTACGGGGCGCGACCGACCGCTACGCCTGAGGCTCGCCCAGCGGGAGCCGCAGGATGAGGGCCAGGGTTGGCCGGGGCCGAGGTTGGGCCGGTGACACCGGCGCCCGCAGCCACGCGTCGCCGGCCGCGCCGGCGCGGTATCGGGCCGATAGGCGGCGCGCGGAGAGGCCCTCGATCCCCAGCCGTGCCAGGGCCTCGGCCACCAGGGTCCCGTCGTCCGGATATCCGTGCCCGACCGTGATCCGGTCGCCCGGGGCCAGGATCGCCCCCAGCCAGTCGCGCCGGATTCGGAACGAGCGCCGGGTGATCGGCTCCCCAGCCGCCCACAGCAGGTCGGCGGCGACGTACGCCGCGCGGCCGGCGTGGGGCTGCCGCCCACTGAGTCGGGCGCGAAGGAGTTCGGGGTCCGGGCGACCCTCGGCATCCAGCACCAGCAGGGTGCCATCCAGCACGACCCCGTCTTCGGCCAGCTGATCGGGCAGCTCCCCAAGCTCTGGGAACGCGGCCTCGGCATCCGCCAATCCGGCGACCTGGAGCCGAACGCGGCCGCGTTCCGCCGAGGCCACCGCGCGGACACCGGGCCACCACGGCTCGAAAAAGTAATCGGGGTGGTCGAACGCGGCGTCGACCTCGGTCGGCTGCATGGGGTTGACGCGATCCGGCAGACGGAGCCGGGGAGAGTCGAGCGCGGGAAGCTCCGGCAGCGGGAGCTGTTCGGCCGGCACGCCGGCGCTCAGGCGGTCTTGCGCCGCCGAGTCTGACGCTCGCCGGCGGCGGCCGGCTCGGCCTTCTTGGCTCGGCTGGCAGCCTTGGCTCCGCCTGCCGCCTTGGCTTTGGCAGCCGGGCCACCGGCGGCCGCATCACGGCGCGCCTCCCGAGCAGCGGACACGCTGGCCTCCAGCGCGGCCATCAGGTCTCCGATCCGGGTCGGCTCGGCCTTGGCGATCGGCGTCGGCTCCTCGCCGGCCACCTTGGACTCGATGACGCCCATCAGCGCCTGGCGGTAGTCGTCCTGGAACTCCTCGGCCTTGAATTCGCCGGTCATCGACGCGATGAGCTGCTCGGCCATCTTGCGCTCGGAGGCATTGATCTCGATGCCGCTGCTGTCCACCGCCAGCTCTTCTACAGAGCGGATTTCATCGGGCCAATGCAGGGTGGTCAGCAACATGGTGTCGGCATACGGGTTGATGGCGGCCAGCTGCTCGCGGTCCTTCATGACCACCTTGCAGATGGCGCTCTTCCCGGTGTCGGCCAGCACCTCGCGGAGGAGGAAGAACGCCTTCTTGCCAACCGGATCGGGCTCGAGGTAGTAGGCGCTCTTCACGAACTGCGCCCCGTGCTCCTCTTTCTGGGCGTCCACGAACATGGCAATCTCGATGGCCCGGATGGTCTTGAGCGGCACGGCTTCCAGATCGTCGTCGGTGACCACCACGTACCGATCCTTGCTCCATTCATAGCCTCGGACCGTCTCGGAGCGGGGCACGACCTCGTCGTGATGCGGGCAATAGATCTTCATCTGGATCCGGTTCAGGCAGCTGGCGTGCAGCATGTTGAACCCGATTCCGGTCGACTCGGTGGCCAGGTACAGCTTGACGGGGATGGTCACCAGTCCGAACTGGATCGCCCCCCGCCACATCGCGCGTGCCATAGGGTGGGTTAGGTTACACCCCTCCGCCAACCGCTCAGCACGGGGCAGCCGGTGCGCCAGTACTACTGGGTTGCCCGTTCTGCGGCATTGCCGATTCGGGCTGCCCAGCCGAGACTCCCTCGCGTGACACAGAGGCCCACGATCTACTCACGCGACCGATCGGGTCCGGTGATGACCACAAGCGCTTCCCGATCCGGCCGCCCGGCTTGACGCAGCCGATACCGATGCTCCAGCGTCACCGACCGGCTGAGCATGGCGCTGACCGGGCAGTAGCGGGTGGCCGACAGCTCGATGGCCCGGTGCAGCGCCTCGGGCTCCACCGCCCCGCTGAGCTGGTGCTCGATCACGATCCGGGTAAAGACCTGCGGCGGACGAGCAGCCGACTCGGCCTGCACCGCGACCTGGTAGCTGCTGGGCGCCTGGCGCTTCTTGGCCAGGATGGCCGCCACGTCCATCCCCGTGCACCCGGCCAGACCCACCAGCACGGCCTCGCGTGGGGAGGCCCCGGCTGGGGTCCCGGCGTCCGCGCTGTCGACCGTGACCGTGAAGCCGGACCCGGTCTCCGCGTCAGCCCGCAGCGAGGACCCCGGCGCGGGGAACGTGGCCAGGACCCGCATCGGCACGGGGCGACTCTAGCAGCGCTCCGGCGCCGCCTACGCGTGGGAAGCTGAAAGCATGCAGGTCCTGACGCCGGAGCACCCGCCGCGCCGATTCGAATGGCTGCGGGCCCGGCGGGACCAGACTGCGGAGGCCGACGGGCGGGCCCTCGAAAAGCTGCTGGCGCCAGTCCTGGACGACTCGTACGTGCTCGTCCTGTCGCCGCGGATCCCTGGTGTCGATCGCGGCCTGCACGGACTCCTCATCGGGCCCGGCGGCGTGCGGGCGCTGCTCGTCCGCCATTGGAACGGCCATTTCCGCCAGCGCGGTCGGGCCTGGGAATACGACGCTCGGGGGCGACGCGGGTGGGTGCCTTGCCGAACCGATCCCACTCGCGACGGGCGACGGGTCGTGGACCAGGTCGGGCGCTGGATGACGGACGCCCTCGGCACCCGACTGCCGATCGAGGCTGCCATCGCCTTCCCGGATCGACACAGCCGAATCGAGCTGACCAGCGACCCGGTCACGGAGGTCGTGACCATCGACAACGCCCCGTGGTGGGCCAAACGCGTGGGGCGAGTCCGCCAGCTGGATGGACGAAGCGCGGGCCGCCTGCTCGAGGCGCTCGGGGCCTGACGAGCGCTCGACGGGCCGGTCGGGGCTAGGCCGGCTCCTCCGGGGGCAGCCAACCGCGAACGGCATCTTCGGGAAGGATGTCGGCCAGCAGCTCGTCCGGCGCCTCGTCGTCGGACGACAGGAGGACCTCGGCCAGGCTGCGTTGGACGGCCAGCACCGGTGACTGGCGGTTGAACTGCGGATACTCGGCGCAGGCGACCGACACGTCGGTCAGCGCCAGGAATCGGTCCGACGCGTTGAGCAGACCGTCCATCGGGCGGCTGCCCTGGGGCACGTGGATCATGCCGGTCAGCCAGAAAGGCCGGACCGCGATCTGGGTCTGCACCGGGCGCTTGGGGATGCGCAGCTCATCGGCGCCGCGGTCGTCAACCCCGCTACTGATCCCGAATAGGAGGGCCTCAACCGGAACCATGACCTGCGGGGCCGTGCGAGTCGACCCCGGGTCCGCGTAGTCGGTGACGGTGGCTTCCTCGACGATCAGGTGGCTGGAGCTGCTCAGGTTGAGGATGTCGGCGACACGCCGGAAGCGAGTGGCCATCCGGCCGCTGACCCGAAATCCGGAGGTGTACAGCTCCACCTGGACCTGCACGACCTGGGGGCCAAACTCACCGCTGTCCCAATCCGTCATGTCGGGATGCTACCGCGTGTGAGCTACTCGCCGTCCAACTTGCCGGTGGCGGCGATCCGGGCCTCGTAGCCGCCACGCCCGGTGGCCAGCAGGATCCGCCCGCTGGCCTGGGCCTGGTACAGGGTCTCCACGGTGGCCAGGTCATCGATCTCGGCCACGGTCTTGTCGTCGCGCACCCGCACGATGCGTGGAAAGCGCAGCGCAAACCCGCTCCGGTGCCGACCGCTGCGCATGATCCGATCGAACGCGATCTCAACCACGACCTCCGGTACCACGCTCCGGAAGCGGCCGAAGTCGCGCACCGTGGTGCGCTGGAAGTGCTCGGTGAAGGCGGCGATCTCGGCATCGGTCAGGCCGGTATAGGCCTTGCCGATGACGGCCAGTGAGGCACCGTCCGGGCCGCGCACGGCAAAGGTGTAGTCGGACAGGACGCCGCGACGCTTGCCGTGGCCCCACTCCACGCCGACCACCACGCAGTCCAGAGTGGCCAGCGCCTTCTTCAGCTTCAGCCAGCCCAGGCCGCGCCGGCCGGGCTGGTAGACCGAGGTCGGGTCCTTGACCATGAGCCCCTCGTTATGCCGCTCACGGGCGGCGTCGAACAGCTCGTCCACTTCCTCCGCGGAGCGGGCCCGGTCCAGGCGGGCGTACAGGAACCGGGCGTCGGTTCGCTCGGGGAGCTCGAGGCGTTCGAGAGCGGTGCGCCGATCCCGGAGCGGCCGCTCCAGGAGGTCCGCCCCATTCAGGTGGAGGAGGTCGAACGCGACCAGCGCCACCGGCACGCGCTCGAGAAGCGCGGCGTCGGGTCGCACGCGGCCCAGGCGGGTCTGGAGCGCCGCGAAATCAAGCACCGCGCCGGCCTTGAAGGGGACGAGCTCGCCGTCGAGCACGAGCGACTCGGACAGGCCCGAGACGGCCGCCGTGACCTCGGGGAAGGAAACCGTGATCTCCTTCAGGTCACGGCTGAACAGCCGGGCATGACCGTCGCGCAGGTGGAGCTGGGCCCGGATGCCGTCGTACTTGTCCTCGACCCAGGCCTCGGACCCGACCCGCCGCATGACCTCGGCCGCGTCGCCGACCGGGGTCGCCAGCATGGGCCGGATGGGTCGACCCAGGTCCAGCGCGGCCTGGTCCAGCGTCCCGCGGCGGGCCAGTCGGGCCGCCTCGCCCGGCTCACCGAGCAGCATGAGCGCCCGGCGGACCGATTCGAGCGGCGCCGCGAAAGCAGCGGCGATGGCCTCTTCGAGCAGCCCTTCGCGCAGGCCGATGCGCAGCTCGCGCGCCGCGATGCGGCCCACGTAGCGGGCCTCGGCCGCGGTCGCGCGCCGGAACAGGTCGGCCATCAGGGCCACCCGCGCCTCGGCGCTCGAGGCATCGGCCATGGCCCGGTAGCCGCCTGCCACATCGGACACGGTAAGCGGCGGCCCCGCCGATAGCCGGCCGGCGAGCAGCTCCGCGGCCACATCCCCGAAGTCCGAGTGGCGCAGCCAGGCAGCCGACATGGCGCTCTCGTCCACACCGCTGGCCGCCGCCAGCCCGGCCGCCTGCTGGACCCAGCCCACGCCCAGGCGGTCCGCGGCGCCGGGGAGAGGCTTGCCCGACAGGAAAGTGGCCGCCGACGGCAGGTCGCCGGCGGGCAGCTCGCGCAGGTAGGTCGCCAGCCGATCCCGTTTGGCCAGCTTGGAGCGGGTGGCGGCCACGTCGTCGGCGGCGATCGCGAACGCGGCAAACGGGGAGCTGCGGGGCGCCATGGGAGGGAGTCTAGGCGCCCGCTTGACGGGCGCCATCGGTCCGGCCACCCTTGCGGGCCAATGGTGTCCTGGCAACGCAACCCGTCACTCAAACGACCATGACCGCCCAGCCACAACCGCGGCGCCTCTCCCCGCTGTGGCGAACCGCGGTCATCTGCTTCGTCGGCCTGACCGTGTCGGGAGCCTTGATCGCGCTGTCGCTGTTCACGCGCAACGTCGACCTGTTCGTCATCCTGACCCTGGTCGCAACCTTCCTCTCGGCCGGGGTCGGGGTGTTCGCCGCGATCCAGGGCTGGAGGGGCTCGCAGCGGGCGGCGGCCCGGGGCGCGCAGGGCCGTTCGGCGGCCATTGCCGTGGCGGCCGGGCTCATGCTGATCGTCACCGCGGTCGCCATCTCCGGCGCGATCTGGGTCGGCCTTCTGTTCTTCCTGTAGGCCGACATCGGCCTACCATGTGGTCGACCGCCCCCATCGTCTAGAGGCCTAGGACGCCACCCTTTCAAGGTGGAGATCACCGGTTCGAATCCGGTTGGGGGCGCCAACCCTAGACGTGATGGATCTCCATCCGCTCCCCGCACTCGGGGCAGTGGAGCAGGAGCAGCTTCGGATCGTCCGCCGACGGCCGCCAGGTGTACACATCGGCCTCGGTCACGATCTCGCCGCAGGTTGGGCACTCGGCGCCGAACACCAGCCACTGCTCGCGCGGCAACGACTGACGGCCCACGGCGGTGCCTAGTCCTCGGCGGGGGTATCGGTCGGCGTCAGCCCGGCGGGGGGCGGAGGCTCCCAGCCCGGCATCCGGGAGGGCGGTTCGGAGAGCACCTCGCGAGCCGCCGCGGCCTCCTCCGGGCTGGCCAGCAGGGAGTAGCGCATGGCGTCGTAGCCCGGCCAGTGGCCCACGTCGCCGTCGCGGATCATGACCGCGCGCTTGAGATGGGTGCCGGTGACGTCCTGGACCGAGCGGTCGAGCACCTCGTAGTCACGCCCGGTGACCTCTCGCAGCGCGTCGGGCAGGGTCTCGACCAGATAGTAGGGATCGGGGTTGACGGCCAGCGCCCGGCCCAGCGCCTCGACCACGGTCGCATCGGGCAGGTCGCGGGGGAGTGGGCGGCTGATGTATTCCATCCGGGGGTCCCGGCTGGGACCCAGGAGCGTGCGCCACAGGCTGCGAACCATCGGACGGCGATTGTACCGATGCCGGCAGACGGGTGGCTGCCCGCCCATCGGTATACTGGCCGCCGCGTGAGACCGTCCGTCCACCCGCCCGGCAGGACCGACCCGCGCCGCTGACAGCCAGCCACCTGGAGGAACCTTCGCATCACCGCGCGCGTCCGCAAGGCGGTGCTCCCCGCCGCCGGCTTCGGGACCCGATTCCTGCCGGCAACCAAGGCCATTCCCAAGGAAATCCTGCCCCTCGTCGACCGGCCGGTCATCCAGTACGCGGTCGAGGAAGCCGTCGCCTCCGGCATCGAGCAGATCATCATCGTGGTCGGCTCGGGGACGAGCGTCATCGAGGAGCACTTCGACTCGCACCCGGCGATGGAGCGCTGGCTCGAGGATCGGGGTGACATCGAGCTCCTGCGCGCGGTCCGCCGCCAGTCCGAGTACGGCGCAATCGCGTACGTCCGCCAGAAGGAGCCGCTGGGGCTGGGCCACGCGATCCTGATGGCCAAGGAGCTGGTCGGCGACGAGCCGTTCGCGGTGCTGCTTCCCGACGATGTCATGGTCAACCCCGGTGGCGCCCCGGTCATCGCGCAGCTGATGGAGGCCCACACCGCGCACCGCGGATCGGTCATCGCCATCACCCGGGTCCCGCCCGCCGAAGCCAGCCGCTACGGGATCGTGCGCACCACGCGCGGCGAGGGCCGGCTGTGGGAGTTGGCCGACGTGGTCGAGAAGCCTCCGGTGGACGAGGCCCCGTCCGACCTGGCGGTGCTGGGCCGCTACGTCCTCAGCCCGCGCATCTTCGACGAGCTCGAGCACACCCCCCAGGGCGCCGGCGGCGAGATCCAGCTCACGGACGCCATTCGGTCCCTCATCGCCGACCAGACCGTGTACGGCTACCAGTTTGCCGGCCACCGCTACGACGCCGGCACCCGGATCGGCTGGCTGGAGGCCAACGTGGCGCTGGCCCTGGAGTCGGACCTGGCGGACGACTTCCGCGCCTACCTCCGCGGCCTCGACCTGCGAGACTAGCTGCCATGAGCCAGGCGGCCGAGGGCCGGGTCATCGCGGGCCGCTATCGACTCATCGCCCTCGTCGGCGAGGGGGGCATGGCCACTCTGTGGCGGGCGATGGACGAGCAGCTCGAGCGCGAGGTGGCGGTCAAGATCCTCCGCCCCCAGTTCGGCGCCGATCCCGGATTCGCGGCCCGATTCCGCAATGAGGCGCGGATCGCCGGCTCGCTGTCCCATCCCAGCATCGTCCAGGTCTACGACTTCGGAACCGATCCGGACGGCGGCGACCAGTACATCGTCATGCAGCTGGTCGAGGGCCAGGACCTGGCCGCCGTCCTCCGCGAGCGCGGACCGCTCCCCGTCAACGAGGCGGTGGGCATCGGAGCCGCGGTTGCGGACGCCCTGGACGCCGCGCACCGCCACGGCCTGGTGCACCGCGACATCAAGCCGGGCAACATCCTGATCACGCCCGCGGGGCGGGCCCTGGTCACGGACTTCGGCATCTCGCGCGCCATCACCGACGCGTCGATGACGGTGACCGGGACCACGATCGGTTCGGTGCACTATTTCAGCCCCGAGCAGGCGGCCGGCGAAGAGGTAGGCCCGCCATCCGACATCTATGCCCTGGGCATCGTGCTGTACGAGATGCTGAGCGGGCGCCGCCCGTTCCAGGCCGACTCCGCCGCCGGGGTGGCGCTCAAGCGGCTGAACGAGCCGCCACCACCCCTGTCGACCGGGATCCGGCCCATCCCGCCTCGTCTCGATGCGGTGGTCATGCGCGCCCTGGAGCGGGACCCGGCCCGGCGCTACGCCAGCGCCGCCGATTTCGCCCGAGCCCTCCGGGAGTGGCCCAGCGAGGAGGAGACGGCCACAGTCGTGACGCCGCTGCGGGTTGCCCCACTTCTCGCTCCCCCGCCACCCGTGGTCCCGCCGCCGCTCGAGCCCGAGCCCTCGTCCGGGCCGCCGTTCGGGCCGCCGTTCGTACCTGCGCCAGCCGGCGGTCCGCCCCCCAGGAAGGGGCAGCCGTGGTGGATCTGGCTGTTGGCCGTCCTGGCTGTGCTCATGCTGGGCGCGATGGGCTTCCTGGCCGCTCGCCTGCTGGGCGCCATCGGGCCCGACGCGGAGGCCAGTCCCAGCGCTGCGGTGTTCGCCCTCCCAAACTGGGTCGGGGACCCGATCGTGGCCGTTCGCGTCGAGGCCGATCGCCTGGGCCTCGAGTTGGACGAGCGGCCTGAGTTCAGCGCGGACGTCCCGCAGGGCGACGTCATCTCGACCGACCCGGATCCGTTCTCCCCGGTCCAGGAGGGCGACAGGATCAGGGTCGTCGTCAGCTCCGGCGAGGAGACGGTCAGGGTCCCCGTTCTGGTGGGGCAGACCCGGGTCGAGGCCCAGTCGACGTTGACCGCGGCCGACCTGCAGCTCGGCGCGGTCACCCAGGAGCCCTCGGACCAGCCGGCGGGGACGGTGATCCGATCCGCTCCCGCCGCGGGCACGACCGTGGACGCCGGATCGCAGGTCGACATCGTGCTGTCCAGCGGACCGACGCCCTCGCCGACACCGGTCCCGACCCCGCCGCCGACGCCCACGCCGCCGCCAACACCCACGCCGCCCCCGCCACCGCCGCCGTCCGACGGGCCTTAGCCCTAGCCCGACCTGACCGGCCGGCGGTGCTAGGATGGCCGACGCTTCACCGTCCACCCCCATTGAGGTCATGTGCCGATGTCCCCCGTCGCCGTCGACGAGACGACGTTCGAGTCCGAGGTGCTGAACAGCGAGAAGCCGGTCCTGGTTGACTTCTGGGCCCCGTGGTGCGGCCCGTGTCGACTGGTGTCGCCGGTGGTCGAGTCGATCGGTGACTCACACGCCGACAAGATCGGCGTGGCCAAGCTGAACACCGATGAGAACCAGGAGCTGGCCATGCGCTACAGCATCTTCAGCATCCCGACCCTGATCCTGTTCAAGGACGGACGCGAGGCTGCTCGACTGGTCGGCTACATGCCGCAGCCAGTGATCGAAGAGCGCCTGAGGGACTGGCTGTAGGCCAGTCACCCGATGGAGGGACGGCCACCACCCCGCCAGATCGTCATCCGGCCCGAGCGCCGGACGGGTCCCGAACGCCGTCAGGCCGAAACCTCCTCGCCGGGCGACCGCCGCCAGGGCGACGAACGGCGCACGATGTGCTGGGAGGTCGAGAACTGCGATCTCGCCATCCGCTACCGGTGCCCCGCCTTCATCCTGCGCCGGCCGTGCTGGGAGCTGTGGGCGGTGGAGGGCCTGGGCCCCGCCCGCGCCTGCTGTCACAACGACACCGACTGCGAGCCGGGCCGATGTGCGATCGCCGAGAAGCGGTTCGCGGCTACTGCCACCGCCACCGCCACCGCCGAGCCACTGGCGGTGCACGTCGGGCGGCGGGGCGCGCCGCTGGGCTTCAGCCGGCCCCGGCGCCACAGTTGTCCGAACTTCTTCGTGACCCATGGGTCGGGTGATCGCATCCCGGTCGACGCCCCGCATCTCCTCCGATCATTGGCCAAGCAGGAAGGCACGGTGTCGCGCTGCCGGGTGCGCGGTGGCGTCCACCTGGACAGCGGCTATGTCACCGACCTGTGCCTGACCGGGCAGTACCGCGACTGCGTGTTCTACGAGGACGAGCAGGACTGAGCGCGGCCCTCGCGTACCCGGCCGCGGTGGCGGCCATTCGCCGCCGGGGGCGCTTCGGGGTGAGCCTGGGCCTGGCGCGCATCGAGCGCCTGCTGGCCGCGCTCGACCATCCGCAGCGGCAGCTGCATGGCGCCCTGGTGGGCGGCACGAATGGCAAGGGCAGCGTGGTGGCACTGGCCGGCGCCGTGCTGCACGAGGCGGGGGTCAGGGTGGGGTCCATGCCCAAGCCGCACCTGGTCGCGTACCGGGAGCGGATCCTGGTCGACGGCCAGATGCTGCCTCCAGCGGCCTTTGGCGCCACCGTCGAGTCCGTGCTCGTCGAAGCGGACCACATCGTCGACGAGGCCGGGCCACCGACCGAATTCGAAGTCCTGACCGCGGCGGGCTTCCTGGCCCTGGCGCGGGCCAGGGTGGATCTCGCCCTGGTCGAGGTCGGCCTCGGCGGCCGGCTGGACGCCACCAACGCGGCGGATCTGGGAGTGGCGGCCGTCACCACGGTGAGCCACGATCACGAGCGTCACCTGGGACACACCCTGGCGGCCATCGGCGGCGAGAAGGCGGCCATCATCAAGTCCGGTGACCTGGCGGTGACCGGCGCCCGCGGGCAGGGCCTGGCTCCCATTGCCGCGCGGTGCGCGGCGTTGGGCGTGCCACTCCGCCGGGCCGGCCCCGGCCAGGCGTGGGAGGCGCGCGTCGTGGACAGCGGCTGGGACGGGGTGATGGTCGATCTGAGAACGCCGCACGGCTGGGTGCGTGACCTTCGGGTCGGGCTGCTGGGCAGCCATCAGGCAATGAACGCGGCTGTGGCAGCCGCCCTGCTCGACGCGCTGCGCGAGGACGGGGAGCGGCGGGGCCGGCCGGTCACGGTGAGCGAGGAGGCGCTGCGGGCCGGCCTGGCCGCCGCCCGCTGGCCGGGGCGCCTGGAGCTGTTCGGCGCGGCGGCGGGGGGCCGCGACGTCCTGCTCGACGGGGCCCACAACCCCGCCGGGGCGCGAGCGCTGACGCGGGCGCTGGGCGAGCTGGGCGTGCGCCGCTTCCCCCTCGTGTTCGGGGCCATGCGCGGAAAGCGGGTGGCCGCTGTGCTAAGCGCGCTTGCGCCCCTCGAGCCGCGCCCGGTGTTCACCGCGGTTGCGGACCCGCATGCCCAGCCGCCCGACCGGCTGCTGCGGACCTGGCGACGGGTCGCTCCCCACCTCCGGGGAGCCGAGGCCGGCACGACGGCACCGACTCCCGACCAGGCCCTGCTGCGGGCTGCCGCACTCGGTCCGTCCGCCGGGCCGGTGGTCGTGGCCGGCTCGCTGTACCTGGTCGGCGCGATTCGTGCCACGCTGACCGGCGAGCAGCCCGACGCCTGAGGACCCATATGCCGTCACGACCACTCTCCCCGCTGCGCTGGGGCGAGCGCACCTACGTCATGGGGATCCTGAACGTGACCGCGGACTCGTTCTCCGGCGACGGCCTGGCGGTCCCGGGCCGGTCCGAGGCCGGGGTGGTCGCGGCGGCGCTCGAGCTGGCGCGCGGCTTCGTGGCCGCCGGAGCCGACATCCTGGACGTGGGGGGCGAATCGTCGCGCCCCGCCGCGGTCTACGGGGAGCACCCCGCGATTGACGCCGAGGAGGAGACGCGACTCACACTCCCGGTCGTCGAGGCCCTGGTCGCGGAATTCGGGGAGCAGGTCCTGGTAAGCATCGACACCGCCAAGGGCAGCGTGGCCCGCGCGGCCCTGTCCGCGGGCGCCGGCATGGTCAACGACGTGTGGGCCGCGCGCCGCGACCCGGGTACGGCGGAGGCGGCCGCCGAGGCGGGCGCGTATCTGGTGGTCATGCACAACAAGGACGTGGCCGAGTACCCCGACGGGGTCCTGCCCGAGGTCATCGACTGGCTCCGGTCCGCCGCCGAAGCGGCGGCCGGAATCGGGGTCCGGGCGGATCGGCTCCTGGTCGACCCGGGAATCGGGTTCGGCAAGACGCCCGACCAAAGCCTGGAGGTCCTCCATCGGCTGGCGGAGCTGAAGGCCGCCCTCGGGCTGCCGCTGCTGATCGGGACCAGCCGGAAGCGGTTCATCGGCGAGATCCTGGGTGGTGCCCCGGCCAGCGACCGCTTGGAAGGGACGGCGGCCAGCGTCGTGCTGGCCATTGCCTCAGGCGCGGACGTGGTGCGCGTCCACGACGTGGCGCCCATCGCGCGGGCCGTTCGGGTAGCGGACGCGATCGTGCGGCGGATCGACCTCGCGCCCGCCGACGCCTCGCCGCCGGCGGAGGCCGCGCCCGGGCAGGTGTCGATCCGCGCCATCCAGGCTCAGGGCCGGCACGGCGTCGGGGACGACGAGCGCTCCCGCCGGCAGCCGTTCGAGGTGGACGTGGCAGTCAGTGTCGACCTGTCCGCGGCGGCCGCCGGTGACCGCCTGGAGGACACCGTCGACTACGCAACCCTGCAGATCCTGGTCACGACGCGGGTCCGCGACGACAGCTTCCACCTCATCGAGTCCCTGGCCGCGAGCATCGGGCGGGCCATCCTGGACCGCTGGCCTGCTGTGACCGAGGTGGAGGTCGCGGTCCGGAAGCCAAAGGCATCGCTGCCGGGCCCCTCCGGCGGGGCCGAGGTCCGTCTGCGGCTTCATCGGGCGCGCGAATCGGCGCGCTGATCGATCAGCGCTCGACCGGCAGGGTTCCCAGCGTCACCTCGATCTCGAGCGTCTCGCCACCCCGCAGCACGGTCACAGCAACCACGTCACCCGGCCGGTAGGGCAGGAGGAGAGTGGCCAGGTCCCGACCCTCCTCTACGCGCCGACCCCCGAGCGAGGTGATGATGTCGCCGGCCTGAAGTCCGGCCTGCTCGCCCGGGCTTCCGGGGAACACCGCCGGCGCCCCGTTGGGGCCGACGTCGACCAGGGCACCCTCCTCGACTGGCAGGCTGAGGTCGGTGGCGATCTGGCGCGTGATCATGGTGTAGTACACCCCCACCCACGGCCGGGCCATCTCCTGCCCGCTGAGGGCCAGGGCCATGATCGGCTTGGCGAAGTCGATCGGGATGGCGAAGCCGATGCCCTGGGCACTGGTCGCGACCGCGGTATTGATCCCGATGACCTGGCCCAGGCTGTTGACCAGCGGCCCGCCCGAGTTGCCAGGGTTGATGGCGGCATCGGTCTGGATCAGGTGGTTGAGCTGCTCCGAGCTGGCGCCTTCGCCGGCCACGATCTGGCGACCAAGCCCCGACACGACCCCGGTCGTGACCGTGTCACGGTAGGTGCCCAGCGGGTTGCCGATGGCGATCGCCAGCTGACCGATCTCGAGCGCAGCAGATGAGCCGATGGGTGCGGTCGGCAGCTCGCTGGCGTCGATCTTGATGATGGCCAGGTCGGTCAGGGTGTCGGTCCCGATGAGGGTGGCGTCGAAGGTGCGCGAGTCGGCCAGGGTGACGGTCAAGGTGGCGGCGCCGGCGGCGACGTGCTTGTTGGTCAGGATCCAGCCATCAGGGTCGAAGATGAAGCCCGATCCGCTTCCGGTTCCGCCCGTGGTCTGGGTGGCCCGGATGGTCACCACGGCAGGCGCGACGCTCGCCACCGCGTTGGTGATGGCCGACGTTTCTTCGAGGGTGATCTGGGAGACGTTCTCGCCGGGAGGCAGCGTGGTCGTGCCGGGCGGCTGGACGCCCAACAGGTTGACCACCGCCAGGCCGGACAGCGATCCGGAAACCAACCCGGCTGCCAGGGCGATGGCCACGAACCCGATCAGGCGCGGGCGCCGGGCGGGTTCTGGAGGCGGTGGTTCGGCGGGCAGGGACCGGCGGGTCGACCATGCCGGCGCCGACGACCAGCTGTCGGAGCGAGGTGGGATGGGAGTGGATTCCCCGCTGGCACCGTAGCGGTCGGTCTCGACCGCCTGGGGCAGCGTGGGATCGACGTCAGGATCGCGTTCAGTCACGTTCACAGTGTGTCGCTTCGACGATTACGCCCGCAGCCGGACGACGGTGAAGATTCTCTAATGCGTGGAGGTGACCGAGGGGGGCTCGCTCGCCAGCTCGCCGGCGGCGGCGGCACCTTGGCGGGGCAGGACGACCCGGAACACGGCCCCCTCGCCCAGGACGCTGGTCACCTCGATGAACCCCCCATGCATCTCGACAATGGAGCGGGCGATGGCCAGTCCCAGTCCACTCCCCGACGCCCGAGCCTCGCCGAGGTTGGTGCCGCGGTAGAAGCGCTCGAAAATGCGCGGCAGCTCCGCGGGCGGGATGCCGGGACCGGTGTCGCTGACCTCGATCACCGCCGCGTCGGCCTGGTCCAGGATCTGGACCGCGACGGTTCCGCCGCGCGGCGTGAACTTGACGGCGTTGCCGACCAGGTTGTTCACCAGCTGGACGATCCGCTCGCGGTCGAATCGAAGGGCGACCATGGTGGAGGGCGCGGCATAGGTCACGCCGATGCCCCGGCCCGCGGCCGCCTCGGCACTGGCTTCCACCGCGGCCCGGATCGGCTCGCGCAGATCGCCGATCTTCACGTCCATCGGGAAGATGCCCGCGTCGATGCGCGACAGGTCGAGCAGGTTGGCGCTCATCCATTCCAGCCGGGCGAGCTGCTCGCTGGACCGATCCAGGAACTCGTGGCGGGTCTCCTCGTCGACCCCATCACGCTGGAGCTCGGTGTAGGTCCGCAGCGCGGCCAGCGGAGTGCGCAGCTCGTGGCTCACGTCGGCGACGAACTCACGCAGCCGATCGCGGTCCGCCTCGAGCAGCTGCAGCGACTCGGTGAGCCGGTCGGCCATGAGGTTGAATTGGTCGCCGAGCTGGTCGATCTCCTCGACCCCGGCCGGTGGCACGCGTGCGTCGAGCTGCCCGTGGGCCAGCCGGCTCGAGAAGCTCCCCAGCCGGTCGAGAGGAATGGTCAGCCGCCTGGCGGCCCACACCCCGACCAGGAGCGACACCAGCAGGGCCAGCGCCCCGGCACCGACCAACGCGGCGCGGACCTGGGCCAGGGTCGCATCCCGGGGGGTATACGGGACCGACACCACGACCTCCAGCTGAAGCGTCCCGTCGGGCGCCAGCGGCTGCTCGGACAGCGGCAGTTCGACGGAGAAGGCGAGGCGGGTCGCCGGCGCGAGCGGGTCCGGTGCCAAGCCCTGGGACGTGGCGGTCTCGACATCCCGGGGCTCGGCGAAGGCCGCCTCCGAGCCATCGACCACGTTGAAGACCTCGACCGTGACGAGCAGACCGTCCGCCGCCTCCTGGGCGGCGGGCTGGATGATGCGCGCCTCCCGCTGCTCTCGGTCGTTGAGGAACTCTCCCAGCCCGCTGGTCGCCGATCGGTTCACGGTGTCGATGATCAGCAGGGCCGCGGCCTGGGCCGAAGACTCGGTGCTGGCCTGACCTTGCTGCTCAAAGTAACCGGGCAGGATCGTGTTGAGCGCCACGCCGCTGATGAGGAGCGCGATCAGCGCGGTGACGGCCAGCGCCACGGCCAGTCGGACGTCGAGGCGGCGGAGGAAACGACGAATGGGCGTCGGCTCAGTCCTCGCCGAAGGCGTAGCCCACGCCCCTGACGGTACGGATGTAGCGCGGCCGGTCGGGATCCGCCTCGATCTTGTCGCGGATGTGGCTGATGTGGACGTTGATCGTCCGCTCGTCCTGTTCCACCGCCGCCTCGTAGTCACGCACCAGCTCCAGCAGCTGCGTGCGGGTGAACACGCGCCCCGGGCGCGCGGCGAGGTGGCGCAGCAGGTCGAACTCAGTGGTGGTGAGCCCGATCCGCTCCCCGTCCCTCGTCACTCGTCTCCGCTCGAGGTCGATCACGAGGTCCCCGCGCCGCAGCGTGTCGGTGGCCTGGACGTCGGCCAGCTCCCCGTAGGCGCGGCGCAGGAGGGCCTTCACCCGGCTCGTCAGCTCGCGCAGGCTGAACGGTTTGACCAGGTAGTCATCGGCGCCGATCTCGAGGCCCACCACCTTGTCGACCTCGTCCGTCCGGGCGGTAAGGAACAGGATGGGAACCCGCGTCTCGCGCCGAAGCTGACGGCAGACCTCGAACCCATCGATCCCGGGCAGGCGGACGTCGAGAAGGACGAGGTCGGGCGCGACCTCGCTGAAGCGGGCGACCGCTTCCTCCCCGGTGGGGATGACGCTCACGCCGTAGCCCTCGCGCTCCAGCACCACCTGGACCCCGTGGGCAACGGCCGGTTCATCCTCGACGATCATGATGCTAGCGGCCACGGCCACCGATTCTAGACCGATGCCCGGCCTGCACCGTTTCCCGGCCTTCGCCCGTTTGCCCGCCCATCGGTCCACCTGTACCATCCGGCTTCCCACCGCGACCTGGAGAACGGCCGACCCATGACCCTGGACTTCACCGTCGACACCCGCAGCGTGCTGGGCAAGCAGACCAAGCGCCTCCGGCGCGCTGGCACGGTGCCCGGAGTGGTGTTCGGGAAGGGAACCGAGTCGGTCCCGGTCCAGGTGGACGCCAAGCGCTTCGAAGCTCTGTATCACGCCGCGGGGCGCACGACCATCTTCCAGCTGACCGTGGCCGGGGCCGGGGTCAAGAGCGCCATCATCAAGTCCGTCCAGCGCCACCCATTGAGCGGACGGGCGGTGCATGTCGACTTCTTCCTTCCCGACCTCAACGTCGAGATGCAGGTGGATGTCCCGCTCGTCTTCATCGGGGAGGCGCCGGCCATCGAGGTCACCGGCGGGAGCCTGTTCACCGCGCTGGGCCACATCAAGGTCCGCGCCCTGCCCGCCGACCTCCCGCACGAGATCACGGTCGACGTGACGCCGCTGATCGACCTGGAGGCCGCCATTCACGTCAGTGATCTGCCGTTTGACGCCGAGCGGGTCACCGTCCTGAATGACCCGGACGAGCTGGTGGCCAAGGTCATGCCGCCGCGGGTCATCGAAGAGGAGCCCGTGGCCGAGGTCGAGGGCGAGGAAGGCGAGGAAGGCGAAGAGGGCGCCGAGGGCGAGGCCGGCGCGGAAGGTGGGACCGAAGCTCGTCCCGCCGCCACGGAGGACGCCGGCTAGTCGCTCAGATTGCGGCCAGTCGCAAACGCTGGTTTCGGGCCTTGGCCCGCGCTATAGTCCCGAGCGGCACGCCGCGTTCGCGATCGTCCAGCCCGCTCTCCGCCGGGCCTCCATCGCGTGGCGAGAAAGGAGCCGCCAACCGGCATCCCTCCACTCGCATGCTTGCGTTGGCCCCGCGCTGAAATTGGGGCCGTCGCCCACGTGATCAGCAGTGAGGTCCCGATGTCGCAGATGTCCACCCAGGACGAGGTCATTCAGCAGGACGTCAGAGACCTGCACGGTCTCGGCTACGCGCAGGAGCTGCTGCGCTCGATGGGCGGGTTCAGTAACTTCGCCATCAGCTTCTCGATCATCTCGATCCTGACCGGCGCGGTCATCCTCTTCAACTATGGTCTCACCCTGGCGGGTCCGGCGTCGGTGGGCCTCGGCTGGCCGCTGGTCACGGTGTTCACGTTGATGATCGCGGCGACCATGGCCGAGATCGCATCGGCGTATCCCACCGCGGGCGGCCTGTACTACTGGGCCAGCAAGCTCCGCAACAAGGACTGGGGCTGGTGGACGGCCTGGCTCAATCTGGGTGGCCAGATCTCGATCGTGGCCGGTATCAACTACGCGGCCGCCTATTACATTTCGGCCACCATCCTGGGGCCTCTGTTTGGATTCGACCCCAACCTGGAAACCCTGGGCATCCTGAACGCCATCTGGGTCACCGGCGCCCTGATCGCGATTGAGATCGTTTTCAACGTGGCAGGAACCCGCGTGGTCGCGTTCATGAACGACCTTTCGGTGTGGTGGCACATCTTCTTCGTGGCCGCCATCGCGATTGCCCTCTTCGCCCTGGGCACTCAGCCGACCCATGACTTGGCATTCCTGTTCACGATCGACCCGGCAGTGAACGCCGATGGAGTGCCCTGGGAACAGATCGTCCCGTTCGGGATCGCCGGGGCCTTCGCCCTGAGCCTCCTCCAGTCGCAGTGGACGTATACCGGGTATGACGCGTCGGCCCATGTGGCCGAGGAGACGGTCTTCGCCCGGCGCGCTTCGGCGTGGGGCGTGTTCCTGTCGGTGGCGGTGTCGGCCGTGGCCGGCTACGTCGTTTTGACCGCCTTGACCCTGAAGATGACGGACCCGGCGGACGTCCTGGCCAACAGCACAGGCGGTGGCGGGGTCGCGTACATCCTGGAGTCGAACCTCGGTGCCGGCCTCGGCCAGCTCGGCGGCCTGCTGGCGGCCGGAATCGCGATCGCCATGACCTTCTGTGGCTTTTCGTCCATCGCCTCGGCGGGGCGGATGCTGTTCGCCTTCAGCCGAGACGACGGGGTGCCCGCCAGCCGCTGGCTGAAGAAGGTCAGCCATCGGTGGCGGACGCCCAGCAATTCGGTGCTGGCGATCAGCACGTTCTCCTGGCTGCTGATCGTGTTCATCTACGTCCTGACCAAGGCCCTCGGCGGTGACCCGTTCTTCATCATCGCCGGGATCACCGGTGTCAGCACCGTGCTGCTGTATTGGGCCTACGGAGTCTGCATCTGGCTCGGAATGCGTGGCGACCAGTCCTGGCGCAACAAGCAGACCTGGAGCCTGGGCAGCTTGAGCCGACCATTTGCCTGGCTGTCGGTGATCTGGATCATCGTGTTCAGCCCGTTGTTCCTGTATCCATTCGTGCTCAACCCGGCCGCCCTGGCGACGGTGGGCGGGTTCCTGGTCTTCCTGCTCGTGTACTACCTGGTCTGGGCCCGGAGCCGGTTCGCCGGCCCGGTCCCGCAGGGCACGACAGAGGAGCTGGAGGCCATCGAGCGCGAGTTCGAGGACGCGGCTCGCCAGATGGCGTGACCCGCGAGTAGACCTGATCCACGCTGCGGGCCGGCCGGGCGCTCCGGCCGGCCCGCTTCGCTACCGGAGGAGCCATGGCCAAGACCGATAGCCACCCCAAGCGCGAGGAGCTGACGGCCGCCGTCCGCGACGGACGGATCGACACCCTGGTCGTGGCTCTGACCGACATGCAGGGCCGGCTGATGGGCAAGCGAGTCCAGGGCCAGGCGTTCCTGAACGGGGCCATCGACCACGGCGCCCATTTCTGCACGTACCTGTTGGGGACCGACATGGAGATGACCACGCCCGATGGGTTTGCGCTCATGAACTGGGAGACCGGATACGGTGACTGGATCGCCGACCCGGTGTGGGACACCTACCGGGAGGTTCCCTGGCTGGAAAAGACCGGCATCGTCTTGTCTGACACGGTCGACCACCATGGCCACGAGATCCCGATCTCCCCGCGTACGATCCTGAAGAAAGTCGTGGACCGCGCAGCCGGCCACGGGTTCCGGGTCATGGCCGGCTCCGAGTTCGAGTACTACCTGCTGACCGATACCTACGAGCAGGCGCACGCCAAGGGCTACGTCGGCCTCGAGCGATTCGGCTACTACAACGAGGACTATCACCTCCTCCAGGCCACCAAGGGCGAGCCGATCCACGGGAGACTCCGCAACCTGATGACCGAGGCCGGCATCCCGGTGGAGTTCAGCAAGGGAGAGGCGGCGCCGGGGCAGCACGAGGTCAACATCCACTACTGCGACGTGCTGGAGATGTCCGACAAGTCGGTGCTCTTCAAGCACGGAGCCAAGGAGATCGCCTGGCTCAACGGCTACGGGCTGACCTTCATGGCCAAGCCGGACCACACCTGGACCGGCTCCAGCGGCCACCTTCACATGTCGCTATGGGACAAGACCGGGAAGAAGCCGCTCTTCCACGATCCCAAGGCGGAGTCGTACGGGATGTCGAAGACCATGCGCCACTTCCTGGGCGGGATGATGAAGTACGCCCGCGAGCTCGCCATCTTCTGGGCCTGGAACGTGAACTCCTATAAGCGCTACGCGGTCGCGTCCTGGGCCCCGGTCAATGTGGTGTGGGGCCGCGACAACCGGACCACCGGCTTCCGGATCGTGGGCGACGAGGCAGGGCTTCACATCGAGGACCGTTTCCCGGGCGGGGACATGAACCCGTACCTGACCTACGCGGCCGTGGTCGGCGCCGGGCTGCTGGGCATTGAGCGCGAGATCGAGCCTCCGAAGGAGTACAAGGGCAACGGGTACGTGGCCACCGGCTGCGACCGGATGCCGCGTGCGCTCCACGAAGCGATCCGCGAGCTGGAGGCGAGCAAGGCGGCGGTGGACATCTTCGGAGCCGATGTCGTGGCCCACTACCTGAACGCGGCGCGGGTCGAGCAGGAGACGTACGACGCCGTCGTCCACCCCTGGGACCGCGAGCGCTACCTGGAGCGAGGCTAGCTCCAGTCATGCGCCTCGAGGACAAGGTCGCGATCATCACCGGGGCCGGCAGCGGGATGGGCCGCGTGGCGGCCCAGATGTTCGCGGCCGAGGGCGCCAAGGTGGTCGTGGCCGAATACGACGAGACGGCCGGGGAGGAGACGATGGACCTGGTCCGGGGCGCCGGCGGCGAGGCCGCCTTCGTCCGGACTGACGTCTCCAAGGAGGCCGATGCGGCCGCCATGGTGGCGGCCGCTGTGGATCGGTATGGCAAGGTCGACGTCCTGTACAACAACGCCGGGGTCATGCCCGAGCTCGACCACTCCGTGGTCGACACCGACGTTGCCACCTGGGACCAGGTGATGGCCATCAACGTGCGCGGCGTGTTCCTGGGCTGCAAGTACGCGATCCCGCACATGGCGGAGCAGGGGTCGGGATCGGTCATCAACATCAGCTCGTTCGTGGCCCTGCTGGGGTGCTCGGTCCCGCAGGATGCGTACACCGCCTCCAAGGGAGCGGTCCTGAGCCTGACCCGATCCTTGGCCGTGCAGTTCGGGCCCCAGGGCGTGCGCTCCAATGCCATCTGCCCCGGACCGATTGAGACGCCGATGCTCATGGACTGGCTGGTGAAGGACGAGGCCGCCCGAAAAACGCGCTTGGCGCGCAACCCGACCGGCCGGTTCGGCAAGCCGGAAGAGATCGTCAACGTGGCGATCTACCTGGCCTCGGACGAGTCGCGCTGGACCAATGGCGCGCACTTCGTGATCGACGGCGGCATCAGCGTCAATTACTTCTAAGGCTGAGCGACCGTCATGGCTGGTGTGGGCATGGGCGTGTGCCCGCGGCTGATACCTAACGGCTACGCAGCCGCCCTTGACAGGACCGTCGGACGATTTCCAGCGCTGGATGTGTCCACCACACGGCGGCCAAGCAGCGGCCCGAAGTTGGCCGATAGGGGTCAGTGGCAAGCACATCGCTGGGCTGGGGCACGGGGTGGGGCGGGCTCGCAGGCCTGTCGTCCAGTCGGCGACCTCGGGACGCGGCGATATACTCGGCTCGCATGACCACCCAGACCCAGGCTCCCGGCACTGCCGAGCCAATCCTGGGCACCGTACAGATGATCATCGGCGGCGAGCGCGTAGACGCCGCCGACGGGCAGACCTTCGACGTCATCAACCCCGCCAGCGGTGAGCTCCTGGCCCGCGCCCCACTCGGGGGCGCGGAGGACGTCAACCGGGCCGTGGCCGCCGCCCAGAAGGCGCTGGACGAACCGAAGGGCTTCTCGTCGTGGTCGGCCGCCAAGCGCGGCCGCGCCCTTCAGAAGCTGAGCAACCTGGCCAAGGACCACCTCGAGGAGCTGGCCCAGCTCGAAAGCCGCAATGTCGGCAAGCCCATCGCCGGCGCACGGGGCGAGGCGCTCGCGGTGGGCCTGGTGTTCGAGTACTACGCCGGCGCCGCCAACAAGCACTTCGGGGAGACGATCCCGGTCAGCCAGCCGGGCCTCGACTTCACCCTCCGCGAGCCGATCGGAGTGGTGGGACTGATCGTGCCGTGGAACTTCCCCATGAACATGGCCAGCTGGAAGCTGGGACCTGCGCTGGCCACGGGCAACGCCTGCATCCTCAAGCCTGCCTCCTACACGCCGCTGACCGCCATCAAACTCGCGGAGCTGGCGCTGGAAGCCGGCTTCCCGCCGGGAATCGTGAACGTGGTCACCGGTCCGGGCGGCACCGCCGGTGCGGCCATCGCGGCCCATCAGGGCATCGGCAAAGTGGCCTTCACCGGCGAGACGACTACCGGGCAGGAGATCCTGCGCCTGGCGGCTGCCAACGTGAAGAAGGTGAGCCTGGAGCTTGGCGGCAAGTCGCCGAACATCGTGTTCGCCGACGCGGACCTGGAGAAGTTCGCGCGCGAATCGCCGTACGCGGTGTTCGACAACGCGGGCCAGGACTGCACAGCCCGAAGCCGGATCTTCGTGCAGGACACGGTCCACGACCAGGTAGTGGAGCTGTTCACGGAGGCCACCCGCAACCTGAAGGTCGGCGACCCCGCGGACGACAAGACCGAGATGGGCAGCCTGGTCAGCCAGCGTCAGCGGGAGCGGGTGATGGACTACATCGGTATCGGTCGGGAGGAGGGCGCGGAGCTGGTGTACGGCGGCGCCCCACCGACCGGCGAGCCGTTCGAGCGCGGCGCCTACTTGACGCCGACCATCTTCGATGGTGCCAGGACCGACATGCGCATCGTGCGCGAGGAGATCTTCGGCCCGGTGGTTGCGGTCATTCCCTTCACCGATGAAGCGGAGGCGGTTCGCCTGGCCAACGACACCCCGTACGGCCTCTCAGGGTCGATCTGGAGCCGCGACCTGGCCAAGGCGATCCGGGTCGCCAAGGGAGTCCGGGCCGGCGTGCTGTCGGTGAACACCAACAGCAGTGTCCACACCGAGGCGCCGTTCGGCGGCTACAAGATGTCCGGCATGGGGCGGGAGCTGGGGATGCACGCGCTGGATATGTACACCGAGGTCAAGAACGTCTTCGTCGACCTGACCTGACCGATGCCGACGCAGACGGCGAAACGAGGCCCCCGCCGCAAACGAGCCTCCGCCGCAGCCGTGCCCGCCTTCGAGCTGCCTGTCCCCTTACCCGCCAGGCCTCTGACCGGTCGTCGATTCGCCGCCCTGGTGGTCGGCAAGGCGGCCGCGGTCGCGACCCGCGTCACCGGCCGCGGCGGAGGGACGTCGCTGCCCGGGATGGTGGCGCGACGGATCGACCCGGAGATCCTGGAGGCGCTGATCGGCGAGCGTGGCATACCGGTGCTCGTCATCACGGGCAGCAATGGCAAGACCACCACGGCTCGCTTCACGGCCGCCATCCTCCGGGCCGCCGGGCTGCCGGTGGCCCATAACCAGGCCGGCGCCAACCTGGTCCAGGGGGTCACCTCGATAGCGGTCGCAGCGTCCGACCTTCGGGGTCGCGTTCCGGCCACCATCATGCTCAGCGAGGTTGACGAGGGCGCCCTGCCGCAGGTCGCGCACGAGATCCGGCCCCGCGCGCTGCTCATCACCAACCTGTTCCGCGACCAGCTTGACCGCTACGGCGAGATCTATGCCGTGGCGGACACGTTCGAGACCGTCGCCGCAGCCCTGCCGCCCGAGGGCGTGCTGGTCGTCAACGCCGACGACCCCATCGTCGCCGGGCTGGCCTCCGCACGAAGGGGCCCGCGGGTGACGTTCGGCCTGGAACTCACTGCCTCGACCGATGCCATCAGCCGCGCCGCGGACACCATCCGCTGCCCGCGCTGTCGGGCCGATCTCAAATACAAGCGGGTGTATCTCTCCCACATGGGCCAGTGGCGATGCCCGGCCTGCCGCCTGACCCGACCTCGGCTCGACGTGGCGGTGACCGCCCTCGAGGTGCGCGGCCTGGCGGAGACCCGCCTCACGGTCCGCACGCCCGCTGGCGAGCTCCAGCTGTCCATCCCGCAGTCCGGCGTCCACGTCGCCTATGACGCGGCCGGAGCGGTGGCCCTGGCAGTCGGACTGGGCTTGCGAACCGACCACGTCCCCGAAGCGCTGGCGTCGGTTGGCCCGGCCTTCGGCCGGCTGGAGCGGATCAGCGGCGACGGTCACCAGATCGTGCTGGGCTTCGCCAAGAACCCCACCTCGTACAACACCACCCTGCGGGCGCTGGCCACGGAGGACCTCCCGAAGGAGCTGCTCATCGCGGTCAGCAACACCCTGGTCGACGGCGAGGACTTCGCATGGCTGTGGGACGTCGACTTCGAGAGCGCCGTGGACCGGATCGAGCACGCCACGGTGTCCGGGTTGCGCTCCGACGAGATCGCCAATCGCCTGAAGTACGCTGGTCTGGACCCGAGCCGGATGACCGTCGTCCCCGAACGCGTACCCGCTCTGAACGCCGCATTGGCTCGGCTTCAGCGGGGCGGCACTCTGACCATCCTGGCCAGCTACACGCCGACCATCGAGCTCCGCGAGGAGATGCGACGCCGCGGCTGGGTTGGGCGATACTGGGAGGCGTGATGGACTATCCGACCCTGCGCATCGCGCACCTGTACCCGTCGCTCCTGAACGTGGCCGGCGACGGGGGCAACGTCATGGCCCTCGTCCAGCGCTGCGCCTGGCGCGGCATCCCGACTGAAGTGGTCACCGTGGAGCAGGGGGACACCCCCGACTTCACGACCTTCGACCTGATCATGTTCCACGGCGGCCAGGACGTGGAACAGCAGGTGGTGGCGAAAGATCTCGGGCTCAAGGTGCCGTCTCTCGCCGAGGCGGCCGACCAGGGCGTCGTCATCTTCGCGGTGTGCGCCGGGCTGCAGCTGCTCGGGCATCGGTATGTCCCCTCGGTGGGCGAACCGATGGAGGGGGCAGCCATCCTGGACCTCGAAACGCACGCCGGATCGCAGCGCTTCATGCAGCACGCGGCGGTCGAGGTGACGCTCAATGGCGAAACCGGGACCGTCGTTGGTTTTGAGAACCACTCGGGCCTGACGACCCTCGGACCCGACGCGCGACCCTTCGGCACCATGCTGGCAGGCGCGGGCAATAACGGCCGCGACGGTACCGAAGGCGCCGTACGCGGCAATGTGTACGCCACCTACCTGCACGGGCCGGTGCTGCCCAAGAACCCGTGGCTCGCCGACCAGCTCATTCGAATCGCGCTCGAAAGAAAGATGGGCGAGCCGGTCCGCCTGGCGCCCCTGGACGACGCCGAGGAGTCCCGAGCCCATGACGTGGCGCTGGCCAAGGCCGTGCGCAACAAGGGTCAGTACACGGCGGTTACGCCTGCCCAGCTGGTCCGCAACCGCTAGAGTTCATTCGCCCGCCCAACACGCGAGCGGCCCGGCGTCTGGCGTCCGGGTCGCTCGTGTTCTACTCGTCGCCGCGCGGGTAGGCCACCGTCGACATCCCGAATCGTGCGATGCCGCGGCATTCCGGGAGCAGCATTGCGGAAGGAGGGCCGGATGACGATCGGGATCGAGCAGGTCGTGGAGGCGGTCGACGCGTGGCGTGGGCGGAGCGTTGGGATCGAGCCGTTGACCGGTGGTCTGACCAACGTCAATTACGCGGTCACCGTTGACGGCGAGCGGATGTTCGTCCGCGTCCCGGGTGCCCACACGAATGTCCTGGCGGTCGACCGGACGAACGAATTGCACAACACCCGGGCGGCGGCGGAGACGGGGATTGGCGCACGCGTCGTCCACTCGCTGCCCGAGCACGGCGTCATCGTCCTCGAGTGGATCGACGGACGCACGATGTCGAACGAGGCGTTCGCCGAGGACGGCATGCCGGCACGGGTGGCGTACTCGCTCAAGCGGCTCCACGCCGGTCCGCGGTTCCTGGATGACTTCGACATGTTCCGTCTGACGGAGCGCTACCTGCGCGTCGCGGACGAGCGGGATATCCCCATCCCCGCCGGCTACCGCGACCGGATGGGCCAGATGCCGGAGCTGGAGGCCGCATTGCACGCCCGGCCGCTGCCGACCGTGCCCTGCCACAATGACCTGTTGGCCGAAAACTACCTCGATGACGGAATCCAGCTGCGTATCGTGGACTACGAGTACAGCGGAAACGGCGATCCGACGTTCGAGCTCGGCAATACGTGCCAGGAACTCGGCTGGGATACTCGGCGCGTTGAGCTCCTGTGCGCAGCCTATTTCGGCGCCGCGACGCCCGCCCTTCTCGCCCAGATGCGCCTGAATATGATCATGTCCGACGTGGGCTGGACGCTGTGGGCCGCCATCCAGGCACGCATCTCAACCATCGAGTTCGACTTCTGGGGCTGGGCCGAGGCGCGCTGGGCCCGCGCGGCAGTCGGGCTCGATGCCGACGACCTCGCCGACCTGTTGCGCCTGGCTGCGGAGTGAGTCGGCCCCGGCGGCGGCGCCGCCGGGGCCATATGCCGGTGGTTACTCCGGCGGGATCTCCTTGAACGCGTACGAGACGTCGATGCCGCGACTACGCCGGACCTGCTTGGCGATGAGATACCAGGCAGCGGAGAACAGGAGCACGCCACCGACGACGGTGTACGCCAGCTGGCTAGTGAGTCCCAGCTGCTCGTTGGTCAGGAACAGGTAGAGGAACACCACGCCGGCTGCCGCACCCAGCAGGCCGACCACGGTGACGACCGGAAGACCACCGATGGTGTACTTGGAGCCCGGTGATGCCTCGTAGGCGGCCTTGGCCCTGAACGGCAGGATCGCTCCTGCCAAGGCCGTGGCCACGAAGACGTAGCCACAGGCGAAGGTCACGCCCAGGGTGAGCGAGGTCCAGGTGGTGTCACCGTACGAGAACGTGTTGTACAGCCAGATGACCGGGATGCTCGCCACGAAGTAGACGACGTGAGCGTTGACCGGGGTCCGGAACCGCTCGCTCACCCGGCTGATCCACTCGGGCAGCAGCCGGTCGAACGACATGGCGACCATTACCCGGGTCATCCCGATATAACAGTTGTGGACGATCTGGTGGCCATTGAGGATGAACCCGGCCGCGATCAACAGGGTAACGACCGGGCTGAAGGCGATCGCCGTGGCCAGGGTGTTGGGCCACAGGTACGACCCGGCCAGGCTGGCTTCGGATACCCCGCTCCAATAACCGGCGCCGGCGACATACAGGAACTCCGAGCCAACCGCTCGCTCCAGGACGAACGCCAGGATGGCGAGCAGCACGCCGGTGAGGATGAGCGCGCCGACGATGATGAACGCCTGGTTGCGGAACGAGCCGGCCGACTTGATCTCGCCGTTCTGCTGGCTCGAGTAGGTCGCCCACTGAAGCGAAGTCCAGGCGATGGGCGCGATGAGGAGCGTCGCCAGCAGGCTGAACGGTGGATTGAGGTCGACCCCGGCCCCCTCGGCCGCCGCGATCGCGTCCGCCGTGAACGTGGGCGAGGCACCGATTGCCGCCGAGAACGCGTCCAGGCGGCCGGGCACCTCGCTCGGCGAGGTGGTGGCCAGCACGACCAGCATCGTCGCGAACGAGAGGAGGATCGCCACCCACATCACGCGCTGGACGCGGACGTAGTTGCGGAACCCCGAGGCCAGGATCACCAGTGCCAGCAACGCGTTGGCGATGCTGGTCACGATGATCCCGAACGGCGTGGTGAACCACGACGCGAGATCCACCATGCCGGCGTTGTTCAGCGAGGCCCCCAGTCCCAAGAAGAGCGGCGCGAAGCCGAGCGTGGCCAGGAGCCAGCCGGAGAGGGCCACCCATTGCAGGATCCAGATCACAAAGCCGGAGAAGACGAGGGTGAACGCCACGCCGCCACCGAGGACCCGGCTCTGGAAGACGTAGTCCCCGCCGGTCCGAGGAAAGGCAGTCGAGAGCCAAACATACGAAAGGGCGATGGGGATCTCGAGGATCATGGCCAACAGGATCCCCTCGACCAGCCGGCCGCCCGGTAAGGCACCGGGGGCCCACAGGTAGGTCCATGGGAAGATCAGGCCCATGGTTAGGACGTTGTAGACGAATGCCGACGATGGGGACATCACGCGCACCAGGCCGGACGACTTCCGAACGAAGACCTCCGGGACTGCCGCGCCAGGGATAGTGGTCGCTGTCGCCACCCTGTTCCACCTCCTTGCAGTCAGTGATCGCGCATCACGCGTTCACGTCCGATTGTGACGGCCGTTCCGACCGTCCCGGGGGCTCCTCCGAAATCGCACCTCCCTTCGCCTCTGGACCCCACCCTGGGTTCCGGTTACCCGGCGGTCATCTGGTAGCTCTCCACCTTGCCGTTCGACAGGTTGATGAGAGCGCCCCGCAGCACGCCCTCACCGTATTCGCTGCCTGGGTTGATGCATAGGGTCTGGCCCAGCCGCGCGGCGGCCTGGGACTCGTGGATATGACCATGCAGCCCAAGCAGGGGTTGGTATCGCTCGACCGCGGCGCGCACCGCAGAACTGCCGGCTCCATAAAGGACGGGCTGCCCGCCGCGAACGATCTGGGAGGGCGGGTTCGTCGTCGCGTCGAGCATGGGACATGTGTCAAGGGTGGAGTCGATTGGGGGAGCGTGGAAGTTGAATATGACCTTCCGGAAGTCGGTGATCCCGTCCACGGCGCGCGCGATCATCGCGGCGAGGTCGTCTTCTGATGCCTCCCGCGGCGTGTTCCAGGGGGTGGGGTTGACGTACGGGAGGCTGATCATCGTGTGCTCGCCAGCGAGCAGGACGACGCGACCCTCGCAGGCCACGAAAGAACGGGTGCCATCGGCCGGGAGGGTCTCCATGACCTCGAGCAGGTCGTCGTTGCCACCGGAGACGAAGCACGGAATGCCGTCTGGCCCGAGCCGATCCTCCGCCAGTTCGATCCAATGAGCCAAGCGTTCCACCGCCAGGCGGCGCCACAGCTCGTCGATGGCCGCCGGATCGTCTCGGACTGTCCGGTACTCGTCGTCGTCCATCACGACGTCGTAGAAGCCGAGCGACCGGATGACCTCGCGAGCCCGTTCGACGTCGGCCGCGGTTTCGAGCCGTTCGACCCGGCCGTGAATAGTCGCTCGATGGTGACCGTTCGGCTCGCGGATCAGTGGAATGACAAGTTTCCCCATTACGTCGCCGCCCATAACCAGGACGTCCGCGTGATAGAACTTCGCGGCGGTGAGGAACTTCCGCCAGGTCCGCTCAGAGCCGTGGACGTCGGTTGCGTAGAAGATCCTCGTTCGCGACTCCGGCGAGCGTCCATCAAAGAGGGGCATGGTCAACTCCTGGCCTAGGCTCGCATTCGCTCTCCGCCAGGATCGATCACGGCGTCGGGGCCGACCGTACCGCGAACGCCCCGGCCAAGGACGTCGACTGAGACCTCGGACCCCTCGGCGAGGTGACGGGGAAGGTAGACGTAGCCGAGCATCCTGCGCATTGTGTATCCGAAGGCAGCACTCCGGAGTCGTCCTGCCACCTGACCACCGACCCGGACGGCTTCGCCGCCGTAGACCGGGAGCCACCCGTCCGGGGATTCGGGCATCACGTCTGCTCCCAGGATGATGGTCCGCAGTCGAATTGCCGGCGGTCCCATCTCGCGGCTCGAGATGAGCGCCGCGCGCCCCTCGAACGCAGGCTTCTCCCAAGCGACGAATCGACCCATTCCCGCCTCGAGCGGGGTCTCGTGCATGGTCAGGTCCGTCCCGTAGTAGCGGTAGCCCTTCTCGATGCGGAGGCTGTCGAGCGCGCGGTAGCCGAAGACCGTGAGCCCGTGGTCCTCTCCGGCCCGCACGAGGCGATCCCAGGTCTGGACAGCCCACTGTGGATCCACGTACAGCTCCCAGCCAAGCTCGCCCGCGTACGAGATGCGCTGGGCGAACACGTCGCTACTGCCGATTCGGAGGGAACGCCCGGTCCGCAGGGGGAAGCCCTCATGGCTGACGTCGTCGTCCGTGACCGCGGCCAGAACGTCGCGTGCCCGTGGGCCCCAAAGTCCGAGGCATGCCAACCTGTCGCTGCCGTCCTCGAGATCCACCGCCTCACCGTCGTGCAAGAGCAGCCGCAGCCATCCGAGGTCGCTGGCAGCATAGGCGGCGCCGGTCACGACCCTGAACCTATCACCGCCAATCCGCACCACCGTGACGTCCGCGACCATGCCGCCGCGGCGGTCGAGCCACTGGCTGTAGACCACCGAACCAATCGGTCGGTCGACGTCGGCCGCGGACACCCGCTGCAGGAGGCCGAGAGCCCCGCGACCGCGAACCTCGATCTTCCCGAATGACGACAGGTCGATCAGTCCGACGCGGTCGCGCACGGCCTCATGCTCCGCACCGACTCGATCGTGCCAGTCCGGCCGCGACCAGCCGTATGCACGCTGGTCTTCGCCGGCCATGCGCCACGGGTTGCCAGGTTCGAGGTGGTCGGCTCGCTCCCAGCCGTTCTTGGTTCCGAACACCGCGCCCGCTTCCTGGAGGCGGAGGTGGAGCGCACTCAGGCGGCGCGGACGCCCCGCAGTGTCGCTGTCGTGGGGGTAGCGCAGCCGGTAGTAGTAGCGGTAGGCCTCGCGGGCAGTCTCGGCAACGTAGCGCGGGTCGGCGTACGTCGCGCCGAACCGCCAGGCTCGGTATGGGTGCACATCTACCCCTGGATCGTCGGACGTCATCCATCCGGCCAGCGCTCGCCCCAGCCCACCCGCGCCGCCGAACCCGTTGAGGGAGAGGCCGGCGGCGACCCAGTAGCCACGGATTCCGGGTAGGGGGCCGAGAAGCGGGTTCGCGTCGGGCGTCATGGCGTCGGGGTGGTTGATAAGCCGAACCGGCTCGGCGTCTGCGAGGAATGGGAACCGACGGATCGCCCCGGCAAGCAAAGGCTCGAAGCGGGTCCAATCGGGTGGAAGCGAGCGTGAACCGTGGTCCCATGGCACGCCGTCGAGCCAACGGGCATGGGGATCGTCCTCGTATCCGCCAAGCAGCACGCCGCCTTGCTCCGCCTTCCCATACACGAGGTTGTCCGGGTCGCGGAAGCAGGGCGTGTCCGGCGGCAGTTCGTGGCCGGCGACGGCGCGGAGAGCGACGTGCTGGTGGTCGACCGGCGTACTGGCAAGCCAGTCGCCGACCATGGCCGCGACCCGCGGCGCCCACATGCCAGCCGCGTTCACGAGGTGTTCGCACACGATCCGTCTACGGTCGGTCACCACCGCGGTGACGTCGCGACGCTTCCCCATCTCGATCGCCGTGACCCGCTCCCTGGTCTGGAACGTCACCCCCAGGTGCTTCGCTGCCTCGGCCAGGGCGTGGGTCGTCTGGTGCGGATCGAGATATCCGTCGCCAGCCAGCCAAACCGACCCATAAAGGTCCGCGGACGAAGCAAACGGCAAGCGCTGGCGCGTTTCCTCGGGACCGAGGAGCTCGACGTCAAGCCCGATGCCGCGAGCCCGGCTCACGCCCAGCTGCAGTTCCTGCCACCGCTCCGGGCTCGAGGCCAGTCGAAGGCTGCCGACCGTGGTGAACACGCCGAGCTCGCGGTACAGATCGATGCTGTAGCGACGGAATGCCATCATCGTGGCTGAGGGGTTGAAGGCGGTCACGAGGCCGGCCGCCTGGCTCGTTGAGCCGCTGGTCAGCACGCCCTTTTCGAGCACCACGATCTCACGCCACCCGCTGCGCGCCAGGTGCAGGGCCACGCTCACGCCGGTGATCCCGCCGCCGATTACGACGACGCGTGCCTGGTCGACCATTTCGTCCCCTGTTCTGGATCGGACGCTGACTCTGGCCAGGGCAACCCTACGGTGGGCCCCAATGCGCCGCAAGGCGGTTTTGCCGAGCGGGCGCACGAGCGGCCACCTTTTGCCCGGCGGCGGGTCCGTACAATGCGCGCGCCCGTCCCATCCCGGAGACTGCCCATGTCGCCACTTCCCGACCGCGCCCCGGACGGCATCGCGCGCGTGGTGCTCGAAACCGAGGTCGGGCAGATCGTGGACGGGCTCGACGGCCAGGGCGTCCCGCTCCGAGTCCTCGGGTCCCTCGGCGTGTCGCTACACTGCCCAGCCTCGGCAGCCCTCCTGCCCGCCTTCGAGCGGACGTATGCGGACATCGACTTCGCCGGGTACCGGCGGGACGCAGGCATGGTGTCGGCACTCCTCAAATCGCTCGGGTACGCGGAGGATCGCGAGGTGGCGATGACCTCGGAGGGTCGACGCGGCCTGTACGATCACCCGGTCAAGGGGATCCATGTGGACGTGTTCTTCGATCGACTCGAGTTCTGCCACCAGATCCCGCTCGACGGTCGCCTCGAACGGGACCGACCGACCGTCCCACTCGCCGAGCTCCTCCTGTCGAAGCTCCAGATCGTCAAGATCAACGAGAAGGACGTCGTCGACCTCATCCTGCTCTTGCTCGACCATGAGCTGGGAGATGGCGACGAGGGAGTGATAGACGTCGGCCGAGTGGCTGGACTGTGCGCGACGGACTGGGGCCTCTGGCGCACGACCACGCTGAACCTTGAGAAGGTGTCCACCCTTGCGCTGTCGTACTCGCAGTTGGATTCATCGCGGCGGGAGCGCGTCACCGGGCAGGTGGCCGCGCTGGCTGCCCGCCTCGCGGCGGAGCCGAAGTCGTTCGCCTGGCGCGCCCGAGCCCGGATCGGCGAGCGCGTCAAGTGGTGGACTGACGTCGATGAGGTCCGCTAGCCTGGACGATGAGCCCCTCCGCGGCGAGCTGGCAGACGAGCTGACCGACGCCCTGCAGCGGGTACCCGAGACGGCCGGTCGCGAGCTCACCTTCGTCCCGCTCTCAGGCGGGATCACCAATCGCAACTTCCTGATCACGCTGGCCGGCGAAGCCGATCGGTACGTCATCCGCCTGGCCGGGAACGACACCCATCTGCTCGGCATCAGCCGCGAGGTCGAGCACGCCGCCACCGTCGCCGCCGCCGGGGTGGGCGTCGGGCCCGAGGTCGTGGCCTTCATCCGACCCGAGGGCTACTTGGTGACGCGCTTCATCGTCGGCACGCCGGTGTCATTGGAGCAGGTCCACCAACCGGCGACCCTGGCGCGGGTGGCCGACTCCATCCGCCGCATCCACGGCGGCCCGGCCATCCCCGGCCTGTTCGTGCCGTTGCGGATCGTGGAGGCCTACGCGGCGCTGGCCAGCTCGCGCGGCGTTCCTCGCCCTTCCGCCTGGGATGAGGCCCAGGTGGTCGGGCGCCGCATCGAGCGCGCATTGATCGATGCGCCGATCCACCTGCGCCCGTGCCACAACGACCTGCTCAACGCGAACTTCATCGACGACGGCGACCGGATCCGGATCGTGGACTGGGAGTACGCCGGCATGGGTGACCCGTTCTTCGACCTGGGCAACTTCAGCATCAACCACGAGCTGACAGCCGACGAGGATGCGGGGCTCGTCGCCGCGTACGACCAGGCCGATGCGCCCGATCCCGCCCGCCTGGCGCGCGTGGCCCTGATGCGGGTGGTCTCCGACTTCCGCGAGGCGATGTGGGGCGTCCTGCAGCAAGCCATCAGCACCCTCGACGTGGACTTCGTCGAGTACGCGGACGAGCATTTCGCGCGCCTGCTGCGCCATGCGGCCGAGCCACGCTTCGAGCGGGCCCTGATCGAGGTCGTGGGTGGCTGACGCCGTCCGGGTGGTCATCATCGGGGGCGGCGTCGGCGGCGCGGCCATCGCCTACCACCTGTCTCGCCTGGGGTGGACCGATGTCGCGCTGGTCGATCGGGCGGAGCTGACATCGGGGTCGACCTTCCACTCCGCCGGTCTGGTGGGGCAGCTGCGGGCCAGCCCGACGCTGACCCGGATGATGGTCGACTCGGTGGCCACCTACCGCCAGCTGGCCGCCGAGACCGGGGTCGACCCCGGCTGGCGGGAGGTCGGGTCTCTCCGCCTGGCGTGCTCGACGGAACGGATGGAGGAGCTGCGCCGCCAGGCCGGCTGGGCCAAGGCCTACGGCCTGGAGATGGAGCTCGTGTCGGCTGATGAGGCACTTCGGCGCTTCCCGCTCATGTCGACCGACGGCGTACTGGGAGCCGCGTGGCTGCCGACCGATGGCTATCTCGACCCATCGGGTCTGACCCAGGCCCTGGCCGCCGGCGCCCGCCAGCGCGGGGTGTCCATCCGGGTCCGGACCCGGGTGACGGGGATTGCCGTCGAGCGTGGGCACGTGACCGGCGTCGAGACCGAGCAGGGACCGATTCGATGCGAGGTGGTCGTCAACGCCGGGGGCATGTTCGCGCCCGAGATCGGCGCGATGGCGAACGTGACCGTGCCCAGCATCCCGTTCGCGCACCAGTACCTGGTGACCGAGCCGATTGCCGGCGTCACGGCCGACCTGCCGCAGCTGCGAGACCCGGACAACCAGGTGTACTTCCGGCCCGAGGTGGCCGGGCTGGTCATGGGCGGCTACGAGCGGAATCCGGCGGCCTGGGGCCTGGACGGGATCCCGGCCGACTTCAATGGCAAGCTCCTGCCGCCGGACTGGCCGCGATTCGAGGAGATCAGCCGCGGCGCGCAGCGGCGCGTGCCGGCCATGGCCGAGGCCGGGGTCCGACAGGTCATCAACGGCCCGGAGGCCTTCACGCCCGACAACGAGTTCATCCTCGGCGAGTCCGAGGTGCGCGGGTTCTTCGTGGCAGCGGGCTTCTCGGCCCACGGGATCGCCGGCGCTGGCGGGGTCGGTCGTCAGCTGGCCCGGTGGATCGTGGACGGCGAGCCGGAGTACGACCTGTGGAAGATGGACATCCGCCGCTTCGGGGCCCAATACCGCTCGCGCGACTACACCCTGGCTCGCGCCGAAGAGAACTACGCCACGTACTACGACATCCACTACCCGTACGAGGAGCGGCAGTCCGCCCGCCCGCTGTGGATGTCCCCGACCTACTCCCGGCTGGCGGAGCTGGGCTGCGCGTTCGGCGAGAAGTCGGGCTGGGAACGGCCGAACTGGTTCGACGCCAACGCCCCGGCCGGCGACGAGTCGCTTCGACCGCGGGGCTGGGCCGGAAAGCATTGGTCGCCGGCCATCGGCGCCGAACACAGGGCCACCCGTGAGTCCGCTGCCTTGTTCGACGAGACCAGCTTCTCGAAGATCGAGATCAGCGGGCCGGGCGCGGTGGCCCTGCTCCAGCGCCTGTGCGACAACGACGTCGACCGGGCGGTGGGCCGCATCACGTACACCCAGATGCTGAACCGGCGGGGCGGGATCGAGTGCGACTTCACTGTGACCCGCCTCGGGGAGGATCGGTTCTTCATCGTCACCGGCACGGCCTTTGGCAACCACGACCTGGGCTGGATCCGCTCGCATGCGCCGGAGGACGGATCGGTCCAGGTGGCGGACATGACCTCTGTGTGGGCGTGCCTGGGCCTGTGGGGCCCGCGAGCGCGCGACATCCTGGCCTCGGTCAGCGCGGATGACGTGTCGAACGAGGCGTTCCCGTACCTGACGACCAGGAACATCACGATCGGGGATGCGCCGGTGCGGGCGCTGCGAGTCACGTACGTCGGGGAGCTGGGCTGGGAGCTGTACACCCCCACCGAGTTCGGAGCGGGGCTGTGGGACACGCTGTGGCAGGCGGGGCAGGCCCACGGGATGGTGGCCGGGGGGTATCGGGCCATCGACAGCCTGCGGCTGGAAAAGGGCTACCGGGTATGGTCGAGCGACATCACCCCCGAGGACAACCCCGACCAGGCGGGGCTGGGGTTTGCGGTGCGGATGAACAAGGCGGTCCCGTTCATCGGTCGCGAGGCGCTGATCGTGGCGCGAGAGGCCGGCCTGGATCGGCGCCTGTGCTGCCTGGTGCTGGACGAGCCGCTGGCGGTGGCGCTGGGCAACGAGCCGATTCGGGTTGGGGACGCGGTGGTAGGCCGGGTGACGAGTGGGGGTTACGGGTTCACGGTCGGGGCCAGCATCGGCTACGGCTACCTTCCGGTGGAGCTGACCGCGGTCGGCACCCGGGGCGAGGTCGAGGTCTTTGGGGAGTGGGTCGGCTGCACCGTGAGCGCCGAGCCGCTGTACGACCCGGAGGGGCTCCGGATCAAGTCCTGACTCGCCCGCCAGGGTTGGCGCTCAGCGCGCGGCGTACTCCCGGGCCGCGGCCAGGAACGAGGCCCACAGGTTCTCGAACTCGGGCGAGGTGAACTCGGTCCGTTCGGGATGGCTCTGGACCGCCATCAGCCAGCGGTCCGGATCCGCGTCCTCCAGGGCTTCCACCAGGTCGCCGTCGGCATGCGCGCTGTAGCCGCTGATGCGCAGGCCCTGCCCCACCTGTTCGGGCCGGATGGCCTGGTGGTGGTACGTGTTCACCGAGGCCACGGTCTCGCCCAGGATCTCCTCTAGCCGCGTGCCGGGTTCGATGTCCAGGTCATGGGAGGTTGCCTCCGGCGCGGGGTAGGCGGAGCTGGTGTGGCCCTCGAGGTCCTGGACCAGGGACCCACCCCGGAAGACGTTGATGGCCTGCATGCCGCGGCAGATGCCGAACACCGGGACGCGGCGCTCCTCGGCCACGGCGAATGCGGCCTGCTCCAGGGCGTCGCGACCCGGCTCGACCACGGTCGTCGGGTGCGGCTCCTCCCCGAACAGCGCGGGGTCCAGGTCGGTCCCACCGGAGAGCAGTAGGCCATCCATGGTCGCGAACGCCGCCTCACGCTCGGCGGGGCTGCTGTCCTCGTTGAGGACGATGACCTCGCCTCCGTGCCGTCGCACGCCCTCGAAGTAGCGGTCGTTCTTGCGCCACGCCACTTCTTCGTTGCGGGCGTGCTCCGGCGACTGCACGGTGACCACGATCCGCGGGTTTCGCTCTACCACGGCCCGATCTTACGCGGGCCAGGCACCCTTCACGCTCGGCCCGCGTGCAGAGTCACATAGGCCGTCGTCGACTGGTCACCATCTGGAACAGGAAGACCACGATGATCGCGCCCACGGTGGCGGCGACGAGTGTCGAGATGTTGATGCCGGTGGTGTAGTCCTCGCCGGTCAGCGAGCTGAAGAGGAAGCCCCCGACCACGGCGCCGACGATGCCGGCCACCAGGCCGCCCAGCCAGCCATAGCGCTCATCACCCGGAACCACCTTGCTGGCGATCCAGCCGGCAATGGCCCCCACCACCAACCACGCAATGATGCTCATGTCTCCACTCCCTTCGGTTTGCCGGTCAGCCGAGAGATCGGATCACCCACCCGCTCGGGGCGGGGGCGGGTGGCTCTTCAGCCGGAGGTGCGGTCGTTCCGCCCCCGCTGCCACCCAAGAGGAAGAACCACACGATGAAGCCGATGACCAGGATCGCCACGACAAGCCCGACGATCATGCCGGCTCCGTAGCCGCCTGACGAGCCATCGCTCGGAACGTTGACGTTCGTCTGTCCCATGGGCCGATAAACCTCCGTGCTCTGGGGCGACTGGTGTAGGAACTAACGCCCGTGAGATCATCGAGACGAACGTCGGCTTCGTCAAGCCCTACCGTTCCTCCGGGGCACGGGCGAAAAGATGCAAACTGCAGGATGCGAACCGCAATGAGGACGAGATGACCTTCGAGCCAGGCGCGCGCCTCGACCCCGGGCAGGTCCGGGACGTGCGCGGCCGGAGAGGTGCGCTGGCGGTCGGGGGCGGGATTGGCGGCATTGTGCTGGTGGCGATCTTCCTCCTGCTCGGCGGCAACCCGTCTGATTTGCCCACGGACCTGCTCACCGGCCAGACGGTCGGCACCGGCCAGGAGAGCGACCTGACGGAAGAGTGCCAGACCGGCGCGGATGCCAACCTGCGCGACGACTGCCGCATCGTCGGCTACGTGAACAGCGTCCAGGCCTACTGGACTGAGGCCGTGGACGGCTACACCCCGGCCCTGACGACCTTCTTCACCGATGCGGTCAGCACCGGCTGCGGCACGGCCTCGAGCGCGGTCGGCCCCTTCTACTGCCCGCCTGACGCGAGCGTATACATCGACCTCGGCTTCTTCGACCAGCTCGAGACGGACTTCGGCGCCGAGGGTGGACCGTTTGCGGAGGCCTACGTCATCGCGCACGAGTACGGACACCACATCCAAAATCTGCTCGGCGACCTCCAGCCTGGCGGAGGAACGGGTGCCGAGAGCCATGCGGTCCGCACCGAGCTCCAGGCCGACTGCTACGCGGGGGTGTGGGCCAGCAATGCCGTTGAGACGGGCTACCTGGAGCCGATCACGCCAGAGCAGGTCGCCCAGGCGCTCGACGCCGCCGAAGCCGTCGGCGACGATCGGATCCAGGAGCAGACGCAGGGACAGGTGAACCCCGAAACGTGGACGCACGGCTCGTCCGAGCAGCGTCAGGCGTGGTTCCGCGTCGGGCTCGACAGCGGCGACCCGAACGACTGCGACACGTTCAGCGCCGACATCTGACTGAGTACACGTCGCAGCCCACAGCAAGGCCTGGAGCCGAAGGTGGGATTCGAACCCACGACCGACGGTTTACGAAATGCGGCCAGCTCCATCCACTGGCGTCCTGTCATGCTCACTGAGAGTGGACGTCGCGGAATTGCCGTCCGCCGAAATCCGCAGGTAGCGCTCCCTCCCCGCAACGGTCAGGATGGTGGGTCCGGGGGTGCCGTCCGCACTGAGCCATCCGCCTCGTCGATGATGATCTCGAGCATGGACCAGGCAACGCGGAGGGCCATCTCCACCGCAGCTGGCCTCGCGGCCCGGGCGAACAGGAAGCCGAGGTACCGGTCCCCTTCGGGGAGCGGAACGAGCGCCTCCCCGCGCGGGATCGTGATAGATAGGCCGTCGATGTCGGGGACGGCCCGGGCGGCCGACTGACCGCGAACCTCGCGAAGCCGCCCGGCGTGCCGGATCGGGAGCATGAGGACGCCCGACGCGGACCGCTCGCGGTGGTGGGGCGGCAGGTCGAGGCCGGCGGCGTGGCGGAGGATGAGCTCCTCCAGGCTGACGCCGGCGCCGAATCGAAGGGTCCGAGCGCACAGCCCGCCGATCGAGCGAGCGGCGACCTCGAGGACCCACGCCCCCTCGTCGTTCAGGCGGACCTCGGCGTGGATCGGGCCTTCGCGAAGGCCGAGCGCCCGAGTGGCCAAGGCGGCGGTCGCCTCAACCTCGCGTCGGCGCTTCGGGGCGAGGCGCGACGGGGTAACGAAGAGAGTCTCTTCGAAGAACGGTCCGTCGAGCGGGTCGGGCTTGTCGAAGACCGCCAGGACCTCGAGCTCACCGGCGCGGAGCAGGCCTTCGACCGCCACCTCGACACCGGGAATGAAGTCCTCGACGAGGATCCGGGGGACGTCCCTCGCTGCAGCGGGCGTGGCAGCGGTGGCGGGAGTCCCGTCGCAACCGAGGATCCGGGCAACCCGCCGGAACGCGGCAACCAGCTCAGCCGGGTCGTTCGCCCGGATGACGCCCTGGCTGCCCGACCGGTCGAGTGGCTTCACGACGCACGGGTAGCGGGTCGCGGCCGCGACTACCGCGAGGGCAGCCGGGCCGGACGTGGCCGGGTACGTTGCAAAGCGTGGGTTCGGCAGGCCGGCGGCGGCGAACGCGGTGCGGGCCTGCGCCTTGTCACGGCTGCGCTCCACCGCGGCCAGCGAGTTGTGCGGCAGGCCAAGTCGTTCGGCTGCCGCGGCGGCGACCAGGGTCGACCCGTCGTCGACGCCGACGACGGCATCGAGGCGACGTTCGCGGGCATAGCGCTCGATCGTCGCGGCGCCCCGCTCGGGATCGTCGAGCTGTACCCGGATCGTCCCGGCACCGGCCACTGACTCAAGCACGTTCCGTCGCTCCGCCCCAACCACGACCTCCAGGCCGAGCCGATCCGCAGCGGCGAGAAAGTCGGCCGTCCGGTAGGTCCGCGTCGGGAGCAGCAGCAGGATCCGGGTCATGGTTGGATTCTGCGCCATAGGCGTACGATTCCCCAGATGGACGCCCCGCTCCTCCTCATCACGCCCGAGGCGCAGGCCAAGGTTGCGGCGGCCGCCAGGAGCGCCGGCCACCCCGACGCCCGGCTTCGCGTGGCGATCGCCGGTCGGCGCGGTGCGGGCTTCGCGTATGACCTCTCTCTCGTTGCGCCAGACCGGGTCAACCCGGCGGACCTCGTCGTCGAGACGCCGCTCGGCGTCGTGTATGTCGCGGCTGCCGATGCCGAGCGACTGCGCGGCGCCACAATCGGGCTGGACCCGACCGCATCCGGCGGGGCGATCGCGATCGACAACCCGAACGTCGGCTGGACCGATGCACTTGCCCTGCGGGTTCAGGAGGTCCTCGACACGCAGGTCAACCCCGGCGTCGCCGCCCACGGCGGGTACATCGACCTGCTCGAAGTCCGGGACGGGACGGCCTACATCTCGATGGGAGGCGGATGCGTCGGGTGTGCCCAGGTGGACGTAACCCTCCGTCAGGGCGTCGAGGTCGCAATCAAGCGGTCCGTGCCCGAGATCGTCGCCATCGTTGACACCACCGACCACGCTTCGGGCACCAACCCGTACTACCAGTCCGCCAAGAAGTAGGGATGAGGTCGGGATCGGCTGCCTTGTCTCCGACTTGACCTCCTCGATCGTCCTCGACGTCGCTGAGCCGGGTTGCAATCTCCACGGCGGGCCAGCTGTACGACTGGAGGTTCTGGACCCGGTGACGGTCGCGTCAGCGGGCGCGGCGGGCGCCGCGCATCGGTCTCGATCAAACCCCCACGCGCTGCTCGTCGCTCGGCTCCGCGCAGCAGTACCAGGCCTCGCTCAGGTGTGGCGGTGGCCCTCCCCCGCTCCCGGTGGGCAGCGCCGGCGCCGGCCGTTGGGCGGCCGCGTGGGCGGCCAGCCACACGGACTCGAAGACGGCTCGCCGCGGCATCTCCGCGCCGCGCTGGACGAGCCGCTGCA
>JBKJVN010000082.1:0-14196 GCA_046717345.1 Candidatus Limnocylindria bacterium | reverse complement strand
TAGTGACCAACTCACTCCGGCTGCGGGGATTCCGGCCTCGCCAACCCGGACTCATGGCCGATGTCACCGGTGTGACCGATCTGACTGATGTGACCGACTCGGAGGACTGACCGATGGAAACCACGATGGGTACCCTGCCTCACGATCCTGTGTGCGGGATGTCCGTGGAGCCGGCCCAGGCCGAGGCCAAGGACCTGGTGGCCGAGCACGCGGGCGTCACGTACTACTTTTGCGGGCGCGGCTGCCTGCTCGACTTCCTCGACGACCCGGGCCACTACCTCGACCCCAATTACGCCCCGAGCTTGTAGCCGCTTCCCAGCTTGTAGGGTTGACGCGGGCGCCCGCGGCGGATGTCCCACGGGGCGGAGCTAAGGGCCAACCACGCCTCGACATCGCGCGAATTGAGGTTCTGAATCGCGCCTTCTTGGCGCTCCGTCCCGCCGGGCGAACGATTCAGCCAAGTTCGGACCTTCAGGTGGGTCCTGCTTGGCCGATATGTCCACGTGGTGGGACAAACGCCCTGCGGCGACGGTGGACGAGCCACTAGGCTGCCGGCATGGACACCGGGACGGGATTGGGGCCGCCGTGGGGGCACGACTGGAAGGGGCAGCTGCACGAGCACGCGATCGACTCAGAGGCACTGACCGGTAACCCGCTGGGAGACCCAAACCGTCGCCCGGTCTGGGTCTACACGCCACCCGGGTACGAGGACAACTCCACCAGGCGCTACCCGAGCATCTACCTGATCCAGGGCCTCACGGGCCAGGTTGACATGTGGCGGGCCCGCAAGGCGTTCCGCCGCAGCGTCCCCGAACTGCTGGACGAGCTCTTTGCCACGCCCGACCAGGCCCCGGCGCTCGTCGTGTACGTGGACTGTTGGACCAGCCTGGGCGGGAGTCAATACCTCGACTCCCCGGGGACCGGCCGTTATCTGACGTACCTGTGCGACGAGGTCATCCCCTGGGTCGATGCCACATACCGGACGCTCCCCGATCCCGCGCACCGGGCGATCACCGGCAAATCGTCCGGCGGATACGGAGCCATGGTCCTGCCCATGCTTCGCCCGGACCGATTCGGCGCGCTGGCCACCCACGCAGGCGATGCATTGTTCGAGGTCTGCTACCTGCCCGAATTCCGCGAGACGGCACGCGCGTTGCGCGACTCGTATGACGGCTCGTACGACCGCTTCTGGGCCGATTTCCGGGCTCGCCCCGGAGTAATGCGCCCGGGCGACCTCGTCCTCCTCAACGAGTGGTGCATGGCCGCCTGCTACTCCACCGATGCGGACGGTACCGTGCGCCTGCCATTCGACCCTGGCACGGGGCGCCTTGTCCCCGAAGTCTGGGAACGATGGATCGCCAACGACCCGGTTCGGATGGTGGCCGGCCACGCAGATGCCCTGCGTGCCTTGCGCGGGATCTGGATCGATGCGGGGCGCAAGGACGAGTGGCACCTCGACCTGGGTGCCGAAGCCTTCCGCCTCGAGCTGGCAGCCATCGGGGTAACGGAACCGATCGTCCGCTTCGAGCTGTTCGAGGGGACGCACGCGGACCTCGAGTATCGGTACCCGATGGCCATCGGCTGGCTGGCGGAACGGATCTCCGACTCGACGCGACCGTCCGGCTAGGCGGAGGACGCCGGTTAGGCTGCGACCACCCGATCTCGGCCGCCGCGCTTGGCCATCGACAGCGCCACGTCCGCGGTGCGGAGCAGCGCCGCGCTCGTGGGCTCCGCGTCGTCGAGAGCGGCGCAGCCGGCGGACACGCTGAGGCGCAGCGGCGCGCCGTCCTCGGCGGCGATGGTCCGCGACGCCAGTCGAGATCGGATCTTTTCGGCCACCTTCACGGCCTGGTCCCGGTCCGCCCCATCCAGGACAACCACGAACTCCTCCCCGCCGAAGCGGGCCACCATGTCGGTCTGGCGCAGCCGTTCACGCATGACGTGCGCAAACACCCGCAGCGCCTGGTCGCCGACCTGCACCCCGTGCAGCTTGTTGAACGTCCCGAAGTGGTCAAGGTCGAACAGGATGGCGGACACCGGGCGCCGCTCCGACTCGGGCATCGCGTCACGGGCCGCAAGGAGACGCGAGACCGCGTCGTCGAAGAAGCGGCGGTTGTGAAGGCCGGTCAGGCCGTCGCGCACCGCCAGGTCGGCGAGTGCCTGCCGGTCGCGGGCCAGGGCCAGGGCCGCCGCGATCTTGCCGGCCATGGTCGTGACCAGGTCGCGGTCGATGCGATCCAAGGGTTCGGGAGAGGCGGACTCGATGTTGAGCACGCCCAGCAGGACCCCGTCCAGGAGCATGGGGGCCGCGATCTCGCTGACCACCCGCGGATCGCCGGCGACGTAGTCCGGATCGGTCTTGACGTCCTGGACCAGCTGTACCGTGCCCAAGCGCGCGGCGCGGCCCACGACGCCGGTGTGTGGGTCGAACCGCGACATATCCACGTCATACCCGCGCTGGGCGCCGAGCTTCAGGGTCCCATCCTCGACAGTGATGATCACCGCCAGCGCATATCCGAAGCGCTGGACCATGACGTCGGCCACCCGTTCCAGCAGCTCGGGGGTCGCGCCGGAGGTGACCAGCAGCCGGCTGACCTGCTCCAGGCCGGCGATCTGCCGCGACCGACGCCGCTCGGACATGGCGGTCGTCCGGAATTGGTCATTGATCTGCTCCAGCTGGGAGACGATGCGTCGGGTGCCGATCGCGAGCACGGTGGACACGCCGACCAGTGCCACGCCGCGCGGCGTCACTTCGGCGAGGGCCAGCGGGTTGGAAGCATTGGCCGGGTTGGCCAGGCTGGCCAGCTCGGGAACGAGGTAGATGACCGCGGCCGTGAAGCCGATGACCGCTGCCTGCGCCGATCCGAGAGCCGCAGCGGCAACGACCACAGGCAGATACAGGGGGAACAAGGGTCGCGCCGGTCCGCCCACGGTGTTCACGAGGGCCGACACGAACAGCAGCGCGATCGTCAAACGCAGGAATGACCACCCATGCGGTGTAAGGACCCGATGCCGCGCCGGGATCAGGCCCGCGGCGGCCTGGAGGCCCAGGAAGATGGGGCTCAGAATCAGGACCATGACGGTGTCCCCGGCGATGGGGCTCACCGATGCCACGGCGAACGCCACCGGCGCCAGGAGGGCCGTGTACCACAGGGGCGCGTCGCGAGCCATGCGGCGGACCCTCTTGTGACGCCGTGCGGCGAGGCGCGGGCTGGCACGTCGGACACGGGAACTCCGCCGGGAGTCAGAAACACCGGCCACCGGCAGTTCGGCGACCCCCCGGTCAACCAACTGAGTCATCCGGGCCAAACCGTACTCAACCCTCCAGCAACACACCATGAGCCGGAAGTACCGATGGGGCCGCGTACACTCCGCCACGATGCGGATCGCCCACGTTCGCGAGCGGAACGCGCCCATCGGGACCGGATTGCGGCTGGCCGCGGCCCGCGATGTGGCGGCGACACGTTGGCTGGACCTCGAGCACGCGCGCGAGGTGCTTGTCGGCGACGATCCGCGGCGGGCCCACAACTCGGTGCTGTTCCGGCAGCCGGTGACCACCCTGGACGCGCACCTGGCGCGCGGCCTGCGGGTCGAGGCCCTGGCCGAGATCGTCGACGGGTACACGCCCTCAACGGGCGTCGACGAGGGCATCTGGGATGCCGCCGAGTTGGCCTTCGGGCCGCCCATTCTGCGTCCGCCGTCGCTGCGCGACTTCTACGCGTTCGAGCAGCACGTGGGCACGATGTGGCAGCGGCGCGGCCAGGAGATCCCCGAGGCGTGGTATCGGCTCCCGATCTTCTACTTCGGCAACGCATCCGAGATCCGCGGCCCGGGCGAGCCGGTGTGGGCCCCGTCCGGATCGACGGAGCTCGACTACGAGCTGGAGGTTGGGGCCCTGGTCGACACCCCGGTGGTCGACCTGGCGGCTGACCGGGCCGAGGATGCCATCGGCGGCTACCTGGTCCTCAACGACTGGTCGGCGCGTGACCTCCAACGCGAGGAGACGACGGTCCGCCTGGGCCCGGCCAAGGGCAAGGACTTCGCCACCAGCATCGGTCCCTGGCTGGTCACGCCCGATGAGCTGACCGATGCCCGCTCGGAGAAGGGATACAACCTGGTCATGACGGCCGACATCAACGGGGAGGAGATCAGCCGCGGGATGTGGTCGGCGGCGCACTTTTCTTTTGGGGACATGGCGGCCCGGGCCTCGGCCGACGTGCGGCTGCGGCCGGGCGACCTGCTCGGCAGCGGGACGGTCGGGAGCGGCTGCCTGCTGGAGGTGAAGGACGACCGGTTTGGGCGCTGGCTCGAGCCGGGGGACGAGGTGGTGCTGCGCATCGAGCGGCTGGGGGAGCTGCGCACGCCCATCGTCGAGCGGCCCGAACGGAGGAGCGCATCGTGATGCAGCACATGGGCCTGCTGGCCCGGATGGCGGTGGCCGAGGGCCGCCTAGCCGCGTTTGCGGAGCATCCGCCGCCGGGCCTGACCGATGCCGACCCGGCGACCGGCGAGCGCTGGGACGCCGGCCAGGCCTGGGCCCACGTGGCGGAGTTCGTCCCGTACTGGCAGGGCGAGATCGAGCGGGTGCTCGCCGGTGCGGGCGGCGAACCGGTGGCCTTTGGGCGCACGACGGAAGATCCGGGGCGCGTGGGCGCCATCGAGGCCGGCCGCAACGAGCCTCCAACCGATCAGATGGCCCGCCTGGCGGGCGCGCTGATGCTGCTGCGAACCTACCTGGTAGGGCTATCCGAGGCGCAGTGGTCGGCGCGCGGGCTGCATGAGCGGCGGGGCGAGATGACGGTGGCTGAGATCCTCGATCGGTTCGTCGTCAGCCACCTGGAGGAGCACGCCGACCAGCTCGAGAAGCTGGCCGCCGATTCGGCCTAGTCCTCGACTAACGAGTCCTCATGGGCGGGACCGATGCCGACCGCGAACAGACGCCAGCTTCCCTCGACACCCTTGAGGACGTGCTCGCCCCGATCCTCAAAGCTCAGGCCAGAACCAGCGACAAGGTCCTTGACCGTGCCCGAGACCAGGACCTCGCCGGGGCCTGCCAGCGACATGACGCGTGCGCCAATCGCCACCGCAATCCCCTCCACGTCGTCGCCTTTGAGGGTCAGCTCGCCAGTGTGAAGCCCGGCCCGAATGTCGATTCCCATGCGCCGGACCGCGCCGACGATGCTCCGGGCGCAGCGGATGGCGCGGGCCGGACCGTCAAACGTGGCCAGGAAGCCATCGCCCATGGTCTTGATCTCCCGCCCTCGGTACCGGGCCAAGTAGGCCCGGATGATTCGGTTGTGCTCTCCGAGCACTTCGGTCCAACGGGATTCCCCCATCTCGGATGCGCGAGCCGTGGAGCCCACCACGTCGGTGAACAGCACGGTGGCCAGCACACGCTCCAGATCGGTCTCCTCCTCGCGAATGGCGGCCACGAACCGCTCGATCTCGGCGGCTGACCGGTCTGATCCCGGGATCCACGGCAGGCGCGGCTCATCGGGGAGATGGACCATCTCCGCACCGGGGATGAGGCCGGCGAGCTGACGGCTGACCGCGGGGTCGGCGCGCCGATCCACCACCAGCGTCGGCACGTGGATGGCCGGCAGCACGTGACGATAATCGGTCTGGAACCAGACACGGTTCTGGAGAACGGCCATCCCCGGGCTCATCGCGTGTCGGAAGTACCTGGCGGTGGCCGCGACGTAGGCAGGGTCGTCAGCTCGAGGGTCATTCACATCCGCGAGGAACCACCGCTCGAATTCGCCTGTGCCCCAGCCGGCGGCGATGCGATCTGTCTCCTCGCGGTGGTCCTCCGCACTCTCGCCCCAGGGATAGTCCGGGGCCCAGGCCGTCTTCGCGAGGGCGTGAATCAAGACGAGCCCGAGTGACCGCTCGGGGAATGTCGCGGCGAACAGGGCCATCAAGGCGCAACTGACCGTAACGCCGATCTGTACCGCTCGCTCGGAACCTGCGGCGTCCATTACGGCCCGGACGTCGTCCATCATCGTGTCGAGGGCCGGGGCCTCGGCAACCGCATCCGAGAGCCCCGTGCCGCGTCGGTCGAAGATGATCAGGCGCGTCCCTGTCGCGAGCCGTCGAAGGAACGGCTCGATCTCGGGCTGCTCCCAGATGAGATCCAGGTTCGAGAACCACCCGGGAGCGAAGACGAGGTCGACCGGACCGCGGCCTGCGATCTGGTACGCGACGTGCGAGCCGTCTGTCGTCGTGGCATACCGGGTATCGGGTATCACGCGCCGTAGTGTCCAGCCAGGTGTGGGTCCCTGTCGAGCTGCCGGAGCAGGCCCAGATCTGGCGGAATCAGTCCTCCCCGTTGTCCTCCATCTCGCCGATTTCCATGTCGACAACCACGCACGGTTCGTCTCCGACCACCCAGGCGCGGTGACCGGGTCCGATGACGAGGTGGTCCCCAGGCCCAGCGTGGACTTCGTCCCCCTCATCGGTCAGGTAGCGGATGCGGCCGGAGATGACGTACTCGTGGTGGGTTTCCGGGCAGCTCTCGGCACCCTCGGCGTAGGGCTTGACGTGCTCGTCCCAGCTCCAGCCCGGGTTCAGGACGGATCGGGCGACCATCGAGTCGCCGATGATCGAGATGTCGTACCGGCCCGCGTCGCCGAAGTCGTACGCCTGGTCGGGCTTGTCCAGGCTCTTGACGGTGATGGCCATCTGTGCTCCAGACCGATATGGATTACGTTGACCGCACGGTACCCCGTCGGGCCAGCCCAGGGTCAGCCTTCGACGGCGAAATCCCGCATCAAACGACGAGGAGACGCCATGCAGACCATCGGCATCGTATTGAATGTCGGCGAGGACCGATCGGAGGAGTTTGAGCGTGGGTTTCGGGCCATGGAAGAGCCGATCTGGCAGGACCTGCATGCTCGCGGGCTCCTGGTGATGGCGACCTTGAGCCGGCTCGACATCAGCACCAAGAAGGTCGCCGACGCCGCGCAGTACCTGGTGGTCGCCATCTTCGCGACCGATGAAGGACACCACGTGCACGACAGCGATCCCCGTTTCGAAGCCTGGAACCAACAGGCCGACGCGTACCAGACTGATGAGCCGTACGTGTTCGGAGGCGATACCATCGTCAACGTCGGCCCTTGAGCTGGGCTGCCCGAATCCTGTCGGGGAACGCGCATCGGTAGATCGTGGCGGCGGGCGGGAGTAGCTCAGTTGGCAGAGCATTCGGCCTTCGACGTCTCTGACTGGAAGACCGATACGGGAACGCTCGTCATTCAGAACAGATGTTCTATAATGAGCCATGCGACAGCGCCCTAGCCAGCATGCGGCCAACGTTGCCTACTACTGGCGAAATCGCCAACGCGAGATTCGACGTGTTAGGGCTCGTCAGGCGGTGACCGTCGCGCTCCTGAGGGATCTCCGCCAAGGGCCGTGCGCCGACTGTGGCGAGGTCTTGGAGCCGCATCAAATGGACTTCGACCACCGAGAGCCGGCAAACAAGCTCTTCCGCGTGACTGAGGGCCGCGCGATGCTGATGTCGCGAAACCGTCTGCTGGCTGAGATCAGCAAATGCGACGTCGTGTGCGCAAACTGCCATCGACTGCGCACCCGTGCCGCGCATGTCAAACGCCTGGCCCGCCAAGCCGTCTGGCTCGGATCATCGAAGTACGTTGAGCGCAAGCGCGCTCGCTGGCGGGAACACGCCCGGCTCCTCGACCGGCTGCGCGATCGTCCCTGCGCAGATTGCGGTCGGCGATTCGCTCCCTGCGCCATGGACTTCGACCATCGTGATCCAGCGATGAAGCGCGACGGCGTGACGCGCATGGTCGGCCGAGCCGGCGCGACGCAGATCTTGGCGGAGGCGGCGAACTGCGATATCGTCTGCGCGAACTGTCACCGCTCCCGGACCCTCGCCAGGCGCACGGGAGTGTCAGCGCGGGAGTAGCTCAGCTGGCAGAGCGCGACCCTTCCAAGGTCGATGTCGCGGGTTCGATCCCCGTCTCCCGCTCACCTCTCATGTGGCCCGACGCCTTTGCTCGGTCAGGAGGGCATGCCGATATCGGCCATATAGGCACTGAGTGCGGGCTCGATGGCGGCGAACCCGTGATCGGTCAGGACGACGACCGTAAGTCCCAATTCAGGGTTGATCGCGAACACGGCCTGGTCTCCGGTCTGGCATCCAGACCGATGTGCCCAACCGTGGGAGGCTCGCCCCCTCGCCTTGGAAGATCATGAATCCGTACCCGCTTCGCCGGCCGAGCGAGATGAGGTCAGGTGCGGTCCGGAGCACTAGCAATGGGCGCGCCTGGCGCGCATACTATGTGGCCGTACGTTCATCCGGCGAATAGCCACAACAAGTCGAGCAGAAAAGAGAGATCCCCCGATGATCAAGGCTCCCCGTCGAGGCGGGCTCGCCATCGGTCTGGTCTTGGCGTTGATCGCCGCCTTCCCTAGCGCAGCGATCGCCAACCATTCCTGGGGCCGCTACCACTGGGCGACGACGAGCCGTCCATTCACGCTGCTCGTGGGCGACAACGTCTCGACTACGTGGGACTTGTACCTCGACGGGGCCATCGCGGACTGGAATGTCTCGACGGTCCTCCAGCTGGCAGAAACAGCTGGCGGGACCACCACGCCCGAGAGCTGCGGGCCGACGGCAGGACGGATCGAGGCCTGCAGCGCCAGCTACGGCAGCAACGGCTGGCTCGGCCTGGCACAGATCTGGGTGAGGGGCACGCACATCACGCAGGCCGTCACCAAGGTCAACGACACCTACTTCAACACCCCGGCCTACGACACCCCGGCTTGGCGTCGCTTGGTGATGTGCCAGGAGATCGCGCACGACTTCGGGCTCGCCCACCAGGACGAGATCTTCAACAACGCCAACCTGGGGTCGTGCATGGACTACACCAACGATCCCGATGGCGGCACCGGTGGTTTCGTGGAGACGGATCCGTCCAACGAGCACCCCAACGCGCACGACTACGCTCAGCTCGTGAAGATCTACAGGCACCTCGACAGCTCCTCGACAGTGGGACAGGTTGCGGCGGCCGGAGCGCCGGGGAACGCTCCCGCCTCGTGGGGCCAACTCGTCAGCGGCTCGCAAGCGTCTGGGGTCAGCCTGTATGTGCTGGACCTCGGAAACGGCCAACGGGTCTACACCCACGTCATCTGGGCGCGTTGAGCAGTCGGCACCCTCGGCGGTCGCCGCCAGCCGTGCGGTGAGGATGTCCTAGGCGACCGCTAGCCGGTCGGCGACGCCCTCGTGACCACACGATAACTGGACGCGTTTCGCTCGAGTTCCCACGCTCCCTGCCACAGCGCTCAGACGTCGCGGCCTTCCAAGCTGAATGTCGCGGGTTCGATTCCCCGTCTCCCGCTCCAATGCCTAGGTGTCCGGTGGAGGTTCGGTGGCGGCAGGCGCAGCCTCGTCGTCCTGCACCGGTACATCCGCGGGCTTCCGGGTCGCCGCTTCTTGAGCCTTCAGCCGCGCGAGCAGGACCTCGCGGCGACGATCCGCCTGTTCTCGCGCGACGGCCTCGTCTTGTTCTCGGATGCGCGTGCGTTTCACGACACCGAGTGTAATCGGAGGCGAACATTGATCACCGTGAGCTGCGAACCGGACGGCGCTGATTGGCGTTGCACAGTGACGATCGGGGACGATCCGGCCGCTACCCGGCACCAGGTGGCGGTCTCTGACGAAGATCTCGTTCGGCTCGCTCCGGCAGGAACCAGCGTGGAACGCGTGGTAGAGGCCTCCTTCGCCTTCCTGCTCGAACGCGAGCCGCGAGAGTCGATTCTCCGCAGCTTCGACCTTTTGGAGATCTCCGGCTACTTCCCAGAGTACGAGCCCGAGCTCAGAAGGGCACTCGACGGCTGAGCCACCCGACGCGGGCAGCGCTGCCAATTGCCGAGATGACGATCACGTCCTGAGCGACGCGAGCAGGCGGAACACCGGCATGGCTTTCGCGAAGGCATCAGCCAAGATGTCCGGCAGGTTCGGCGACAGGACCTCGTCGTCCAAGATCCGCCGGCCGAATGTCACGTCCTTGAGCTTCAGCAACGCAGCGTCGGGGTGGTCCGCCGCGTAACCGGGTGGAGTTCGCATCAGCCGATCACCGTCGACCTCGCCGAACTCCTTCACGAATGCCCGATCGTCGATGGCGGCATGAACGCGAGGCGCGTCCGTCGCGACCGTGGTGCGCCATGCCTCCAGGAGCGGGCGCTCCGGATGCCACATCCCTCCCCCAACGTAGCCCTCGTCGGGCTCGAAGTGGAAGTAACCGCCCACGTGATGGACCGATTCGGTGCGGCTCCGGGGCACCGCCGGCGCGCCTTCCGGTGCCCACGGAAAGCTGGCGCTGACATGGGTCTTGTACGGCGATTTGTCCTTCGAGAAGCGAACGTCGCGGTAGATGCGGAACGGGGAGCGGACATCGGCCCGGAGCGGGAGCCCCCGAGTCTCAAATCGCTCGCCCAGCGCCATGCACAGGGCCTCGAGTGGCTCCTTGAGCAGTCGCTCGTACTCGGCCTTGCGGGGCTGGAACCAGGCGCGGTCGTTGTTCAACGCCAGCTCGATCAGGAAGTGCAGCGCCTCGGGTTGGAAGCCGGCGAACGCAGTGGCCATCGGTACCTCGCAGGGCGGATCGGTCAGTAGTGGATGTGGCCCGGGATGGCGTGGAACTCCTTCCAGACCTCAACCATCTCGTCGCGCAGGAGCTCGCGCGCGGGGACGGCGCGATCGGGTCCGGGCTGGGCGATGGCATCGTAGATCGGCTTGTCGTCGAAGTCACCGAAGTCGAGGGCGTCCTGGATGGTTGAGGCGTAATAGACGGCATCGACCCGAGCCCACCAGGCGGCGGCGTAGCACATGGGGCACGGCTCGCAGCTGGTGTAGACGATGCAGCCGCTCAGGTCATGGGTGCCCAGCCTCCGGCACGCGTCGCGGATGGCCACGATCTCACCGTGACTGGTCGGGTCCTGATTGGCGAGGACCTGGTTGACGCCGGCACCCACCACCTCCCCGTCGCGGACGATAAGGCAGCCGAAGGGGCTTCCCGTCCGATCCAAGATGGCGCTTTGCCGGGCCATGGCAATCGCCTTCCGCATGAACCGCTGGTGATCGGCATCGGTCATCTGATGGCCTCCGGGGTGTTCCGGGGAATCTACTCGACGCTGCGGGCGGCCCGTAGACTCGGCGGGCCATGCACCCGTTTCGCTTTGGGCTGACCGCCGGCTGGGTCGGGACCGGTGAGGCGTGGCTGGCCATGGCCCGTCGTGCCGAAGACTTGGGATATAGCGTGTTGCTGGTGCCGGATCACCTGACCCGTCAGCTGTCGCCGGTGCCGGCCCTGGCGGCGGCCGCTGCCGTGACGACGCGCCTGCGTATCGGCTCATACGTCTTCGCCAACGACTATCGCCACCCACTGCTGCTCGCCCGCGAGGCCGCCACCCTGGATGCCGTGTCCGGCGGACGGCTGGAGTTCGGGATCGGGGCCGGATGGCGCGTCAGCGACTATCGCCAGCTGGGGGTGGCGTACGACCCGGCCGGGCGCCGGATCGACCGCCTGGCCGAGGCGCTCGGGATCATCAAGCGCCTGTTCGCCGGTGAGACGGTCACACACGACGGCCCGCACTACCAGGTGCGGCACGCGCGGCTCTCGCCGCGGCCCGTCCAGCAACCCCGACCGCCGATCATGCTCGGCGGTGGCGGGCCCCGAATGCTGCGCCTGGCCGCCCGCGAGGCGGACATCGTGAGCTTCGTGCCGCAGTTCAACGCAGCCGGACGCCCCATCGTTCGGCAGGCGACCGAAGGCGCGCTGGTCGAGAAAGTGGCCACGGTGCGGATGGCGTCCGGCGACCGGTTCGAGGAGCTGGAGCTCAACGTGTTCGTCGCCCTGGCCGGAATGGTGGGGAGCGGAAGCTCCGTGGCCGCGTCGGCGGTAGCCGGTGGCATGGCGGCGGCCGCCGGCCTGGTCGGTTCCCCGTATGTGCTTCACGGTACGCGGACACGCCTACGTGAAATCCTCGAGCGCCGTCGGGAGCGGCTGGGGATCAGCTTCTACGCCATCCCCCAGCCCGCCATGGAGTCGATGGCCCCCCTGGTCGAGGACCTAACAGGCCGCTAGCCCCGATTCGCTGCCACCGCCAGGCCCCGCGTGCGGCGCATGACGAGGGCCACCAGGCCGAGGAGGCTCAGGCCGGTCAGCAGCGGACCCAGGCCGATGGGCGTGCCCTGGGCCGTGTCCGGCAAATCGGCTGACTCGACTTCGCCGACCGCGAACTCGCTCAAAGAGGTCATCCCGAAAGCCGTGGTGGAGGTCGGCAGCGCGGTGCCCGACGCGGGCAGTACCCAGGCGCCATCCCATTTGGCGACCACGAATGCCGCGGTGGAGGCGCCGGGGTCCACGTCGGCTGGATCAAAGGTGAAGGTGGCATCCAGCGTGTCGAAGACGGTGCCGCCGTTGACGAGCGACCACCAGCGGTTCACGTCCTGGGCCGGGTCGATCACGGACGAGCCGATGCTCGGATGCTCGCCGGGGGTGGTCGAGACGGTGATGGTGCCCGACCCGGACACCACGCCGAACAGCAGGCTGACCGGTGCGTAGGTCGTCGCGTCGCCGATCTCGAAGGTAACTACCACGCCCGCGCCGAGCGGGATGGTCTTACGGAGCTCCCCGGCGACATGGCCTGCGGTGCGCGCCACGGACGCGGCCGGATCGATGACGACCACCCACGCGCCGGCGTCCAGGACGCCATCCGTCAGGGTCAGCAGCGTTCCGATCGTCATGGGGCCCGCCAGGGCGGCCGCCCCATTCGGGTTGTCCAGGGTCAGATTGGCCAGGACCGGCAGGCTGGAGGGGATGACGATCCCGGCGCCTGTCCCCGACACCACCAGCGAGGACAACGGATCGCCGGTCAGGTCGGTGGGTGTGCCGGCAATCGGATTCGCGATGCCCAGGGTCTGCCCGCTGATGTCGAGGGGTCCGTTCAGGGTCAGGGTGCCGGCCACCGAGACGTCGGTCGTGATCGTGACCCCTGCGGCATTGTTCACGGTGAAGTCATACAGACCGATGCTGGCGGCTGCGCCGCCGAGGGTCTGCGGCACCACCCCGTTCATCACAAGCCTGCCGGTGCCGGGCGTGAAGGCCCCATCGATGGTCACGTTTCCAGCCACCGTGACCGTGGCGCCCGCGGCGTCCAGTGTCCCACCGGACACAAAGAGGTTGCCCGCGACGTTCAGGTCGTTGGCGAGGGTCGCCGTTCCGCTCGCGACCTGGACGTCGGCGAAGGTCATCCCGTCGGCGTCGATCATGAGGCCGGTCGCGAACACGACCAGGCTGGAGTCCGGATCCACCGTGCCGTTCAGGTGCGTCCAGTCGTTCGTCGTTCGGATCGTGCCGCTCAGGGTCAGGATGCCCGACGGCTTGTCGATCTCAAGCGCCGGCAGGTCTCCCGCGGCGACGGTCGCGAAGCCGTCGAAGGTCTGATTCCCGGTGCCCACGACGCGCAGGACTCCGGTCCCGCCGTCGAACGTCGACAGCTGCGTGAGGGGCCCGGCGGCGGCGATGGTGCCGCCATCGATGGTGCCGTTGTCCAGGGTCAGGGTGCCCAGCGCGGTCAGGGTGTCGCCGCCGGCCACCGTGTGCGCGCCCCCGCTGAGGTACACGTTGTACAGGCTGTGCGTCCCGCTGATGGTTACCGTGGCGTCGAAATAGACCGTGCTGGTGCCGGGATCCACGGCGCCCTGGAGCCATGTCCACGATGACGTGAGCATCCGGATCGTCCCGACCAGGAAGAGCGTGCCGGACGGTTTGTCGATGACGACGTTGGCCATGTCGCTGCTTGTCGTGTTGGCCGCTCCCGTCAGGGTCTGGTCCGCGGTGCCCGCGATGCGGAGCGTGCCAGTCTCGCCGTCGTACGCGGCCGCGAGCGAGATGTCGCCGAGGGCGGAAACGGTGCCGCCCTCCAGGTTGCCATCGGTCAATGTCAGCATCCCGCCCACGGTGAGGGTGTCGCCGGGCGTGACGGTGACGTTGCCCGAGCGCAGCTCCACGTTGTTCAGGGCGTGGTCCCCGCTGATCGTGAGGTTTCCGGTGAACACGAGCGTGCTGGTGCCCGGGTCGAGGCTGCCGCCGGTGTAGGTCCAGCTGCGCCCGGTGCGCAGGGTGCCGGCCAGGGTCAGCGTCCCGGAGGGCTTGGCGATATTGACGTTGGGCA
>JBKJVN010000081.1:0-18740 GCA_046717345.1 Candidatus Limnocylindria bacterium | reverse complement strand
GGTCGGGGGGCGGCTGATCCGCCGAGGCATCTTGATGCGGCCGCGAAGCCTGCTGGCCTGGCTGGGCGGGCTCGGCTCGGCGCTTGCGGCCGGCTACCTCGGGTACCTGGGGTTCGTCGGTTCGCGCAGGGTCGTGACCCCGACCCTGCATGCCCTGGACGAGACCGAAGGTCTGCCCGGGTCGCCGGCGGAGCTGGGCCTCCCGCATGAGGCCGTTCGCTTCACGACCGATGACGGGGTGACGCTCGACGGCTGGCTCATCCCCGCCGCCCGCGAAACCCGGGCCGCGGTGATCCTCCTCCACGGCTTCTCGTGGCATCGCGTCCCGTGGCTGTCGTTCTTCGTTCCCTGGTTGCGGGGCCGATACAACGTCCTCCAGTTCGACTTCCGCGGGCATGGGGCGTCGGATCGGGCGGCGATCACGTTGGGGACCACCGAGCGACGGGATGTCGCGGCCGCGGTCCGGCTGCTCGAGGGACGCGGATTCGGTCCGATCGCCCTGTACGGCATCAGCATGGGCGGCGCGACGGCCATCATTGCCGCCCCCGAGCTGCCGGTGGCGGCCGTCATCGCCGACGCGGCCTATGCCGATATCCGGCACCCGATCGCCAACCGGATGCGCGAGCAACGGCTGCCACTGCCCAGTCTCGGCTCACGGCTGATCATCATCGGGGCCGCCGTGCGTGCCCGGACGCGGCTCATCTCGCCCATCGACCGCGTGGCCGGTATCGCACCACGCGGACTCCTGCTCATCGCCCCACGCCAGGATCGGCTCGTCAGCTGGCGGCAATCGGTGCGCCTGTATGAGTCCGCCGGGGATCCGAAGGAGCTGTTCGTGGTGGACGGCGCGGAGCACGGTGAGGCGCGGGCGGTGGGTGGCGAAGCCTACGAGCGACGGGTGCTGGCGTTCCTCGATCGGTATCTGGAGCCGCAAACGTCTCGCTCCCAGGCCAAGGAGCGAACGGGCAGCCGACTATAATCCGCCCCACCCGGGCCGGGCGGACCTGCCGGACCGGCCGGGCTCGCCCGAGGGTCCATGGCCGTCAAGGTCCTGGTCGTCGACGACGACCTCAACATCCAGCGCGTCCTGAGCTTCACCCTCAAGCAGGAGGGCTTCGAGGTCCTGCTCGCCGGAGACGGCGAGAGCGGCGTCGCGACCGCCGCCCAGCAGTCGCCGGATCTGATCCTCATGGACGCGGCGCTGCCGGGCATCGACGGCTACCAGGCCATCACCCAGATCCGCGCCGCCGAGACTGCCGGCCGCCGCGTCCCGATCCTGCTGCTCACCGCGGAAGCCGATATCGGGCAGCGGGTCAAGGGCCTGCGCGCGGGTGCCGACGACGACATCGTCAAGCCGTTCCATCCGGCCGAGTTGATGGCCCGCATCCGGGCCCTGCTGGCCCGCAGCGGGCTGAGCGGCACGCGCCCGGATTCGGCCCAGGCCACCCTGCGACGGGTGATCGTGTTCTACGGCGCCAAAGGAGGCGTCGGCTGCACGACGTTGGCCATCAACACGGCCATCGCCCTGGCCGCGGAGCACAAGCGTCGCGTGGCACTGGTGGATGCCAACCTCCAGTTCGGGGACCACCGGGTCTTCCTGGACCTGAAGCTCGACACCGCCTCGATCGTGAACGCCGTCTCCGAGCCGGAGCTGGACGCCGACCTCTTGCGCCGCCTGGTGGTCTCCCACGCGTCCGGCGTCGACCTGCTCTTGGCGCCCACCGCCCCCGAGCAGGCCGATGTGGTGATGGAGAGCCATCGCAACTCGCCCGAGTCCCTGTCGCATCTGGTTGAGCTGATGCGGGGCATGTACGACTACACGGTCATCGACGCCAACCGCAGCCTGGACGACGTGACGATCCATCTGTTCGATGAGGCCGACGTCGTCTACGTGATCCTCACCGCCGACCTGTCGTGTTTGAAGAACGTCCAGCTGGTGCTCAAGACGATGACCGAGCTTGGCTATGCGCGGGACAAGGTGCGGCTCGTGCTGAACCGATCCAACGCGTTCACCGGCATCAATATCGCGAACGCGGAAAGCGTCCTGGGCAGTCCCATCTCGCACAAGGTCATCAATGAATACCGGGGCGCGATCGGGGCCTTGAACTCCGGGGCGCCGTTCATGGTCTCCCGGCCGGGCAGCCCGCTGGCCAGGGCGGTGAGCGACTTCGCGACCGCGGTCGACAAGGAGCTCTCGGTGGTCGAGGTCGAAGCCTGACAAGCCGGGTCGAGGCCTGACAAGGCGGGCCGAGGCCTGACAAGGCGGGCCTAAGCCGGCGGTAATCCTGCCCCTTCCAGACTGCGGCCGCCGGTCGCCGTCGGATCAGGGAGGCGAGCAGGCGGCGTCCGGCACTTCGCATCCCGACGCTGCGCCTCCCGCGGGGTGGACGGTGCTGGCGGAGACGGTGAGCGCGTCGCTTCGCGGAGTCGATGCGGTTCCGGTCCGGGTCGAGGTCGATGTCGCGTTCGGCCTGCCAGGCCTGACGATCGTGGGCCTGGCCGGAAGCGCCGTCCAGGAGGCCCGGGAGCGGGTGCGAAGCGCCGTCCGGAACAGCGGTTTCGAGGTGCCGGCCCGACGCATCACGGTCAACCTCGCCCCAGCGGACCTTCCCAAGCAAGGCACCGCCTACGACCTGGCCATCGGTGTCGGACTGTTGGCTGCCTCCGGCCAGCTCGACGCGGACCTATCCGACACCGCCCTCGTGGCAGAGCTGGCCCTCGACGGGTCGCTGCGCCCCGTGGCAGGCACACTGGCCCTGGTCGCGGCGGTTCGCGACTCGGGCCGCCGGGCGGCTGTGGTGGCCAACGACGACCTCGTCGAGGCGGCCGCTGTCCCCGGCATCGTGGTCTACGGTGCGGCGTCCCTCGGCGAGGCTGTCGCCCACCTGGCCGGCGTCCGAACGCTCCCGGCAGCCGATCCGACCCCGCTACCTGCCTGGCGGCCGGTCGGGCCTGGCGTCGACCTGCGCGACGTCATCGGCCAGTCGCTGGCGCGGCGCGCCCTGGAGCTCGCGTTGACCGGAGGCCACAACCTGGCGCTGGTCGGTCCGCCGGGAGTCGGCAAGACGCTTCTCCTGTCGGCCGTACCCGGGCTGCTGCCGCCCCTGGACGACAACGAGGCGGTCGAGGTCAGCCGTATCTACTCCGTGGCCGGCCTGGTCGACCGTCGCGTGCCGCTCACCCGCATGCGCCCCGTTCGCGCCCCCCACCACACCATCTCCGTCCAGGCGCTCGTGGGCGGAGGCGAGCGCATTCGCCCCGGGGAGGCCAGCCTGGCCCACCGCGGTGCCCTCGTCCTCGACGAGCTGCTCCAGTTCCGACCGGACGCCCTCGATGCGCTGCGCCAGCCGATTGAGGCGGGCGAAGTGACCATTGCCCGAGTCGAGGGCTCACTGCGCCTGCCGGCGCGCTTCATGCTGCTCGTCGCCTTCAACCCGTGCCCGTGCGGCTGGCTCGGATCCCGATCTCGGGCCTGCGACTGTGATCCGTCCATGGTCCAGCGCTACGAGCGCCGGCTCTCCGGACCGTTGCGCGACCGGATCGACCTGTGGGTCGTGCTCGACGAGCCGCGTCGACTGCTGGCCGATGCCGATGCCGAATCGAGCGCCGTCGTGGCGGACCGCATCGGGGCCGCGTGGAACCGCCAACGAGCTCGTCAGGGCGGACCCAACGCCGCGCTCGGGCCCGGAGCCCTGGACCGGGAACATGGTTTTGGGCCGGACGCCCTCCGCTCGCTGACGGCCCTGGTGCGCGCGCTCCGGCTGTCGCCTCGCCGCGTCCATCGTGCCGCCTGGCTGGCCCGCACGATCGCGGACCTGGCGGGCACAACCGCCGTCCAGCCAACCCACGTGGAGGAGGCGTTGCGATACCGCCCGCCGGTGACGCGGTGATCGCCCATGCGCCGAATCGAACGGCCGGCTGGACCGGTCTGCGGCTCGACCACCTGGACCCCGACGCCGAACGACCGTACTGGATCGTCACCTGCCAGCTGCCCGGCCTCGGCCCGGTGGCGGTTGCCCGCTTGCTGGCTGGATCCGGCAGCCTGCGTGCGGCGTGGCGCGACGGGGCCATCGATCGCGCCGTCGCGGAGCTGCCGGCCGACACGCGCCCGGCCGCCTTGGCGCTGACGCATGGCATCCGTGCCCGGGGTGTGCGACGCCTGGCGGCCGAGATAAGCGCGCAGGGTGGGCGACACGGCGCGACCCCGATCACGGCGTTCGAGGCCCTCTACCCGCCCTCCCTGGCGCATCTCGATCCGCGGCCGCCATTGCTGTGGGCAGCAGGCGATCCCGCGGCCTGGCAGGTCCCCGGCGTGGCGGTGGTCGGGACGCGCCGCCCGAGCGGCTACGGCCGGGCCGCGGCCGAGGAAATCGGCGACGAGCTGGCTCGCGCGGGTGTGGCCGTCATCTCGGGTCTGGCAATCGGAATCGACGCCGTGGCACACGGGGCGGCGGTCGCGGCCGGCGGGCGGAGCGTGGCCGTCCTGCCGTCGCCGATTGACCGCCTCTACCCACCCATCCATCGCGAGCTCGCGACCCGGATGCTCGCGGCCGGCGGCGCCCTGCTCAGTGAGCTGCCGCCCGGTCGGCGGCTCGGCCGGCCGGACTTCGCACGCCGCAATCGGATCATCGCCGGCCTGGCCGAGGCCGTGGTCGTGGTCGAGGCCCCAGACCGATCCGGCGCCCTGCTGACCGCGGATGCTGCGATTGCCCTCGGGCGCGAGCTGTTCGCGGTTCCCGGACCCATGGACGCGGCCACCTCGCGCGGGACGAACCGCCTCATCGCCGATCACCTTGCCACCCTCGTCACGTCGCCGGCCGCGCTGCTGCACATGGTCGGCCTCCGGCGGGGGCGATTCCCGGTGAGCGTGCGGTCGCTTTCCGAGGCGGAGGGCCTGGTCCTGGCGGCCATCATTCGTCGGGCTGCCTCGATCGAGGAATTGGTCGACCGGACTCACCTGTCGACCTCGGCACTGGCGGCAACCCTGACCATGCTGGAGGCCCGCGGGCTCGTGACGGCCTACGCCGGGGCCACCTTTCACCCTACTCTGGCGGCCCGTCGCAGCGGCTGGGGACGCCGACCCGGTGACCACGCGCACCAGGTCGGGGTTGGCGCTTGACGGGGGCATCGGGCTATACTCCGCGCCTTCCTACGACCCTCGGACCGTCCGAAAGGCGGATCCGCCGGTCCGCAGGAGCGTTTGTCTATTGACCTCTCCGTCGACTCGGGTCGCGGGGGACTTCCGCCGGCTCGCCGCGGTGGGCACACCGCTGCTTCGTCACCGGTCCATCACCCATCTGGTCGTAGCCGTCACCGCGCTCGCGGTGGCGGTGGTTTTCGCCATCCCCACCGCCCCTCTCATCAAGGCCGGCCTGCTCACGGCGCCGCCCCGAGTGGAATCGATCCTGCCCGCCAACGTCGGGGTCGGGGTCCCCAGCGCCGACGGGGTCGTACTCCATTTCCCGGGTCCGATGGACCGCGCCGCGGTCCGCACGGCGCTCCGCCTCATCCCGCGCACCGACGTCAGCTTCCTGTGGAATTCCGATTCGACCACCCTGGCGCTGGTGCCCAGGGTCCGTTGGGCGACCGACCAGCGGTACGTCATCCAGGTGCCCGCCGGCACGGCCCTGGCCGATCGCCGCGCGCTGGCGGCTGACTGGCGGGCATCCTTCACCACCCAGACCGCCCCGCGGGTGGTGAGCCTGGCCGTTACGGGAGTGAGCGGGACCCCATCAGCGGATATCCCGACCGTGGTCCAACAGGTCCTGGCCTCCTCCGGGAACCGGGATGCCGCTCTCAGCGCCGCCGCCGACGACGTGGCGCCCGATGCCAGCGCTGCCACCGCGATCGGTATGACCTTCAGCGCCGCGATGGACCACTCCGCGACCGAGAAGGCGTTCTGGATCACCCCCAGCGTGACCGGCGCGTTCCAGTGGCAGGGGACGACGCTGTGGTTCGCGCCGGAGGTGCGTCTGGCGCCCGGCGTGCGGTATGCGATCAGCGTGGCCGGCGCCCGCGATGCGGACGGCATCCGGGTGGGCGGTGATACGAGCTTTTCGTTCGACACGCGCCCGAGCGCCCAGGCGATGACGGTCAGCCCGGCCATCTGGGCCAGCGGCGTGACCGGGCAGACGGTGACCATCGGATTCAGCCAGCCCATGGGCCGCGATGCCACGGCCGCGGCCTTCTCTCTTTCCGACACCACCAGCGGCCAGCCGGTGGTGGGCCAGATCGCCTGGAGCGCGGACGGGCGGTCCTTGACCTTCAGCGCGGGAGGCGCTCTCACGGAGGGCCACACGTTCGTCGCCAACCTGGGAGCCGGCGCGCGCGACGCGGATGGCAACCCGGTCAGCATTTCGTGGCAGTTCTCAACCGCGGCTCCCGCGCGCACGTACACGCCGTACACGCCGGTTCCGGCGACGCCAGGCAGCTCGGACATGGTCCAGTACGCGCTGAACCAGCTCAACTCCGCGCGCGCGTCCTACGGGTTCGCGCCCCTGACCGTGGATCCCGCCCTCTCGGCGGTCGCCTTCGGCCACGCTGCTGACATGCTGGCCAACGGCTATTTCAGCCACGACGCCCTGGACGGGACGACCTACAAACAGCGGCTGACCAACGCGGGCATCTCGTATGGCTGGTCCGGCGAGAACGCGTGTTACCTGGGCTACGGCGGCGGCGTCCAAGCCACGCTCGACTGGTGCCACGCCGCGTTCTGGTCCGAGCCATACCCGGGCGGCGGGAACCACAAGGACAACATCCTGCACCCCAACTACCGCCGGGTCGGGATCGGGATCGCGACCGGCTCGAACAAGGTGATTGTGGTCTGGGACTTCACCGACTGATCGGATACGGCCGGTAGGCGGGCGGTAAGCCGCCCAAAACGGGAGCTCGCAGACCCGGTGCTACACTCGCCGACCGATGGCGGGACCCAAGACCACGGGCGGCGACCTCGTGATCGTCGAGTCGCCGGCCAAGGCGAAGACGATCGAGCGCTACCTGGGCGACGGCTACCGCGTGCTCGCCTCCTACGGTCATGTCCGCGATCTGCCCAAGCGCGGCCTGGGCGTAGATCTTGACAACGACTTCGCGCCTCGTTACGAACCGCTGCCCGACCGGAAGGACGAGCTCAAACGCCTGACCGATGCAGCCCGCTCGGCTGGCCGGGTGTGGCTGGCCACCGACCTCGACCGCGAAGGCGAGTCCATCGCCTGGCACATCGCCGAGCACGCCGGCCTGTCGGAGGATCGCATTCGTCGGGTGACGTTCAGCGAGATCACGCGTTCGGCCATCGAGAAGGCTTTCGCCAGCCCCCGGGACCTGAACCGAGACCTGGTTGACGCCCAGCAGGCGCGGCGGATCATCGATCGGCTGGTGGGGTACAAGCTGAGCCCGCTGGTAGCCAGCAAGATCCGGCGCGGCCTGACCGCAGGCCGGGTCCAGAGCGTGGCGGTCCGGATCGTGGTCGACCGCGAACGGGAGATCCAGGCGTTCATCGCCGTCGAGTACTGGTCCATCGCGGCCGATCTCCGTCGCGGGGAGGCTGGCATTGCATTCCGGGTGGGGCTGACCCGGATCGACGGCCAGAAGGCCAAGATCAGCTCCCAGGACGAGGCCGACGAGCACCTCGCCGCGCTGCGCGACGCCAGCTATCGGGTCTCGGACGTGACCCGCAGCCAGCGGCGCCAGGGTCCGCCGCCCCCGTTCACGACCAGCACGCTGCAACAGGAAGCCTCGCGCAAGCTCGGCTTCTCCGCCAGGCGGACGATGGCGGCGGCGCAGGCCCTGTATGAAGGCATCGCCCTGCCGGGCGGCCAGGAGGGCCTGATCACCTACATGCGCACCGATTCGGTTTCCATTGCCGCCGGGGCAGTGGCCGAGGCGCGCGACGTCATCGGGAGCCGCTATGGCGCCGCCTTCGTCCCCGAGCGGCCGAACGCGTTCCGCACCCGGACCCGCGGCGCGCAGGAGGCGCACGAGGCGGTCCGGCCCTCGAGCTTCGCGCGCACGCCCGAATCGGTCCAGGGCGCGCTCAAGCCGGATCAGTTCCGGCTATATGACCTCATCTGGCGCCGGGCCATCGCCAGCCAGATGGCCGCCGCGCTGTTCGACCAGGTTGGGGTGGATGTCGAAGCCGGCCGCTACCTGCTCCATGCGGGGACCCGGCGCCGGGTGTTCGACGGGTACCAGGCGGTATACATCGAAGGTCGGGACGACGAGGATGAGGAGGCCGCCACGCGACTGCCGGAGCTTGCGGTCGGCGAGGCGCTGGACCTGGTGGACCTGTCTGCGGAGCAGCACTTCACTGAGCCGCCGCCGCGGTACAGCGAGGCGACACTGATTCGGGCCCTGGAGGAGCACGGCATCGGTCGACCATCGACCTATGCGCCGACGATGGAGGTCATCCGGGCGAGGGGATACGTGACGCTCGAGGACCGGCGCCTGCACCCGACCGAGGAGGCGTTCCTCCTGACGGACCTGCTGACCGGGCATTTCGCCGACGTCGTCGATCCGGCGTTCACCGCCCGCATGGAGACCCAGCTGGACGAGGTGGCAGGCGGCCGACGTGAGTGGGTTCCCATGGTGCGCGCGTTCTGGGAGCCCTTTGCCGAGCAGGTCGAACGCGGCAAGGTCGCCATCCCCAAGCAGGTCGAGGAGACCGACATCATCTGCCCGATTTCGGGCCACCCGATGCTGAAGCGGCTGGGCCGCAACGGGTGGTTCCTCGGCTGCAGCGGTTACCCCGAATGCAAGCACACGATGCCGATCCCCGGCGAGACCGATCCGGCCATGGACCTGCCCGGTGTCGGCGAGACGTGCCCCGAGTGCGGCGAGGGGACCCTGACTCCGAAGCGAGGACGATTCGGACCGTTCGTCGGCTGCAGCCGATACCCCGACTGCAAGTACGTTCACCGTCCGCCAGCGGCCGCCGGCGGCGACGCGGATCCAGCCCATCCGGCGCCGGACCTGCCGGGCGCGGGCGAGACGTGTCCCGAGTGCGGTCAAGGGACCCTGACCCCGAAACGCGGACGGTACGGTCCGTTCCTGGGATGCAGCCGCTACCCCGACTGCCGGTACATCCATCGCGCGGCGGCGGCGGGCAAGGCCCGGCCTGGGGCGGGACGCCGGCGAACGACGCGGCGCGCCCCGGGGCGTCGGACCTCCGCCAGTGGTTGATCCGGCCGCGGCCGCCCCGCGCCAGGCCGATGCAGCCGTTGAGCGCTTCATCTCCCATCTCGCAACCCGCAACGCCGCTCCCGGCACGCTGACCGAATATCGTCGGAACGTCAGCGAGTTCGTCGCCTTCGTGGCGGCCCGGGGCGTCGATTGGCACGCACCCGACCGGGCTACCGTGCGCGCGTGGCTGGCTACCCTCGCCGAGCGGGAGCTATCGGCTTCCGCCGTTGGTTCCCGAGTCAGCGCCGTCCGGACCTTCTACCGCCATGCCGCCCGGCAGGGCTGGATCGAGGCCGATCCGCTGGCCGGCGTGCGGTCGCCCCGCCGACCCGGACGCCTCCCACGGGTGCTGACAGTTGACGAAGCCACCCGGCTCGTGGAGGCGCCCTCGCGCTGGACGGGGGACGGCCTGCCGGCCTCGAGCACCGCGACCCGCCGCCGGCAGGGAAATCGCGAGCTGGAGGCCTCTCTCCTCCGCCGGGACGCCGCCATCCTGGAGCTGCTCTACGCCACCGGGATGCGCATCAGCGAGCTGTCGGGCCTGAGCCTGCCCGACATCGACCTCGGTCGCCGGCGGCTGCGCGTGCTGGGCAAGGGCCGCAAGGAGCGCGACCTGATCTTCGGCCGGCCCGCGGCGGCCGCCCTGGGTGCCTACCTGATCGGTGCCCGACCGTACCTGGCGTCCCGCGCGCCGGCATCGGGCCTTGCCGGCAGCGCCGTGTTCCTCAACGCGGCGGGTGGCGCGCTCACGGCGCGCGGAGCGCGCCTGGTGGTCGCCCGTTGGGTGGGCGCCAGCCAGGTCGGTGGCCGCACCTCTCCCCACACCTTGCGGCATTCATTCGCAACCCATCTCCTGGAGGGCGGGGCAGACCTGCGGACCGTCCAGGAGCTGCTGGGACACGCGTCGGCGCAGACCACGCAGATATACACCCATCTCTCGGATGCTGCCCTGCGCGCCGCGTACCGCGCCTCGCACCCTCGATCGGAGAAGCTGCCCGCCGAGCCCTCGCATGACCGCTGACCGCCCATCGGATCTGAGCGGCGCCGCGAGCGTGGTCCTGCGCGCCAGCCTGGTGATGACCGCCGCGGCGGTTGTCAGCCGGGTGCTGGGATGGGTCCGCCTGCTGGTCATCGGCGCCGAATTCGGGGCGTCGAGCGAGCTCGACGCCTACCTGGCCGCGTTCCGGATCCCGGACGCCATCTTCCAGCTCGTCGTGGCCGGCGCCCTGTCAGCGGCGCTCATCCCGGTGTATGCCGGCTATCGAGCCCGCGGCGAGGCGGACGAAGGGTGGGAGCTGGCCAGCAACGTCATCAACCTGGTGGTGCTCGCGCTCGCGGCCCTGAGCGCGGTCATGGCGGTCGGCGCTCCCTGGCTGGTGCCGATCATCGCGCCCGGCTTCGACGCCGAGACGACCGCGCTCACGGTTCGCCTGACCCAGATCATGCTCATCAGCCCCGTCTTCATCGGCCTGGGTGCCGTGGTCAGCGGCCTCCTGCAGACCCATGGCACGTTCGGTCCGACGTCGATTGCGCCACTGGTCTACAACCTGGCGATCATCGGGGCGGCCGTTTTCGTCGCGCCGGTGATGGGCGTGGAAGCGCTCGCGGCCGGGGTGGTCGTCGGCGCTGTCGGCCACCTGGTGATCCAGCTTCCCGCACTGCGCCGACTCGACCCCGCGTGGCGGCCGCGGATTGACCTGCGGCACCGGGGCGTGCGCCGCGTGTCGGTCCTGATGGCACCGCGGGTGTTCGGCCTGGCGGCGGGTCAGGTCAACCTGATCGTGAGCACCGCCCTGGCTTCAGGCCTGGCCGCAGGCAGCATCACCGCATTCACGTACGCCTTTCAGCTCAGTCAGCTACCGGTCGGGATCATCGGCGTTTCGATCGCGGTGGCGCTGTTCCCAACCCTGTCGCGGGATGCGGCCTTGGGCCGCGCATCGGAGATCCGGCGACAGGTCAATGCCAGCCTGCGGGTCCTGTTCTTCGTCACCGCTCCGCTGGCTGCGCTCATGATCGTCCTGCACGGGCCGGTCGCCTCGGTCTTCTTCGAGTATGGGCTGTTCAGCGCCGAATCAGCCGATCGGACCGCATCCGCGCTGGCCTGGTTCGCGGTCGGCGTGCCGGCCCACGTCGTGGTCCACGTCCTGACCCGCGCCTTCTATGCGATGCAGGACACGCGCACACCGGTGGCCTGGGCGGTGGTGGCCGTGGTCGCCAACATTGGCCTGATGCTGTTGCTGGTTGGGCCGATGGGGGTCGAGGGCCTGGCGCTCGCGATTTCCATCAGCGCCACCGTGGAGGTCGTCGGCCTGCTGGCCGCGCTCCGCAGCCGGCTGGGCGGTCTGGATGGCCGCCTGCTGCTGGCGTCCTTCACGCGCTCGGGAGTGGCCACCCTGGTGGCTTCATTGGCCATGCTCGGGGCGTTCCTCGGCACCATCGCCGCGTTTCCCGGTCTCGAAGAGAACGGTGTTGGCCGGCTGGTGCTCCTTCTCGTGCCGGCGGGCGTCGGTGGAACGGCCTACGTCGTCGCGGGCCTGGTCCTTCGCGCGCCCGAGCTGACCACCCTGCGCCGCATCGCGGGCCGTCGACCCGCGGGACCGTGACCTTCCGTCCCGCGGTCGAAGCCGATCAGGATGCCTGGCAGGGGCTGCTGGCGCGCGAACCGAGCGGAGATTTCCTGCATGACTGGGGATGGGCGGCTGTGGCTGCCCACGACGGGAACCCGCAGCGGCGCTATGTCGTGCTGGAAGGCGACACCCCGGTGGCGGCGGCGGCCGCCCAGGTACGCCGGATCGCGCTCGGCCGGAGCTTCTGGTACGTGCCGCACGGGCCTGTCACCGACTACGCCCATCCGGCCGCCGCCGCGCGCATCCGTGTGTTGGTCGAGGGGCTGCTGGGCGAGGCCCGGGCCGACCACGCGGTCGCGCTCCGTCTGGAGCCGCGCATCGAAAGCGGGGCGCCGGAGGTCGCCATCCTTGACGAGATGGCGCACCGGGTCCCGGAACGCCTCCAGGTGGGCCAGACCCGGATTGTTGACCTGGCCGACGACGACGCCCTGCTGGCCGGTTTCGACGCGGACACCCGGTATGGGGTTCGTCGAGCCGCCCGTGAAGGGGTCGAGATCAGCATCGACACCGATCCGGAAGACCGATCCGCCGTGGAGCGACTCCACGAGCTGGTGCGCGCGACCCAGCGCCGCGCCGGCTTCCGGCTGCCGCCCGTGGAGCGCTACTGGACCGCCTGGCAGGCCCTGGCCGGCGCCGGACGTGCGTGCCTGGTCGAGGCGCGACGCGGGGGCGAGACCCTCGCCATGGGGATGCTGGTGATCGAGGGTGAGCAGTCGTTCTATCTGTTCGCCGGCTCGCGGCGGGAGTCACCCGGTGAGCCGAAGCATTACGCCTCCTATGCCGCCCAGTGGGCGATGATGCGCGAGGCGCGCGCCCGTGGTGCCCGCCGCCACGACCTGTGGGGCGTGGAACCGGCCGGTGCCGGACCAGACCATCCGTGGTACGGCGTGGGACTGTTCAAGAAGGGATTCGGGGGTCGTGGCGTGACCTGGGCCGGGAGCTGGGAGATCGTGGTCGACCCGCTTGCCTACCGCCTGCGGGCCGCGGCGTCTCGCTTTCGGCGGCGCACGCCGCAGGACGTCCCGTGATCGAGCGCGGCATCGGCCTCGGCGCCCTGGCCGACGCGGTGGCCCCCGAGCGGGTGATCGGCGTGCCAGCCGGGGAGATCACCGGCCTGACTGCGCACAGTGCCGAGGTCGAGCCCGGTACGGTGTTCTTCGCCATCCCCGGGGGGACGCACGACGGCTGGACCTTCGTCACGGACGCCGCCTCGCGCGGCGCGGTGGCGATTGTGGCCGAGCGCGAGACGGCCGACCTGGTCATTCCGCAGCTGATCGTGGCGAATGCCCGCCACGCCGTGGCGGACGCGGCCGACGCATGGTACGGACGGCCTTCGGCGCACCTGCGGGTGTACGGCATAACCGGCACCGATGGAAAGTCCACTACCGCGTTCCTCTCCGTGGGCATCCTGCTGGCCGCCGGCCGCCGACCGGGCCTGGTGGGGACGGTGGACACCCGGGTCGGTGACCAGCAGATGGCCTCGACCAGCCGGACCACGACGCCGGAAGCCCTCGAGCTGCAGCGCCTGCTGGCCGACATGGTCGACGCCGGCAACGACAGCGTGGTGATCGAAGCCACGTCGCATGGCCTGGCCCAGGCACGGGTCCGCAACTGCCGCTTCGCTGTGGGGGTCGTGACGACCATCACCAGCGAGCACCTCGAGTTCCACCGCACGCTGGATGCGTATCGGGCCGCCAAGGCCATCCTGGTCGAGGAGGCGCCGGTGGCGGTCCTGAACCGCGACGACGACACGTTTGAGTACCTGCAGGATCGGGCGGCGGGCGCCGTGATCAGCTACGGCATCGACGCCGAGGCGGACATCCGCGCCACGGCCCTCGACCTCGGACCGCATGGAAGCCGGTTCCACGTGACGGGGCCCCGCTGGTCGGGCCTGGTGACGATCCAGCTCCCCGGTCGCTTCAACGTCAGCAACGCGCTGGCCGCCCTCGGGCTGGCCGAGGCCGAGGGCCTTGACCTCGAGCAGGCCGCGGCCGCCCTGGCCGAGGTTCGCGGCGTCCCGGGTCGCATGGAGCGGATCGACCTCGGCCAGCCCTTCGGGGTGATCGTCGACTACGCCCACACCGCCGATTCGCTGGCCAAAGTCCTGCGCGCGCTGCGGCCGCTGACGGCTGGGCGCCTGATCGCGGTATTCGGGTCAGCCGGCGATCGTGACCGCACCAAGCGATCGACGATGGGCCGTGTCGCCGGCGAGCTGGCTGACCTGGTGGTGGTCACCGACGAGGACCCGCGCAGCGAGTCGCCGTCGGAGATCAACGAGGAGATCGCGCAAGGCGCCCGCGACGCCGGGGCGCAGGAGCGCGAAACGTTGTGGATCATTGACGACCGCCGCTCGGCCATCGCCCATGCGCTGCGAATGGCGCAGGCCGGCGACATGGTGCTGCTGGCCGGCAAGGGGCACGAGCCGAGCATCATCTACGGCGACGACCGGCGCTGGTGGGACGAGCGCGAAGTGGCGCGCCAGGAGCTGCGCGGGATCGGATTCGGGACCGATGAGCCACCCGCCGCCTGATCCGAACCGGCTGTCGGCCTGGCAGGTGACCAACGAGAAGGCGTGGGACGCCTTCGTCGAGGCCGCCGACCATCGAGCCTTCCCCCAGCTATGGGGCTGGGGCGAGCTGCGTCGTGAAGCGGGATGGCGCCCGCTTCGCCTGGCGGTGGGCCATGTTCCCGACCAGCCGCTGGCCGGCGTCCAGCTCCTGCTGCGCCGGGTGCCGCTCACCGGGTGGTCGTTGGCGTATGCCCCTCGGGGGCCTATCGGCGCCCTCGACCAGCCAGCTATCCGCGACGCGCTGGTGGCCGGGCTGCAGGCCCTCGGTGACGAGGAGCGCATCGGCCGGGTTCGCGCCGATCCCGAGGTGACCCACGTCGATCCGTACGGCGCGGCCCTCCTGGCCGCGCCGTGGCGGGAAGCGCCCAAGGTCCAACCGCCCACGACCCGCCTCATTGACCTGACCCAGCCGTCGGACGAGCTGTGGTCGTCGCTGGCCCGCAAGCACCGCCAGTACGTCTCCAAGGCCGGCCGCGAGGGCGTGACCATCGAGCAGCTCGAACCGGGTTCCGACCCGGTCGCGACCGCGGCCGGATTGGCGGACTTCGACCGCATCTACCGCCTGACCGGTGACCGGGCCGGTTTCGCGGTCCGGGTTCCGGACTATTACCAGCGGGTGTGGGCCGCGTTCGCCCCGCAACGCCGCGCGCGGCTGTTCTTCGCCATTGCCGACGGGGAGCGGGTCGCCACGCTCCTCCACCTGGTGTGTGGCGACCGAGTGGCCGAGGTGTACGGCGGGATGACCGAACGCGGCGCCGCCACGCGGGCAAACTACCTGCTGAAGTGGGAGGCCATTCGCGCCCTCCAGGCCGAGGGCCTGCGCACCTACGACCTGTGGGGCCTCGCCACCGGCGGGATCCGCAAGTTCAAGGAGGGCTACGGCGGGACGGAGGTCACCTGGGTCGGGGCCCGCGATCTGGCCCTCAGCCGCCTCGGCGATACGGTGCTCGGCGTGGCCCTCGCCGGCTACCAGGCCCGCCAGCGACTGCGGTCCGTGGGCCGTCGGTCAGCGTCTCCGGCCCCAAGTCCCGACTGACCGTACCGGGCCACCGCAAGGCCCGTGCTAGGATCGAAATGACCATGGACCTGGCCCGTCTCCGCGCCGCGCCGGCCGCCGTCGTCCAGCGCATCACGCGGGCCGGCGAGCCGGCCGCTGCACCCGGACCCACCTTGAGCGACCTCATCGCCGAGGCGCGGCGACATCGGCCCACCATCAACGTGGCCCTGATCGAGCGCGCCCACGAGGTGGCCAGCGCCGCCCACGAGGGGCAGTTGCGGGCATCGGGCGAGCCGTACATCACCCATCCCACGGCGGTGGCGTACGAATTGGCGACGCTCCAGATGGACGCCGAGACCCTGGCCGCCGGGCTCCTCCACGACGTGCCCGAGGACACCGCCTATCCGCTGACCGATATCGAGAAGCGCTTCGGCCGCGAGGTCGCCCGCCTGGTTGACGGCGTGACCAAGCTGTCGAAGTTCGGCAGCGCCCGGTCCACCGAGGAGCAGCAGGCCGAGAACATCCGGAAGATGTTCATGGCCATGGCCGAGGACGCGCGAGTGGTCATCATCAAGCTCGCCGACCGGCTCCATAACATGCGCACCCTTGAGTTCCTGGCGCCGGACAAGCAGGAGCGGATCGCGCGCCAGACCATGGAGATCTACGCCCCGCTGGCCCATCGGCTCGGGATGTGGCAGGTCAAGTGGGAGCTGGAGGACCTGTCGTTCAAGGTCCTCGACACGGACACCTACGCCCGGCTGGCCGGGATGCTGGCCGACAGTCGCAAGACGCGCGAGACGTTCATCAACCGCTCGATCTCCATCCTCCGCAAGGAGCTGGGAGCGGTGGGCATCCAGGCCGAGATCAGCGGCCGCCCCAAGCACATCTACAGCATCGTCAAGAAGATGGAGCGGAAGGGGGCCGAGTTCCACGAGATCTACGACCTCCACGCCATCCGGGTCCTGGTCGACGACGTGAAGGACACCTACGGCGCGCTCGGCGTGGTGCATGCCATCTGGCGCCCCATCCCGGGCCAGTTCGACGACTACATCGCGATGCCCAAGGCCAACCTGTACCAGTCGCTGCACACCGCGGTCATCGGCCCCGATGCCAAACCGCTCGAGGTGCAAATCCGGACCCGCCAGATGCACGAGGTGGCCGAGGCCGGGATCGCCGCCCATTGGCGCTACAAGGAGGGCAGCCGCGCCGATCGGCGCTACGACGAAAAGCTGGCCTGGGTCCGCCAGCTGATGGAGTGGCAGCGTGAGGTGGCCGACGCCACCGAATTCGTGGAAGGACTCAAGCTCGACGTCTTCCAGGACCAGGTCTTCGTGTTCACGCCGAAGGGCGACGTCAAAGACCTGCCGGCCGGCGCCACCCCGCTCGACTTCGCCTATCGGATCCATACCGATGTCGGGCACCGGACCATCGGGGCCAAGGTCAACAACCGGCTGGTGCCGCTCGATTACCGGCTCCGCAACGGCGACATCGTGGACATCGTGACCACCAAGGCGTCTCACGGCCCATCCCGCGACTGGCTGGCCATCGTCCAGACCAACCAGGCCCGCGAAAAGATCCGCCAGTGGTTCAAGCGCCAGCAGCGCGACGAGAACATCGCCCAGGGGCGCGAGCTGCTCGACCGCGAGCTGCGTCGGCTGGCGCACGAGACGCTGGCATCGGTGGACAACGCCCGACTGACCGAAATCGCCGCTCAGCTCCACTTCCGCGAGCTGGACGACTTCTACGCCGCCATCGGCTACGGCGCGGTCAGCTCAGCGGCGGTCGTCAGCCGGCTGGGCATCCACGATGACGTCGAGATCACCCTCCCCGAGGTCGCCCCGCCGGCCGCGCCGAGCATCGCCGGGGTGCGGGTCAAGGGGGTGGGGGATCTGCTCGTCCGGTTCGCGAATTGCTGCAGCCCGATCCCAGGCGACGAGATCTCCGGCTATGTCACCCGCGGCAAGGGCGTGACCGTCCATCGCGCCACATGCCCCAGCGTCCTGTCCGAGAAGGACATCGAGCGCCTGATCGAGGTCGAGTGGGAGGTGGTCGCCCAGCAGACCTACCCGATCACGATCCGGATCGAGGGCTTGGACCGGCCCGGGCTGCTGAACGAAATCACGAATGTCGTGGCCGAGAACAAGGTGAACATCGTGGCCGCCTCGGTGAGCACCAACCCCGACGGCACAGCGACGATCACCCTCACCCTGAAGGTCACCTCCCTCCAGCAGCTGTCCAAGGTCCTGGTCCGGATCGAGAACGTGCGGGACGTGACCGGCGTTACCCGGGAGCAGCACTAGCCGGGTCGAGCGATTGCGCGGACTGGGAACTGCCCGCACGGCGGAGCGCGTCGCTGGCGCCGGTCAGGTTGAGCCGGATCAGGGTCGCTGCCGATCCGAAGAGCAGGATGGCGAGGACCCAGACCATCCATGGCGCGGTCAGGATCAACTCGAGCTCAGCGGTGAGCGTGAACGGGGTCGTCAGCACCAGGGCACGGAGCAAGGTGCCCGCGAACCCGATCGACAGCGAAACGTAGGCCGCCAGACTGCGGATGTCCACGGCAGCCAACGGAGCGGCCACGACGAAGGCCGGAAACAGGTACCGCTCATGGACCCGGGTGGGGAGGAAGTAGAAGGCGAAGGCCAGCATCATCCCGACCGTCAGGACGATCACCAGGTCGTGCCCGCGACGCAGCGGCACCAGCGAGGCGACCAGCCCGATCACGAGAAGCAGGGCGCCGATCCCGACATACGGGGCGTCGTTGATCTCGAAGCCGACCAGAACACCCCACACGTTGATGGCGTCGAGCGAGGTGTCGGGTTGAAAGGTGGCGGTGCCTGACAGGCGCTCCAGCCAGTGGATTGGGCTCAGGCCGAGGAATGCGCCGATCGTCAAGGCGGCGATGGCTCCGCCGGCCACGACCGCGGCGAGGGGCCACGCCTCGCGCCGTTGCCATAACCGCTGGCCGACGACCACCAGAACGGGGAGGACGACGAGGCCGAACTGCGGCTTGGCGAGACCCGCCACGATAGCCAGCCCGCCGGCTAAGCCAAAGCGGTCGGCCGACAGCGCCACCAGGGCGAGCAGGAAGAACAGGCTGCCCGCGGCATCGACCTGGCCCCAGACCGGCCCGGCCAGGATGAGGGCCGGGTTCAGGAGGCAACAACCGGCGGCCAGGAGACCCGCGCCCGATCCGGCGCGGCGACCGACTACCGCGAACAAGGTGAGCCCGATGAGCAGGTCGAAGGGGATCGAGAGGCCCTTGATGGCGGTCGACAGATGTTCGCCATCGAAGACCAGCCCGACGATCCACAGGAACGGCAGCAGCGACGGATAGATGGACGAGTCGTGCTGGTAGAACTGGCCGGGCCCG
>JBKJVN010000080.1:0-3668 GCA_046717345.1 Candidatus Limnocylindria bacterium | reverse complement strand
CCCCCCCGTTGTTTGCTTCACCCGGCGGGGGGGGGCGCCCCCCCCCCCCCCCCCCCCCACGGCCACGGCGGCCGAGGATTATGCTTCGGATGCCGTGGCCGTCGAAAGACAGACGGCAGCAAGGCAGGGAGATGTAGACGTGCTGGCATACGTCGTCCGACGGGTCCTGTGGATCATCCCGGTCCTGTTCTTCGTTTCGGTCATCACCTTTGCCCTGATGCACACCGTCCCGGGTGGCCCGTGGGCGCGCGAGAAGAAGCTTCCCGAGGCGACGGTCCGTCTCTTGAACGACAAGTACGGCCTGGATGAGCCGATCGTCGCGCAATACCTGAACTGGGTAGGCCCGCTCCACATCGAGGACGGCAGCGTGGCGTGCTGTGGCGGCATCCTGGCCGGCGACCTGGGTCCGTCGTACAAGTACATCGATCGATCGGTCAACCAGATCATCGGGGATGGGATCCTGACCACGATGCAGCTCGGGCTGATGGCGTTCCTGCTGTCGGTGGCCATCGGCCTGCCGCTGGGCATCATCGCCGCCCTCGGGCACAACAGGCTCCCCGACTATGCGGCCACCTTCATCTCGGTGCTCGGCATCTCCACGCCCACCTTCGTGTCGTCGATGCTGCTCATCGTCGTATTCGGGGTCGTCCTCGGCTGGCTGCCCGTCAACGCGTTGAAATGGGACTCTGACCCCACGGCCTGGATCCTGCCCATCATCGCCCTCTCACTGTTCCCGATCGCCCAGGTCGCGCGTTACACCCGGGCATCCATGCTCGAGGTGACCCGGCGTGACTACGTGCGCACCGCCCACAGCAAGGGTATCGGCCAACGCACCGTCGTCATCGTCCACATGGTGCGAAACGCGCTGATCCCGGTGGTCACCATCCTGGGCCCCGTCCTCGCCTTCCTCGTCACCGGCTCGTTCATCATCGAGTACATCTTCAGCGTGCCCGGCATCGGCCGCGAGTACGTCTCGAGCATCACGCAGCGCGACTACGGCCTGATCATGGCCCTGAGCATGTTCTACGCCGTCACCATCGCGGTAATGAACCTGGTCGTCGACGTCCTGTACGCCTACATCGACCCGCGCATCCGCTACAGCTAGTCCCGCTACAGGTAGGAGCCGTCAGGCATGACCGAGCAGACGGGCGCGATCGAAGCTGGTGTCGCGCTCGAGCGTAGGAAGAGCACCGGGCTGTGGGGGGACGCGTTCCGTCGGCTGCTCCGCAACCGCCTCGCAATCGTGGGCGGACTCTTCGTCATATTTCTCGCCCTCACCGCCGCCATCGGGCCAATGGTCACGCCGTTTGAATACTTCGAACAGCACACACAGGAGGTCATCTCCAACAACAATCGGCCCCTGACGCCCATGCAGCAGGCCGAAGGCGCCGACCACGTTCATATCCTCGGCACCGACAACCTCGGACGCGACATGCTGAGCCGCCTGATGGACGGGGCGCGGATCAGCATGATGGTGGCCCTCGTGGTGCAGGGGGTGGTGCTCTTCATCGGAATCCCGGTCGGCGCGGCGGCAGCCTGGTTCGGCGGCCGCATTGACACCTTCCTGATGCGCATCACCGACGTCGTGTACGCGTACCCCGACCTGCTGTTCATCATCCTGCTGGGGGTCGCGTTCCGCGAGACGTTCTTCGGCAAAGCGCTGGACGGTCTGCTGCTCGTCTTCGTGGCAATTGGCCTCACCAGCTGGGTCACCATGGCTCGACTCGTCCGCGGCCAGCTGCTGAGCCTCAAGGAGACCGAGTTCGTGGAGGCCGCCAAGGCGATTGGCGTATCCGACCGACGCATCGTGACCAGGCATCTGCTGCCGAATGCGCTGGGTCCGATCATCGTGGCCGTCACGTTGGGCATCCCAGTCGCCATCCTGGCCGAGGCCACCCTGGCGTTCATCGGGATCGGGGTCCAGGCGCCCCGGGCCAGCTGGGGCAGCCTGGTGGCCGACGGACAGGCCTACCTCCGGTCCTTCCCGCACATGGTGCTCTTCCCGGCCATCGCCATCGCCCTGGCGCTCATCAGCTTCACCTTCCTGGGGGACGGCCTTCGCGACGCGCTCGACCCCAAGCTGAAGGGGAAGCAATAGGTTGACCGTCAGCGACCCACAGGCCCCACCCGGCGGCGCTGCCGTCACCGAGCTCCCCGATTCGATCGAGATCACGACCGATGAGGGTCGGCGGCTCGCTGAGCGGCTTGCCGACAACCGCCCCCACGCGCGCAAGCTGCTCGAGGTGCGGAACCTGTCGACCCAGTTCTTCACCAGCGAGGGCGTGGTCCATGCCGTGGACGAGGTCAGCTTCGACGTGGATTACGGCGAAACGCTGGGGCTTGTCGGCGAGTCGGGTTGCGGGAAGAGCGTCACCGCGCTGTCCCTGGTTCGGCTCGTGCCCGACCCGCCAGGGCAGATCGTGGAAGGCCAGATCCTCTTCGACGGCATCGACATCCTGAAGCTATCGCGCGCCGAGATGCGCCGCCTGCGGGGACGGAAGATTGGGTTCATCTTCCAGGACCCGATGACGAGCCTGAACCCGACCCTGCCCATCGGCTTCCAGATCTCCGAGTCGGCCCGCACCCACCTGGGCCTATCGCGCAACGCCGCCGCGGATCGGGGGGTGGAGCTGCTGTCCAAGGTCGGCATCCCGCGCGCCCGCGATCGGATGGGCGACTACCCGCACCAGTTCTCGGGCGGGATGCGGCAGCGGGTCATGATCGCCATCGCCCTGGCATGCGATCCCATGCTGTTGCTGGCCGACGAGCCGACGACGGCCCTGGACGTGACCATCCAGGCTCAGATCCTGGACCTCATCCGCTCGCTCTCCGCCGAGTTCGGGACGGCCGTCATGTTGATCACCCACGACCTGGGCATCGCGGCCGGCATGTGCCACCGGGTCAACGTCATGTACGCCGGGCGGATCGTCGAGACCGGCGTGGTCGACGATGTCTTCGAGAACGCGCGGCACCCATACGCCTGGGGCCTGTTGGACTCCCTCCCGCGGCTGACCGATACCCGAGCGGGGCGCCTGCGCACGATCGAAGGCATGCCGCCCGACCTCATCAATCCGGGCGCCGAATGTCGGTTCGCCCCGCGCTGCCATTACGCCCAGGATCGCTGTCGCGCCGAGGAGCCGGAGCTCACCCCGCGCGACGGTGAGGGTCATCAGGCGCGCTGCTTCGGGACCGAGCCCGGCGGATGGATCCCGTGACCGGCCCCGAAACCGGCAACGGGGCAGCGCCGCTGGTCGACGTCGACCATCTGAAGGTCTACTTCCCGATCTACGCGGGCCTGCTCCAGCGTCGCAGCGGGGACGTGCGCGCCGTGGACGACATCACCTTCGCGATCAGCCGCGGCGAGACATTCGGGCTGGTAGGGGAATCGGGATGTGGGAAGAGCACCACCGGGCGGGCGGTGATTCGACTCCGCAACCCGACCGCCGGCACCGTCAACTTCGACGGCCGCGACCTGATGAGCCTGTCCCGCGAGGAGCTGCGGCTCGCCCGTCGCCGGATGCAGATCATCTTCCAGGACCCGTATTCGTCGCTGAACCCGCGGATGACGGTGTCGTCCATCATCGGCGAACCCCTGGACACCCATAACCTGGGCAGCAAGAGCTCGCGCCAGGACCGGGTGGCGGAGCTGCTGCAGCTGGTGGGGCTCA
>JBKJVN010000079.1:0-6226 GCA_046717345.1 Candidatus Limnocylindria bacterium | reverse complement strand
TAGTTGCGCCCCGAATCGGGCAGCAGCACCACGAATAGCGAATCGGGATCGTCCAGGTCCCGGGCAGTCTGCAACGCAGCCCACAACGCGGTCCCGCCCGACTCCCCCACCAGGATGCCCTCGGCCGCGGTGGCCGCACGGGCGGTGAGGAACGCATCGCGGTCCGACACGCGCACGATGACGTCGGCCATGTCGGGGTCGTAGGTGCCGGGCCAGAAGTCCTCGCCGATGCCCTCGGTCAGGTAGGGCCGGATCGGTCCACCGCTGAAGACCGAGCCCTCGGTATCGGCGCCGACCACGACCACGTCAGGCTTCTGCTCCTTCAGGGAGCGGCCCGCTCCGGAGATGGTGCCGCCGGTCCCCAAGCCGGCGACGAAATGCGTGATCCGGCCCTCGGTCGCCTCCCAGATCTCGGGTCCGGTGGTCTGGTAGTGCGCCTCCGGGTTGGCCGGGTTCGAGTACTGGTCCGGCTTCCAGGCGCCGGGGGTCTCGCGCATCAGACGGTCGCTAACCTTGTAGTAGCTCCGCTCGTCCTCGGGATCGACGTCGGTGGGGCAGACCACCACCTCCGCCCCGTAGGCGCGCAGCAACGCCCGCTTCTCCTCGCTCTGTTTGTCGGCCATCACGAAGATGCACCGATACCCCTTCACCGCGGCCGCCATGGCCAGCCCGACCCCGGTGTTGCCGCTGGTGGGCTCCACGATGACGCCCCCTGGCTTCAGCAGCCCGGCCCGTTCGGCGGCTTCGATCATGGGCAGCGCGATTCGATCCTTGACCGATCCGCCCGGATTGAGGGCCTCGAGTTTCGCGACGATCCGCGGTTTGATCCCCGCCGCCAGGCGGTCCAGCGCCACCAGGGGCGTGCCGCCCACCGCCGCCGTGATGGAGGGCAGGATGCCCGGCCGCTCAGCCAGTCTGGGGCTCCACGGCGTCGGGCTGTGCTTCGACGGCCTGGCGCGCTTCCATCTCCGCGAGGTACGCGCCGGGCGTCCCCCACCCGCGGGCGTGCCGAATGATGATCACGGCTGCGCCGATCGCCGCCGCGCCCACGCCGATGAGGATGGCCACCGGAATGTCGCCCACCACCCAGTTCCCGGTACGGAAGGTCTCCAGGACGGTCCGCACCGACCCGTACCACACGAAATACAGCATCGCGACGTCGCCGTCATACAGGCGGCGGGCGAAGCGGCGGCCCACCCACAGCAGGACCCCCATCCCAACCAGGTTCAGGATCGCCTCGTAGGCGAACAGGGGGTGGAAGAACGTGGAATCGACCGGGTACTGGTCAAGGTTGGTCCACGGCGGAACGCGGTGTCCCTGGTCGATCGGAATGCCCCACGGCAGGTCCGTGGGCGGCCCGTACAGCTCCTGGTTGACGAAGTTGCCGATGCGGCCGATGGCCTGGGCCAGGAGCATGGCCGGCGCCCCGATGTCGATCCAACGCAGGAAGTTCAAGTGGTTGAAGCGGGTGTAGCCAAAGAGCACGATCATCCCGCCGGCCACCCCGCCCGGGATCCCCAGCCCACCGTTCCAGACCTGCGGGATGAGCGCCGGGTTGGCGGAATAGAACTCCCACTGGTGGATGACGTGGTAGATGCGGGAGCCGATGATCCCGCCCACGGCGGCGACCAGGAGCATGGTCCACACCCGCTCCGGATCCTCTCCCCGGCGCCGCGCTTCGCGGGTGGCCAGCCAGGCGGCGGCCACGGCCGCCACCGCGAACAGGATGCCGTACCAGTGGATGTTGAAAGGGCCGATCCGGAGGGCGATCGGGTCGATGAACACTGCCCGCGGATTCTACCCGCAGTATTCCGCGGGTCTCGACGAGGACCCTTCACACCGCGACCCGCGGCGCGTATCGTTCGCCGTCAGCCCCCGCACGAGGAGTGCCGCCATGAGCGGCGACCGGCCGGCCCTTCCACTGCGAGTGTTGGTGACCTTATCGGTCTACTGGCTGGGGATCCTCACCATCCAGTTCGGGCTGGGGACCCAGATAGTGCCCAGCATGGTCGAGGACATGGTCGGAGCCAGGAACTCCGGCACCGGCCTCGCCGTGATCAACGGCGTGGCCGTGATCGCGTCCATCTTCGTCCAGCCCACCGTCGGGGTGATCAGCGACTACACCATCACCCGCTGGGGGCGACGCAAACCGTACATCTTCATCGGTGGCCTGCTGGACATAGTGTTCTTGTATGGCATCGCCACCTCGAACACGTTCGTCGTCCTGGTGGCCTTCTACTTTCTGATCCAGGTCTCGTCGAACTTCGCGCAGGGGCCGTTCCAGGGCTACGTCCCGGACCTCGTCCCCGCGCGGCAGGTGGGCACCGCCAGTGGGTTGATGGGCCTGATGATCGTGATTGGCGCCATCGTGGGGTCAGGGATCGCCATGTTCGGGCTGCAGGAGGGAGGATCGCTGTTCGCCGCCACCCTGGCCCTCGGAGCGGTGGAGATCGTGGCCATGCTGATCGTGGTCACCCGGGTGCACGAAGGGCCGACCGGACCGAAACGGACGATGTCATGGCCCAGGGTGGCCATGTCGGCATGGGGCGCGGACATATTGCGCGAGAAGAGCGTCCTGTGGCTGCTCCTCGTCCGCCTGTTGTTCCTGGGTGCCGCGGCGGCGGCCACCTCGCTGGGCCTGTACTACTTCCAACGAACGCACGGGCTGCCCAGGCCGGAAGCGAGTCAGTTCGTTTTCTATGCCACCGTCATCGTGGCCGGGATGTCCGGCCTGGCCTCCATCCCGGGAGCTCGCCTCTCGGACCGATTCGGTCGCAAGCCGGTCATCTACGGCGGGATGGTCCTCACCGGAATCGGCCTGCTCGGGATGGCCCAGGCGCCCACCCCCGAGCTGGCGATTGCCCTCTTCGTGCCGGCCGGCATCGGTATCGGCGCCTTCCTGTCGGTGGACTGGGCACTGATGACCGATGTCATCCCCAAGCACACCTCGGCCCGCTACATGGGCATCCTCAATGCGGGAACCGCGATGGCGACCCCGGTGTTCCTGATCGTTGGAGGGTTAACGATGGATGCCGTTGGTCGCCTGGCCGGCGACCCAAGGGCGCCCGGCGGGCCGGTGGCGGCCATGTACGTGGCCATCGGCTTCCTCGTCCTCGCGGCGCTGGCCCTGCGCCAGGTCGATGCCCGTCGGCGTGAGCTGGGCGAGGTCGCGGAGCCGGCCGCGGCGTGATCGACCCCGGCGCCGGCGGTGGGCGGCAGATCGGGCCCCACCTGTTGGGCGTCACCGTCACCGGGCGCTACCGCGTGCAATGGGTGGCGGTGCGGATCCTGGTTCGAACCCTGTTCCGGATGGAAGTGGACGGTCTGGAGCATTGGCCGAAGCCGCCGTTCCAGATCACCGCCAACCATCACTCGGGGTGGGACCCGTTCCTGATCCACGCCGTCAGCCCCCTGCGACCGCGGGTGACCTGGTTCGGCCCCAAAGAGGTTGATTTCTCGAAGGGCATACGGAACCGGGTGATGGGCTTTTTCGGGGGCATGATCCCGTTCAACCCGCGGAAGACGAACCTGCCGTCCTCGGTGCGCGCCGTTCAGCGGGTGTTCGATGCGGGCGGCGTGCTGGCCATCACCCCCGAGGGCACACTGGGCTTCCGCGAAACCGAGCTCTTACCCCTTCAAGAGGGCGCAACGCTGTTCGCCGTCATCTCCGGAGTCCCCATCGTGCCCTGTGTCGTCATCGGCAGCTCAACTCTGTGGCTCCGCAAGAGGATCTCGGTCCGCTTTGGCGAACCCATCCAGGTCGAGCGGGGAGCCGGGCGAACTGGGCGCCAGGCGCTGGCGGAACGCGTACGGGAAGGCATGCTGGCGCTGCTGCCAGACGTGGAGCCAACCTACCCGCGAAGGCGGCCCGGCGGCGACTACCTGAGCGACGTGTTCAACGGCCGTCACGAACGGGCACAACGACGGGCGTACATGGCCGAGCTGGAGCGGAGCGCCCCGGGTTAGACCGGAGCACCGGCTAGCATCGGTCCATGCTGCCCTTCGTTTGGGCTCTCATGGTCCTGGCCGTGGTGGCCGGGTTCGTGATGATCGTGGCCTACTGGCTCGACATCCAGGACCGGCCCGATCTCAAGCCGAGGGCCAAGATCGGCTGGTCCGCGGGCATCATCGCGTTCCCGATTTCGATCCCGCTCTATGCCTTTTTCGGCGGCGGTCGCTGGCCTCCACCCCTGCGAGCCGCATCGCTTATCCCGGGATTGGCCCTGGGGTTGTTTCTTCTCTTCGTCTTGGGGGCCGTGGGCTGAGGCCAACCGATGGCGCCCCTATGATGCGCAACGCATGACCGTGACCGAACGCGGGGTTGACGATGCGCTGGGCTACCTGCGTGAGCACGCCGATGAGCACCTGCGCGGCCTGGACGAGTTCCTCCGCATGGAGTCGGTCAGCGCCGATCCCACGAAGAACGATGAGGTGCGGCGCTCGGCGCAGTGGATCGCGGACGACCTCACCCGGATCGGCTTCGACCATGCCCAGCTGAACGAGACGCGCAGCCACCCGGTGGTCACGGCCGACTGGTTGCACGCCGGCCCGGACAAGCCCACCGTCCTCGTCTACTGCCACTACGACGTCCAGCCCACTGACCCGCTCGACGAGTGGGTGCGGCCACCGTTCGAACCGCGATACGAGAACGACATCGTGTATGCCCGTGGCTGCGGCGACGACAAGGGGCAGCTGTACATGCACCTCCGCGCCGCCGAGGCGTGGCTCCGCGGCGTGGGCCGGCTGCCGCTCAACCTGCGGGTCATCTTCGAGGGCGACGAGGAGTACATCAGCGAGCCGGTGACCGAGTTCATCGCCGCCCACCCGGAGCTCCTGACCGCCGACGTGTGCATCGTGTCCGACTCCGGCATGCAGGACGATTACGGGACGCCCGCCATCACCTACGGCCTGCGCGGGATCGCGTACTGGGAGGTCCGGGTCCGCGGCCCGTTCCAGGACGTCCACTCGGGGTCGTATGGCGGCGGGGTCGAGAACCCCGCCAACGTCCTGGTCCGGATGCTGGCCTCGCTGGTGGACGGCGACGGGCGGGTCACCGTCCCCGGCTTCTACGACCGCGTTGTCGACCTGACCGATGCCGAACGTGCGGCTTATGCGGCCGTGCCCTTCGATCTGGCCGAGTGGCTGGCAGTGACCGGGGTATCGGAGCCCATGCTCGGCGAACGCGGGTGGACCTTGTTCGAGCGCATGTCCGGACGGCCCACGTTCGACATCAACGGGCTGTGGGGCGGCTACCAGGGCGAGGGCTCCAAGACGATCATCCCCGGCTGGGCGGCGGCCAAGATCAGCACCCGACTGGTGCCCGACCAGGACCCGCGCGAGATCGAAGGCCTCATGATCGCGCACCTGGAGAGCATCGCCCCACCCACCGTCCGGGTGGCGGTGAAGAGCCTCTCCAACGGCTGGCCCGCGCTCACGCCGATCGACCACCCCGCGGTCGGAGCGGCAGCTCGGGCTTCGGAGAAGGCCTTCGGCAAGGCCGCCGTGTTCCACCGGTCCGGTGGGAGCATTCCGTTCGTTCCGGAGCTCGACCGCCAGCTCGGGATCAAGAGCGTGATGGTCGGCTGGGCCTCTCCCAATGGCAACTTCCATGCCCCCAACGAGTGGATGCCGATGGCCAACTACCGCGGCGGGCTGGACGCCATCGTTCATATGTGGGACGAGCTGGCCCGGCTCACCGCTGACGAGATGCGGAGCCCGGCCAGTAGACTGGTTAGGCGACGATCCTGAGGTCGCGGCTGGTCTGGTTGAGGCGCTCCCCGCCGCTCGCGGTGCAGACCACGATGTCCTCGATCCGGGCGCCCCAGCGTCCTTCGACGTAGATCCCCGGCTCCACGCTGAACGCGTCGCCTTCGCGAAGGGGGTCCGGGTTGGACTCGACCAGGTACGGCTCCTCGTGGGTCTCCAGACCGATGCCGTGGCCGGTGCGATGCGTGAACAGCGCCCCGTATCCGGCATCGGCGATGATCTCGCGTGCCGCCCGGTCCACGTCCCGCGCCGGGATGCCAGGCCGTACCGCGTAACAGGCGGCCGCCTGGGCCTCTTCCAGGACCGCATACAGGTCCTGAAACTCCTCGGGCGGCAGCCCGACGAAGGCGGTGCGGGTCGTGTCACTCGCGTATCCGTTGGCCGTGCCACCGATGTCCAGGACGATCGCGTCGCCGGCCTGAATGATCCGATCGCCGGGGGTGTGGTGCGGGCTGGCGGC
>JBKJVN010000078.1:0-14397 GCA_046717345.1 Candidatus Limnocylindria bacterium | reverse complement strand
CCGTGCCGCTGAAGGCGCCCGCGTACCGAGACCACAGCAGGGTAGCGTTCGCCCTCAGCCTCGACACCGCCTGCGCGTCTGAAATGCGGCGGGCGATCTCGAGCGCCTCGAGGTAGTCGGACCAGGCCTCGCCCGTCCGGACCGCGGCGTGGGCGGCCTCCGCCTTCAGCTCGAGAGCCGCCAGCCGCTCGGCATCATTTGCGGCGAGCGCGAGCGCGCGGTCTCCGAATCCGAGCGCCTGATCGATCGCGAATTGCGCCTTGGCGGCGCGTCCCGCATCGAGGAGGGCGGCCACCGCCTTCGACCGCATCTCCTCGCGAACTGACTCGTCGGCAGGCCAGGCCAGAGCCGCGTCTTCTGGACGAGCAGCCGACTCGTAGTGGTAGGCGAGCAGGTCAACATATTCCTGCCGGCGGTCACCGGCGAGCTGCTCGATCCAGCGCGCGACGTCCGCGTGCGCTTTCGCGCGCCTGCCTTTCGGGATCGACTGGTACGCGACCTCGCGCGTGAGGCCGTGACGGAAGGAGAGCTCCATCTGACCCGGCAGCGAGGACGTCGGTCTGACCACGATCAAGCCCTTGTCCTCGAGCCCGCCGAGCACGCCGCGAACCGGCGCGCCGCCGCGCATCGACTCGAGGGAGCTCAGCCAGAACGTCCGGCCGACGGCCGCGGCGTCCTGGAGCGTACGCTTCTCATCCCCGGGAAGGGCGTCGACGCGGGCTGCGAGGAGTGCGCGGACCGTGTCCGGGATCGTGACAGGGGCATCGGGATTGGCCTCGACAATCTGCTCCCCGTCGCGGGCGAGGACGCCCTCGTCGATCAGGTGCCCGACGATCTCCTCCGCAAAGAACGGGTTTCCCTCCACCGTGCCCGAGATCTTCTCGCGAAGCCCGGCGCCGACCTGCGGGAGGAGCCTGTCCAAGAGCTCCTCCACGTTGGCCCCGGTCAGGGGCTCCAGGGCGACCTGCGACATCCCTCGTCGCGAGCTCCAGCCGGGGCGCACATCCGCCAGTTCCGGCCTTGCCGTCGCCATGAGCAGCACGCTTCCGGTGGAGCGCGAGACGAGGTGCTCCATCATGTCGAGGAGCGGCGACTCCGCCCGATGGAGGTCCTCGATCACGACCACTGCGGGTCGCCGCGCCGCCAGCGCGCTCAGGAAGCGGGGCCAGGCGAGGCCGAGCTCCTCGCCAATCGATTCCGGCGACATCTGGTCAAGGGGGTTGTCTGCGAGGGAGATGCCCGCGGTCGTCGCCAACGCGAACATCACCCGCTCTGCCTCGCGCACCTCGTCGCCGGATCCTTCGAGAAGCTCCAGGATCAGGCTGCGGAGCTTCTCCCCCGCGACGGGGGCGGTGTCGTCGAGGAGGATGCCGGCCGCTCCCCAGAGTACTTCGCGCAAGGCCCAGTACGTGATCCCCTGTCCGTAGGGTAGGCAGCGACCCGTGTAGACAGCTGGCGGCCGGGCGTCCGATCTCGCCCGGACGAGGAACTCCTCGGTGAGCCGGGTCTTGCCGATGCCCGCCTCGCCCAGGATCGTCACGAGGCGTGGGCGCGCCTCGTCCAATGTGGCGCGGTACAGATTCTCGAGGAGCCCCAGCTCGCGCTGGCGCCCTACGAGCGCGGTTGAAACGCCGGGCAGTCCGCGCGGACGCACCAGTTCCGCGACACCAACGAGGAGCCACGCGGGCACCGGAAGCACTTTGCCTTTGATCGCTCTCTGCTTGAGAGGCTCGAATGCAAACGCTCCCTGAGTGGCGAAGTGCGTGCGTTCGCCCACCAGGACCTGGCCAGGTTCGGCGGTCTGCTGCAGGCGCGCGGCCACGTTCACCACGTCGCCTGTGACCATGAACTGGTCGCCCCCTTTGCCCGCCAGGACCTCCCCGGTGTTGACGCCGATGCGCATCGCAAGCTGGACCCCGTGTCGTTCACGGAGGTCCGGATTCATCTCCCCGAGGCGTGCCTGCATCTGGAGAGCCGCGCGGAGCGCACGTTCCGCGTCGTCTTCGTGCATCGATGGGATGCCGAAGACCGACATGACGGCGTCGCCGATTAACTTCTCGACCGTGCCTCCCCACGACTCGACCACCGAAGCCATCGCGGCAAAGTAGTCGCTCAGGAGCGCTCGCAGCCTTTCCGGGTCGAGCTGCTCCCCGAGCGCCGTCGACCCGGTGAGGTCGGCGAAGAGCACCGTGACGACCTTTCGCTCCTCCTCCTTGCCCCCTGCGCGGTCAAGGCGATGCCCGCAGGAGGCACAGAACTGGGCGCCCACCCCCGTTTCGGAGCCGCAGGACGGGCAAGGTGCGACGAGCGCGGTGCCGCAGGTGGGACAGAATCGCGCACCTACGTCAGTCCCTGCTCCGCAGGAAGGGCAGACAGTCTGGCCGAGCATCGTCGTGGCCTACGCGAGATGCTGTGGCTGGCGTTGAGGATGGGTCACGTCAGGGATTGTCACCGAAGGCGATCGAGTAAGCGATCGTTGATCGCCCGGTAAGCCGCCTACGCCATCATCGGCCGATGACGATCGCGTCGTCGGTCGCCGCATCGGCAACGGGGGGCCTGCTCGCGTCGCTCGATCCCGAGCAGCGCATGGCCGCGGCGCTGCCGGATGGTCCGGCCCAGGTCATCGCCCCGGCGGGCAGCGGCAAGACGACGACCCTGATCGCGCGTCTCGGCGTGCTCCTCGGCCGCGGGGTTGCCGCCGATCGGATCGGGGTCGTCACCTTCAACCGCGCCGCCGCCGCCGAGCTGGCGGCCCGCATCGCCAGCCGGCTCGCGCCGGACGTGCCCGGCGCCGAGGCGATCGAGGTCCGGACGCTGCACGCCATGGCCCGCCAGGTGCTGCTCGATGCCGGGCGCCCGGTCCGGCTGCTCCCCGACCGTTTCCCTCTGCTGCGCGCCGCGCGCCGGCGGGCGCTGGCCGAGCAGCACGTCGCTGACGGCGGCGATCCCGCGCCCGAGCCACCCGATCCAGCTGCGCTCGACACCATCGTCTCGGCCTGGAAGATCGAGGGCCGGCCACCGCCGGCCGCTGCGACGAGCGCGGTGCAGGCGTTCCACGCGCTGATGGAGGCTCGTGGGCTCATCGACTTCGACGACCTGGTGGTCGGCGCGGTGGCGGCGCTCGAGGTCGACCCGCAGCTTCGCCGCCGCTGGCAGGCCCGCTTCAGCCACCTGTGCGTCGATGAGTTTCAGGACGTCGACGCCGCCCAGCTCCGGCTCGTCCGGCTCCTCGCGGCACCCGAGGACAACCTCTTTGTGGTTGGCGATGACGATCAGACGATCTACACCTGGCGCCTGGCCGATGTCCGGCGCATCCTCGAGTTCCCGAACCGGTATCCGGACGCGCGGCGGGTGATCCTGGAGGTGAACTACCGATGCCCGCCGGCGGTGGTCGCGGCAGCGGACCGGCTGATCGCCAACAACCGCGAGCGGGTCCCGAAACGCCTCCGCGCGGCGGTCACCGGCCCGCGGACCCACGACGCGGTCCCGATCGCGACCTGGGCCCTGCGCGGTCCGGACAGCATCGATGACCTGGCACGAGTCCTTCCGGGCTGGGCGGCCGACGCCGGGCGCCTGGCAGTGCTGGCCCGGACCCGGGCCGAGCTCGGGCCGCTCATCCTGGCCCTCCTGCGGAGCGGGATCCCGCACGCCACGACCATCCCGTCGCCGCTCCAGGCTGAGCCGGTGGATGCGATGCTCGCTGACCTGGCATCCGGTGGTCCGGCCGCGCCACCCCTCCCCGCCCTCCTCCGGGCGCGGGCCGTGCGTGGCTGGCGCCGCGCCGACCTGGCGGACCGGCTGGGCGAGGAGGACCACGCCGCGCTGGATGCGCTCATCGGCTGGGCGGTGGGGCACCGCCGCGCCGACGCCTTCCTGGCGGCGTTCGCCGAGGCCCGCGCCCGGCTCGCGGCACTCCGCGATCCGGATGCCGCGATCGAGCTGGCCACCGTCCACGGGGCCAAGGGACGCGAATGGCCCACCGTCGTCGTGCTCGGGATGGAGATCGAGCGGTTCCCGAATCGCCGGGCCGTGCTGGAGGCGTCCGACCCGGCGCGGGCGTTGGAGGAGGAGCGCCGGCTGGCCTACGTCGCCGTCACGCGCTGCCGCCGGAACCTGGTCCTCGCGTTCGACCCCGACCGGGTCTCACCCTTCGTGGCCGAGATGATGGGCCGGCCGAAGCGGGCCCGCGCCGCGACCTACAGACCGACCTCCGGCGCCACCGCCACGAGGTAGCGGACCATGTTCGCCACGTGGTCGTCGAAGTCGAGGCCGATCTCGTCGGCTCCGGCCAAGAGCATCTCGCGCGGGACAGCGCGCGCGAAGGCCTTGTCCTTCATCCGCTTGCGGACGTTGACCGGCTCGACATCGGCCAGCTGCTTCGACGGCCGCATGAGTGCGACCGCCACCAGGAATCCGGCCAGCTCATCGCAGGCGTACACGAGGTGGTCCAGGCGGCTCTCGCGAGGGATCCCGAGGGCATCATTGTGCGACCGCACCGCCTGGACGACGTCCTCTGGATATCCCAGTCGCGCGAGCTCGTCCGCCCCGATCGCCCCGTGGGTGGCGGGATCGGGGAAGCGCTCGTAGTCCAGGTCGTGGAGCAGCCCGGCGATCCCCCACCACTCCACGGTTGCCGGGTCGCCACCGTCATCGGTCGCGTAGCCGCGCACGCCGGCCTCGACCAGCAGCCCGTGCTTGCGCAGGGACGGGTTGGCGTTCCACTCGTGGAGCAGGGCCAGGGCCTCGTCGCGGGATGGCACCGGCGTCAAGCGGAGACGGCTGCTGCACGCCGGGTGGGCCGGGTCCGGCGAGCAGGGCGCAGCTGCTCCGGCAGGCCCAGGACCCGGCGCAGGTACAGCCCGGTGTAGGAGGCGGGGTCCTCGGCGACCGCCTCCGGGGTCCCGGACGCGATCAGCGCTCCGCCCGCGTCCCCGCCCTCGGGACCGAGGTCAACCACCCAGTCAGCGGATTTGATGACGTCCAGGTTGTGCTCGATCACGATGACCGTGTTCCCCGCGTCTGCCAGCCGGCTGAGCACCTTCAGGAGACGGGCGACGTCGTCGAAGTGGAGGCCCGTCGTGGGCTCGTCAAGGATGTAGACCGTGCGCCCGGTCGCGCGCCGCGACAGCTCGGTGGACAGCTTGACCCGTTGCGCCTCGCCGCCGGACAGGGTGGTTGCCGGCTGACCGAGGTGGACGTAGCCCATGCCCACGTCCTGGAGGGTCTGCAGCCGGTTGCGGATGGCGGGGATGGGCCCGAAGAAGTCGAGCGCCTCGTCGACCGTCATCTCGAGGATCTCGGCCACGTTGCGGCCCTTGTAGTGGATCTCGAGCGTCTCGCGGTTGTAGCGCTGGCCCTTGCACACCTCGCAGGCCACGTACACGTCCGGCAGGAAGTGCATCTCGATCTGCACGATCCCCGCTCCCTCGCACGCCTCGCACCGGCCGCCCTTGACGTTGAAGCTGAAACGGCCCGGCTTGTAGCCGCGCAGGCGTGACTCGGGAACCGCGGCCAGGAGCTCGCGCAGGGGCGCCCAGAGCCCGGTGTACGTGGCGGGGTTCGAGCGCGGGGTGCGCCCGATGGGACTCTGGTCGATGTCGATCACCTTGTCGACGCGGTCGACTCCGTCGAGGCCCGCATGCCGGCCGGCCCGTTCCCGAGCGCCGTGCAGCCGCTGGGCCAGGGCGGGGTACAGGATCTGGGTCACCAGGCTCGACTTGCCCGAGCCGCTGACGCCGGTCACCGCCACCATGCGACCCAGGGGAAAGCCGACGTCGATCGACCGCAGGTTGTTCTCGGCCGCACCCCGCACGGTCAGCCACTCCCCGCTCCCCGCGCGGCGTCGCCGCGGCACCGGGATCGATCGGTCACCGCGCAGGTAGTCGGCGGTGATCGAGCGCTCGTTGCGGAGGAGCTCGTCCAGCGGCCCGGAGTGGATGAGACGCCCCCCGTGCTCTCCCGCCCGGGGCCCGATGTCCACCACCCAGTCCGCGGCCCGGATTGTCTCCTCGTCGTGCTCGACCACGATCAGGGTGTTGCCCAGGTCCCGCAGCCGGCTCAGGGTCGCGATGAGCCGCGCGTTGTCGCGCTGGTGGAGCCCGATCGACGGCTCGTCGAGGATGTACAGCACGCCCATCAGGCTGGAGCCGATCTGGGTCGCCAGCCGGATGCGCTGAGCTTCTCCGCCGCTCAAGGTGCCCGACGCCCGGTCCAGGGTCAGGTAGTCGAGCCCGACGTCCACCAGGAACCCCAGGCGGGATCGGACCTCCTTGAGCACCTGGCGGGCGATGGTGTTCTCGCGATTGGTCAGGCGCCCGGGCAGGGATCGGTGCCACTCGAGCGCCTCGGTGACCGACAGTCGGGTGGTCTCGATGATGTTGCGGCCACCGACCGTGACCGCCACCGACTCGGGTCGAAGCCGCATCCCGCCGCAGGTGGGGCATGGGCGGCTGGCCATGTAGCGCTCGATCTCGGTCCGGGTGGCCTCCGAGCCCGTCTCTCGGTAGCGCCGTTCAAGGTTCGGAAGGACCCCTTCGAACGTGGTCGTGAACTCGTGGCTGGCGCCCGAGCGTGACCGGTAGGTGACGACCACCCGCTCGCCGCGGTTGCCACGCAGCAGGATCTCGCGGGCCTCCTCGCTCAGCTCGCCCACAGCCTGCTCGGGCGAGAAGTCGTAGCGCACGGCGACAGCGTCCAGGATCTTGCTGAACCACGAGTCGGTGACCGCCATCCGCCGCCAGGGGACGATGGCCCCCTCCCGGATGGAACGGGTCGGATCGGGCAGGACCAGGTCCGGATCGATCTCGAGCCGGCTGCCGAGGCCGGTGCACGTGGGGCAGGCGCCATGGGGCGAGTTGAACGAGAAGTTGCGCGGCGCGGGCTCCTCGAACGAGCCGCCGTGCTCGGGGCAGGCGTAGCGCTCCGAGTACAGGCGGTCTGTCCCCGGCGCGTCCTTCTCGGGCACGTTCACGAGCACGGTCCCCTCCGCCAGGCGAAGGGCTGTCTCGATCGAGTCGGCCAACCGCGCGGCGTCCGGACGCTCGCCGTCCGGGTCGTCACGACGCCCGTGGCGGATGACAAGGCGGTCGACGACGACCTCGATGGTGTGGCGGAAGGTCTTGGCCAGCGAGATCTCCTCGTCGAGGTCGCGGACCTCGCCGTCGACCCGGACCCGGGCGAAGCCCGCCTGGCGGGCCCCGGCCAGGACCTTCTCATGCTCGCCCTTCCGGTCACGCACGACCGGCGCCAGGACCAGGATCCGCGTCTCTTCGGGCAGCCCGTACAGCTGGTCCACGATCTGCTCGACCGTCTGTCGCTCGATCTCCCGGCCGCACACCGGGCAATGCATGCGACCGATCCGGGCGAACAGCAGGCGCAGGTAGTCGTAGATCTCGGTGACGGTGCCCACCGTCGAGCGCGGATTCCGGCTGGCGCCCTTCTGGTCGATGCTGATCGCCGGCGACAGCCCGTCGATCTGGTCGACGTCGGGCTTCTCCATCTGCCCCAGGAACTGCCGCGCATAGGCAGACAACGACTCGACGTAGCGCCGCTGGCCCTCGGCGTAGATGGTGTCGAACGCCAGGCTCGACTTTCCCGATCCCGACAGGCCGGTGATCACGATCAGCCGGTCCCTCGGCATCTCCACGTCGATGTTGCGCAGGTTGTGCTCGCGCGCGCCGCGCACGACGATCCGATCCGAGGGCATCGGGCCGGATGATATCAGACCGATATGAACACCTGTTCGGTTTGAGAGAGGGCTAGATTCGCGCCGCGGGTGGCTCCAACCGGTGCTCGCCGATCGTCCGCAGCTGGATGATGGTCGACACCAGCGCCAGCCCCAGGGCGGCGAGCCACCACCCGACGTTGGCCGAGATGATGGCGGTCACGACGCCGGTCCCCATGGCCGTGACGTCGATGGCGCCCAGCAGGATCAGCAGTCCGGCGATGAACGCGTGCGCCCCACCCACCGCGGTGATCACCACCAGGGCGACCAGCGGCACGCCGGTCACGACGGCCAAGACGGCCAGGACGGCTCCGACCACGAGGCCGATCCCGAACGCCGCCGGCCCCGTCCCCGAGAAGCCAATAAGGGTCATGAGGCCCCATCCGAGCCAGTACCCGACCGAGGCGAACGCGATCACCACCGCGAGATACCAGAACAGGTACGCCAGCACGGCGAAGACCAGGCCCGCGATGGCGCCGCCCACCCAGCTGATGGTCGAGGACAGGAATCCCTGGCCCAGCAATTCCTGCAGGACGTGGGCGCCGAAGATGAAGCCGGCGAAGAAACCCCAGATCGGCAGCAGGATCAGGGCCAGGCGATAGCCCAGCAGCATCCAGCCGGCGCCGAGCGCGATGGCGACGATTCCGATGACCAGAGCCGGCGCATCCACGCGGGCACGATACGCTCAGTGCACCAGGCCATCGGTGTCGGTCACCACGAACGTGTGGCCCTCGAAATGGCCGGTCACGACCACCTGTTCGAGCAGCAGATGCCAGCCATCCGGCTGGGCTCGGGGCGGAAACGGCTCCCCGGTGGGCGCCGCCAGACGGAGGCCGATCGCTTCCAGGGCTGCCTGCGTGGCGCCGGTCGCGGGCTGCTCGGCCATGAGGAGATGGAGGGGACAGGTGCGCTCCAGCCAGGACGCATCGGGACGCTGGTCGGGGTTGGGGCGGCAGTCATCGGCCAGGTTGGCGTACCAGCCCACCAGCTGGAGCTCGCGTGTGCCGTAGGCCGCCACCGGATCCGCCGCCGCCAGGACCTCGGACACGTCGATCCGTTCCAGCTCGGCTCGTCGCTCTCCCAGGCTCCCGATGGTCAGGAACAGGACGACCATCCCGATCAGGACGAGCGGGACCGCCAGCCAGGCCAGCCGCTCGGCCCTGGGTACCGCCGCGGTCACCGGACGCTGATGAGCTCCACCGCCCGAAGGTCGTCGGCGATGGCCAGCCGCAGGGCGCGGCGCACGCCGGCCCCACCCGGCCCGGCCGTGAAAAGGGCCGTGGTCAGGGCGTCGCGGGCAGCGTAGATGCCATCGAGCCCCGCTACCGCCTCGTCGTTCGGGCCCGGTGTGCCCAGCTCAGCGGCCAGCGCCCCGTCCTGGGCCGCCAGCCAGGCCAGCTGCACGGCGGCAGCCGGCTGAACGTCGAGCGCCGCGGCCAGCTCTTCGCGCGCGAGCTCCGCCCAGCCCAGCCAGGTCGCGAACTCGTCGGCGGACGGCGGCAGCTCGTCGAGCGAGAACGACGCGCGTCGAGGCCCGCCATCGGCACCGTCGCCTCCCGCCGCGCGCTCGACCTCGTACCAGTTGCCAACCGGCTCGGCGAGAGGCTCCCCATGCGCCCGGAGCCATCCGACGAACTCGGTCACTCGCCCCGGTACGGCGGCGACGGCGGACGCTGGGTCATCGCCAACCGCCGCGCAGCCCGGAAGCTCGCCGGCGAAGGCCATCGCCCGCCCTGTCTCGTCAATGCCGGTCTCGACGAACACGGCGTGGGGCAGGGTCCCGGCCATGACTCCGAACCGACTAGCGTCGCCGCGGCGGGCGTCGCCGCGTCCCGGCCGGGATGACGCGGGGTCGCGCGGCCAGGCTGAACATCTCGCGGCGCGGGCCGGATCCGGAACCCCATCCATCGCGGCGGGCGTCCGCGGCCGCGGCGTACACGTCGGCCGGGATCTCCCCCGGCGCCGCCGCCAGCTCCTCGCGCAGGCGTCGCAGGGCGACCAGCTCATCGCGCAGCGCCGCCGCGCGCTCGAACTCGAGGTTGCGCGCCGCCTCGCGCATCTGGGACTCCAGCCGGCTGGCCAGCTCGGCCACCTCCTCGCTTCCCCGACCCTCCAGGTCGAGGACCTTCCGCTCTTCGGCCACCCGCCGCAAGCCCTCGTGGATGTCCCGAATGGCTTTCGTGATCGTCTCCGGGACGATCCCGTGCTCGGCGTTGTAAGCGACCTGCTTCGCGCGCCGCCGATCGGTCTCCTCGATCGCCTGCCGCATGGCCGCCGTGTCGCGATCGGCATACATGATCACCCGGCCGCCCACGTTGCGCGCCGCCCGGCCGATCACCTGGATGAGCGACCCGCCGCTGCGCAGGAAGCCCTCCTTGTCGGCGTCCAGGATCGCGACCAGGGTCACTTCCGGCAGATCCAGCCCCTCCCGGAGCAGGTTGATGCCGACCAGGACGTCGTACACCCCCAGCCGCAGGTCGCGCAGGATCTCCACCCGCTCCAGGGTGTCCACCTCGCTGTGCAGCCACTGGACCTTGATCCCCAGCTCGGCCAGGTAGTCCGCCAGGTCTTCGGCCATCTTCTTGGTGAGCGTCGTGACGAGGACGCGCTCCCCGCGGGACACCGTGTCGCGGATCTCCGCCAGCAGGTCGTCCACCTGGTGGGCGGTTGGGCGCACCGTGATGGCCGGGTCCACCACCCCTGTCGGCCGGATGAGCTGCTCGACCACCCGTTCGGCGCGTTCCGACTCATACGGTCCGGGGGTCGCGCTCATAGAGACGACCTGGTTCAGGTGCGCCTCCCATTCGTCGAAGGTCAGCGGCCGGTTGTCGAGCGCGGACGCCAGCCGGAAGCCGAACTCGACCAGGATCTCCTTCCGCGTCCGGTCGTTCTTGTACATGCCGTGCACCTGCGGGATCGTCATGTGGCTCTCGTCGATGATCAGCAGGAAGTCGGTCGGGAAGTAGTCGATCAGGGTCCATGGCCGGCTGCCCGCTTCCCGGCGTGATAGGTGGCGGGAGTAGTTCTCGATCCCCGGGCAGAAGCCCACCTCGCGGAGCATCTCGAGGTCGAAGGTCGTGCGCTGGCGGAGACGGGCGGCCTCCAGCGCCTGGCCGCGGGCCTCCAGCTCCCGGACCCGGAGCTCCATCTCGGCCTCGATGTCGTCGATGGCGACCAGCAGCTTGTCGCGGGGCGTCACGTAATGCGTGGCCGGGTAGAAGTTCACCTCGGAACGCTCCGCCAGGACCTCGCCGGTCAGTCCATCGACCTCCACGATGCGCTCTACCTCGTCGCCCAGGAAGTCGATCCGGACCACCTCCTCGCCGTGCGGCGGCTGGACCTCCACCACATCGCCCCGGACGCGGAACCGCGAACGGGAGAGGGCGGCATCGTTGCGCTGGTACTGGAGGTCGACCAGGTGGCGCAGGACACCGTCGCGGCGGTAATGGCCACCGACCTTGAGGTTGATGACGGTGGCCCCGTAGTCGATCGGGGCGCCGAGCCCGTAAATGCACGACACCGAGGCCACGATGATCACGTCCCGCCGCTCGAACAGGGCCCGGGTCGCGTTGTGCCGCAGCCGGTCGATCTCGTCGTTGCGGGACGAGTCCTTTTCGATGTACGTGTCGGAACGGGGCAGGTAGGCCTCGGGCTGGAAGTAGTCGTAGTAGCTGACGAAGTACTCGACCGCGTTCTGCGGGAAGAACTCGCGGAACTCCTGGTACAGCTGGGCGGCCAGGGTCTTGTTGTGGGCCATCACCAGCGTCGGGCGCTGGACGGCCTCGATGACCTTGGCCGCGGTGAAGGTCTTCCCCGTCCCGGTGGCTCCCAGCAGGACCTGGTGGCGCATGCCGGCCTGGAGCCCCTCGACCAGCCCGGCGATGGCCTGGGGCTGGTCTCCAGTGGGCTCGAACGGTGCGTTCAGGGTGAACTCGGGCATGAAAAGGAGCGGCCGACCTCCTGGGGGTGACCGATTCTAGCCGACACCATCGGTACCTATCGCAAGGCGATCTAACGGGTCATATCCCGTCCGCTCCACCCCTCTTAGGCTCAGGGGTCTAATGCGTCGCGGTGCGCCTCGTCCCCAGCCTGCGCAGCGGATGGGTCACGCTGTCCGCTGGGCTGACCTGCGCGCCGGCCGGGGACAGGCACTGGTCGAGTTCGTGGCCGTCCTGATGCCCCTGATGTTGATCGTGGTCGGCATCATCCAGTTCGGGCTGCTGTACGGCGCCCACGTCACCCTCACCAATGCTGCCCGTGAGGGCGCCCGGGCCGGCACGATCTACGTCTACGACTACACCGAGAGCGCGTTCTGGAACGATGCCCATCGTTGCGCCGCGGTCCTCACCGCGGCCACCGAATCCTTCGGCCTCCTGGATGACGCCAGTCCCCACTTCAGCGCCACCCTGAGTGGCGGTGCGTGCCCAACTCCGAGCAGCACGACGCTGGTCAACGGTGACGTGACGGTGTCCTACTGCGCGTCGGCGACGACCAGCGACCCCTGCCCTGATCCGGGCGACAGCCTGACCAACTGCGTGACCGATACCCGGGAGGGCTGCCTGATCAGGGTCGAGATCAGCTATCACAGCGACGTCGTCGTTCCACTCATCAGCGCTCTGCTGTCCACCGACGGGGGCGGGCGGTTCTTCCAGCGCGCCACAACCACCATGGTGGTGAACTGACCGTGCCCCGAAGCGGATCGGCCCACGGCCAGGTCCTGGTCATGGTCGCGCTCACCATGACCCTGCTCCTCGTGTTCGCCGGGCTGGCGATCGACGTCGGGCGCCAGGTCGCGGAGCAGCGACACGTGCAGACCGCGGCCGATGCCGGGGCCCTCGCCGCCTGCCGGGCACTCATTGCCGGCGACTCCGACGCGTCGGCGGCGGCCCAGGCCAGGATCATCGCCGAGGTCAACCTTGAGCAGTCGCCGGCGGCCGCCAACTCCGCCATCGCCTCGGATGCGGCCCGCGAGTATGAAAGTGGGCACGCCGGCGATCCGGCATATCTCCAGAGCGGGATCATCGTCAGCGGCACCACGACCCGGGTGGCCATCACGTCGCAGGTCCAGGCCGTTCTTGCGCGCCTGGTGGGGGTCGACAGCCTCGCGGCCACGGGTCGCGCCCAGTGCCGTCTGCAGGGAGGTCCGGCCCTCCCCATCGTCGCGCGCCGGTACGAAGGGCCGCCTGGCCCGGGGGGCGGTTTCGTGGACGCCGTGGCCACGACTGCCACCTCCACCTCGGGCGGCGTCGACCCGACCAGCGTGTACGGATACGACGGTCGAACGCCCGCCAGCGAGGCCGAGCCCGGCCCTTTGTTCGAGCTCTATGGCCCGGGCAGCAAGGCCAACAACGACAGCTCGTTCCGCGGGTTCATTGCCCTCGACGTGCGCAACTTCCAGTCCCCCACCTCGCGCATCTACTACAACGGCATCACCGCCGGGATCAACACCAACACCCTCAAGGACATGCAGGGTAAGTATCTGCTGACCGGCTACCCGGGCCCCGCCTTCCCGCCCATCATCACCCCGGCCGATCCGAACGACCAGATCGCGGTCATGTCCGGCAATGACACCTCGATGGTGGTCGGCAACTTCTCCCAGGTGTACACCGTGGGTGGGCGGGTCCTGCTGGCGGTCTACAACGGGACGGTGATGGAGATCCCCGACTTCTCGATCACCCCGCCGACCGCCATCGTGCTGCCATCGACGACCGGCGCGCCGACCAGTGGCCCGAACTTCACGGTGTCCCGGAACGACGCGTTCAACAGCACGGTCAGCCTGCACCTCCACGGTGACCACCTGTCCTCCAACCCGGCGTATGACCTGATCCCGGACGAGCCGCCGACAAACGCACCGCCCACCGCCGGCCACATCAACCAGCCGGTGTGGTCGACCGACACCTTCATCCCGGACAAGCATGGGACGACCGTCGCCATGCAGTCGTTCTCATCGAACACGGCGCCGGCCGGCATTTACACCGTGTGGCTGGAGGGCCATTCCGGCGACCCATACTTCCAGACCCGGCGCTTCCCGGCCGCGGTCCGGATCGGCGGTGCGGTGCGGGACTTCAGCCTCGGCAACTCGACCACCAGCGCCTCGATCGCGAGCATGGGCGGAACGGCCAGCGTGGGCCTGTACGTGTCCACCACGAGTGCCGCCGCCACGCGCTGGGGCGCGACCGGGACCACGGTTTCGCTGAGCGTCGACGCCGCCTCGTTTTCGGACTGCAACTATGGCGCCGCCAGCATCAACCCCGGCCAACTGACGATCTCGCCGACCAGCGTCACACCGTCATCCGGCGGAAACGGGGCCCTGACCACGCTGACCATCGACAGCTTCGGCCTGAGCCCGGGCTGCTACACGTTCGTCGTGCGTGGCGTGGGCACCAACGGCGCCGGCCAGCCGGTGACGCACCTGCTCCCGATCACGTTCACCGTGGCGACGTCGGCCAGCGGCGGCCAGTACGTCGACATCATCGGTTTCGCCGTCTTCGAGGTCACCAATCTCGACGCCAATGCCATCACCGCCCGGGCCGTGAGCCCGATTGCGGCTGACGCCAACGATCCGGCGCTGCGTCGCGCGCAGCGCGCCCGCCTCGTCCCCTGGTAACCCGCATCAAGGAGCCTCGTCGTGGAGTTCGAGTACACCGATAAGCATCGCCGTCGGTCCATGGTCT
>JBKJVN010000077.1:0-3327 GCA_046717345.1 Candidatus Limnocylindria bacterium | reverse complement strand
GCGAGGTGACGAAGCCGGAGACGATCAACTACCGCACGCTCAAGCCGGAGAAGGACGGCCTCTTCGACGAGCGGATCTTCGGTCCCACGAAGGACTGGGAGTGCTACTGCGGCAAGTACAAGCGGATTCGGTACAAGGGCATCATCTGCGACAAGTGCGGCGTGGAGGTGACCCGCAGCAAGGTCCGCCGCGAGCGGATGGGCCACATCAAGCTTGCCAGCCCGGTCAGCCACATCTGGTACTTCAAGGGCACCCCGTCACGGCTGGGGATCCTGCTCGACATCAGCCCGCGCAACCTGGAGCGGATCCTGTACTTCGCCCTGTCGGTGGTCACCCGGGTCGACGAGGGCGAGCGCGAGAAGGCACTGGCACGCGTCGACGAGGAGCTGGCCGAGCGCATCGCGGCGGCCAAGGGCGTGGTCGACGACAAGCAGGCCGAGCTGGAGGGGCAGGTCTCCGAGCGCCGGATGGCGATCGACGGTGAGCTCGCCGCCGAGCTGAAGATGCTCGCCGAGCGCCAGAAGGCGCGCGCCGAGGAGCTGACGACCGCGGCCAAGGCCATCGAGACCGATCTCAAGGCGGCCGGCAAGACGGTCATCGTCGACGTCGTGTTCGCGGCCACCGGCGAGGTCGTGGCTCGCGAGGGTGAGCCGGTCAAGGAGTCCGTCGCGCGTCTGCGCGAGGCGGTCAAGGCCGAGGTTGCCTCGGTCACGGCCGACATTGGCGAGGCGAAGACCCGGGCCCGGGAACGGCATGACCTGCAGATCACCGATCTGACCGGCGGCTTCGACGGTGCCCTGGCCGAGGCCCGCGAGCACCTGGCTCGCGAGACCGATGACGCGCGCCTCGCGGCGCGCCTGGCCCGCCAGCAGATCAACGACATCAAGGTCATGCAGACCCTGACCGAGTCCGAGCATCGCAACCTGTCCGAGCAGCACGGACGTCTGTTCGACGCCTCGATGGGGGCGGAGGCGATCAAGAAGGTCATCGAGGCCATGAACCTCGACGAGCTGGCGGAGAAGCTCCAGCTCGAGATGCGCCAGACCAGCGGACAGCGCCGGAAGAAGGCGATCAAGCGGCTGCGCCTGATCGAGGCGTTCCGCAAGAGCGGCGCCCGCCCGGAGTGGATGATCCTGACTACGCTGCCGGTCATCCCGCCCGACCTGCGGCCCATGGTCCAGCTCGACGGCGGACGGTTCGCGACCAGCGACCTGAACGACCTGTATCGGCGGGTGATCAACCGCAACAACCGCCTGAGCCGGCTGCTGGACCTGGAGGCGCCGGAGATCATCATCCGCAACGAGAAGCGGATGCTTCAAGAGGCCTGCGACGCGCTGATCGACAACGGGCGCCGCGGGCGTGCCATCAGCGGCACCGGCAACCATCGGCTCAAGAGCCTGTCCGACATGCTGAAGGGCAAGCAGGGCCGGTTCCGGCAGAACCTGCTCGGCAAGAGAGTCGACTACAGCGGCCGCTCGGTCATCGTGGTCGGCCCCGAGCTGAAGCTCCACCAGTGCGGCCTGCCCAAGAAGATGGCGCTCGAGCTGTTTAAGCCGTTCGTCATGCGCCAGCTGGTGGAGAAGGGCTTCGCCCACAACATCAAGAGCGCCAAGCGGATCGTGGAGCGGGTACGCCCCGAGGTGTGGGACGTGCTGGAGGAGGTCATCCAGGACCACCCTGTGCTCCTCAACCGTGCACCCACGCTCCATCGGCTCGGGATCCAGGCCTTCATGCCGGTCTTGGTCGAGGGATCGGCCATCCAGATCCATCCCCTGGTGTGCTTCGCCTTCAACGCGGACTTCGACGGCGACCAGATGGCGGTTCACGTGCCGCTCTCGTCCGCCGCCCAGAAGGAAGCGAAGGAGCTGATGCTGTCGACCCAGAACCTGCTCAGCGCAGCGGACGGGACGCCGGTCGTATCGCCCACCCACGACATGGTGTTGGGCTGCTACTACCTGACCATCGAGGATCCGGAGGCGGCCGGCAAGGGCCGCGCCTTCTCGTCATTCGATGAGGCGCGGATGGCGCTCGACGCAGGCATCATCCACCTCCAGGCCCCAATCAGGGTCGAGCTCAACGGGGAGCTGGTGGAGACCACCGCCGGGCGGCTGATCTTCAACTCCGCGCTTCCGGATGAGCTGGGTTTCTCCAACCAGATCATGGATCGCAAGGCGCTCAAGGACCTGATCGCGCGCTGCTACCGCGACCTGGGGCCGGCGGCCACCGCCAGCCTGGTGGATGGCATCAAGACCATCGGCTTCCATTACGCCACCGTGGCCGGCATCACCATCGGCATCGACGACATCAAGGTTCCGAAGGAGAAGGCGGCCCTGTTGGCCGAGGCCGACCACAAGGTGACCGACATCGAGCGCGAGTTCCGCAAGGGCTTCATCACCGATGACGAGCGCTACACCCAGACCGTCGAGGTCTGGCGCGATACGACCGATGAGGTGACCAGCAAGATGCTGGACGGGCTCGATCGCAAGGGCTCGGTGTGGATGATCACCCACTCCGGCGCGCGAGGAAACGTGACCCAGGTCCACCAGCTGGCCGGCATGCGCGGCCTGATGGCCGACCCGTCGGGCCGGATCATCGACCTGCCCATCCGCTCCAACCTGCGCGAAGGGATGAGCGTGCTCGAGTACTTCATCTCGAGCCACGGCGCGCGAAAGGGTCTGGCGGACACCGCCCTGCGGACGGCGGACTCAGGTTACCTGACCCGCCGCCTGGTGGACGTGGCCCAGGACGTCATCACCCGCGAGGAAGACTGCGGGACCGACGTCGGGACCTGGATCACCCGCGAGGAGTCGGCCGACATTCCCGAGCCGTTCGTGGATCGGCTCATCGGTCGCATGGCCTGCATCGACGTCACCGACCCGGTCAGCGGCAAGGTGATCACCGCGCGCAACGAAGAGCTGGGCGAGGACGCGGTGGAGCGCATCGGGGCATCGGACATCGACCGCGTCAACGTGCGGTCGCCGCTGACCTGCGCCGCCCGTCATGGCGTGTGCCGGATGTGCTACGGCCGCAACCTGGCGTCAGGCCAGCTGGTTCTGCTGGGCCAGGCGGTGGGCATCATCGCCGCCCAGTCGATCGGCGAGCCGGGCACCCAGCTCACGATGCGCACGTTCCACACCGGCGGCGTGGCCGGCGAGGACATCACCCAGGGCCTGCCCCGGGTCGAGGAGCTGTTCGAGGCCCGGATCCCCAAGGGCCAGGCCATCGTCAGCGAGATCGACGGCCGGGTCGAGGTCCAGCGCGGCGGTCCGGACCAGCCGGTCAGCGTGGTGGTGGAGCGGCGCGAGGCGTTCGACACCCCCATCAAGC